>LJUR01000191.1 GCA_001304105.1 Deltaproteobacteria bacterium SM23_61
TGCTCGCTTCCCAGCTGGGCACCGCCGTAAACATTTACCTTGATCTTTCCACCGGAATACTTTTCGCAGAGCTCCTTGAATTTATCCGCATAAGCCTGGTGGAAACTGTCCGGCGGCGAGGAAACGGCATATTTAATGGTAAATTGCTGGGCCCCGGCCCCTGTAGTCAGCAATGCGATACCGAAAAACAATCCTGCCACCACGGCAAACCACTTTTTCATCTTTTTTTCTCCTTTCCCGGTTATAAATCTCAGCCGGTTTTCAGCAATTTCCGGCCTCTTGCAACCTTTTCTAACCACCTAACATTCTTCCCAAAGCAAAAGCCGAATTCAGGACGAACCAAATCCCGACCACGACGCTCACCGAAAGGACGGCCAGAATCGTTCTTGGGGAAATGCGATTATTCCTGATCCCGGCCATTTGCCTTCCCCCCCGTGCTGCCCGCCGCCAGTCCCAGAAAAGTAAGGATCAACGGATAGGCGATCATGAAACCCGGATGGACCTCCAGAACCGTGAAGATCAGCATGAGGGCTCCCCCCAGAACGGCAAGGATGGCTCCGTCGGCTTTCCGAAAAAGGCCCCGGCCGTGCACCCGGTAAAGCCAGAAAATTTGCAGAACCAGGAACAGGAAGCCGGCGGCGAAAAAAAACTCGCGGGAAACCTTGGAAAAGAGTCTTTCCAAAAAAGTCGGGTTGTTCCATTGCCCGTCGACGATCTGCGGGGGGCTCAGGACTAGGACGAACCTTCCCACGATCCTCTCCGGCACCCAGCGGTCCACCAGGAGATTGGCCTGGATTCTCCTCCCGTCCCGCTGAAGACTGCTGAACTCCAGCCTCCACTTCTTTCCCAGCCCTTGTCCCACGAGGGCGCACTTTCCCAGCTCCCATTTTGCCCCAGGGAACTTCGCCTCAAGGTACTCCCGCGCCGTCCTCAGGGCGGGATCGGGACTGGAGACCCGCCACTGATTCCATAAAAGGATGATGGAGAGGATCAGAAACGGAGCGGCGAAATATTTGATTCGCAGCGATGACTTTCTTAAATCGATCATGGCAAAAGACTGAATGGTACAGGGATCAAAACGGATAAAGACCCATCATTTCCGGGTGAAAATATCTGAAATGGGAATATTAGCACAAAGATCAGAATCCTCCAACCCAAACGGCTGAATTCTGTATCCAAGCCCTTCCAGAAATTCCCCCTTCGCCCCCTTTTTCTAAAAGGGAGGTGGGAAAGATTTCTGGGCATCATTTCCAAGAGAACATCTTGTTTTTCAATCTAAGGATCCAAAATCAATAAGCGGTCAGCCATGAGCTCCGATCGATGAGCTGTGGGTTCTATTTGATCACTTTATAAATTGCGTTGCAGTCCTCCTTACCAAAACCCTTCGCGCTTCCGGCGCGGAAATATTCCAGGGCCACCTTCATGGTTTTGGCGTCGTTCCCCCAGGCTTCGGCCATTTCACACCCCAGGCGGACATCCTTCAGCGCCAGGTCAAGGCCGAAGCGGTTGGCAAAGTCACTGTTGGCGATCCAGGGCCCGCGGACCTCGGCCTGGAAGCTCTTTCCTCCCGTGTCGGCCAAAAGCTCCAGAAACATCTCGGTCTCAATCCCTGCCTTGTGGGCGATGCGAATCCCTTCGGCCAGGACCGCTAGGTTGGTCATCCCGATCAGATTGCTTATCAGTTTGAAAGCCGATGAAGCCTCCACTTCCCCCATGTAGATGACCGGCTTTCCTATGATCTCCAAAACTCCCTTCATTTTTTCATAGACTTCCTTTTTCCCGCCCACGAAAACGGGCTCTTCCGCCTTCTCGGCGTGAGCCGGTGTTTTTCCCAGAGGGCACTCCAGGAAATGGATCTTCCGGGCCTCCGCTGCATCGGAGAGCTTGCGGGCGGTCCGGGGATCGATGGTGCTCACATCGATGTAGGTGGCTCCTGGCTTCATGAGGTTTAACAATCCATCCTTGCCCAGCATCACCCCTTCCACGTCGCCGGGGAGGGGCAGGCTGGTAAAGACTACATCCGCCCCCGCCATGTCTTGCACCTTTTTGACTGCCTTGCCGGTCGCACCTGCGCCCACCGCTTTTTGAATCGCCTCCTGGCTCAGGTCAAAAACCAGGATTTCTTTTCCCGCACGGATCAGGTTGCGCGCCAGACCTCCGCCCATCCTCCCGACTCCGATAAACCCGAAAATCATCATTCGTCTCCTTAAAAAAACAGGGTGCTGATAGCTCATAGCTGATAGCAAAAAACATGAGCTACGAGTTACGAGCTTTGAGCTTGGAGCTACGAGCTATGGGCTATTTCCGTTTATTTTTCACGTATTCATCCAGCCAGTACAGGTTCAATTCGGCCAGCTTTCCCGCCGTCGGGACTCCATCCTTGGGGTCCCAGCCCATGGCCTCGTAATACATGGTCAGGGCTTCCTGAAACTCCTTGCGGTCGATCCCCTTGCCCTGCAGGGGGCCGCTCTCCAGACCTTCGAAGAGGCGGTCCGGCAGGGTATCATCCTTGCGGCCAAAACCCTCGCGCAGGTTGAACACCCGGGCCATGGTGACCGTCCGCTCCCCCGCCTTCAGCAGTTCCCAGAGGCTCGTCTCCCATCCGGTGACCGCGCTGACCACTTCAACCAGTTTGTTGAGATGGAGGGCCCAGACCGGCCCGGCGACGAAGTTACAGACCCCCAGGGAATTGTAGAGAGACCAGACGAACTGGAGATAGGTGTAATTGCGGACCTTCTTGGGCCCGAGGTCCCGGGCCGGGACGGCCTCCAGCAGGCCCAGGGGGGCAATCCGGCCCAGCATGGGACCGGGGGCGGCAAAAGGCGTGTCGTGAGGAGCCTCAACGTGATCGGCTCCCGTGGGGGATAAGGCAAAGCTCAAACCCTGACCGGTCTTCCCGCGCGGGTCGTGCATGGGAAGTTCTTGCCCCTTGATATGGAGGGCGTATTTCTCCGACCCCTTGCCGATCTTTTCCGCCGCGATTTTGACCCCTTCCGCCAGCAGATCGCCAAGACGGTTCTTTCGGAATGCGATCCACTCGAGTCCCTTGATCATGGCGTCCGCATTCCCGAACCGGAACTCGACCCCTTCCGTGTCCTCTTTGGTCAAAATCCCGTTTTCATAACACTCCATGGCAAACCCGATGGCCACCCCGGCGGAAATGGTGTCCAGCGTGTACCGGTTGCAGAGTTCGTTCCCCTTGGCAATGGCCGCCAGATCATCGATGCACAGGAGAGACCCGAGGGAACTCAGGGTCTCATATTCCGGTCCGCCGTACAGGGGGGTAGTAGTGTAAGGGCCTTCGGCCACTTCCACCGCCCGTTTACAGCGCACCGCGCAGGCATAGCAGCCTTCCTCCGCCCGGAGAATGGTCTCGGTCATCTTCTCCCCGCTGATCTTCTCCACCCCCTCGAAAACCCCGGTATGGAAGTTTCGGGTGGGAAGGATCCCCTGGGTGTTCAAGGGCATGACCAGGTTGGAGGTTCCCATTTTGCGGAGCACTTTGTTCGGCCCGTGGGTGTTGATCTGTTCGGTGAGGGACTTGGCCAGGTCCAGGAATTTTTCCACATCCTTGACCTCCGGTTTGCTGCTTCCCCGGACGGCGATGGCTTTCAGGTTTTTGGACCCCATCACCGCCCCCATCCCGGTTCGTCCATTGGCGTGCTTCAACTCGTTCACCACGCAGGCAAAACGGACGAGCTTCTCTCCCGCCGGTCCGATGAGGGCCACCCGGGCCCTTTTCTCTTTCACCTCCTCGCGGATCTTTTCCTGGGCCGGGCCGGTTTCCAGGCCCCACACCTTATCCGCCGACCGGAGCTCTACCTTCCCGTCGTGGATCCAGAGGTAGGAGGGTTTGGCCGCCTTGCCGGTGATCACTACCGCATCGAAACCGGCGGACTTCAACTCCGGGCCCCAGAATCCGCCCGCCTCCGCTTCTCCGAAACCTCCGGTGAGGGGAGACTTCGCGGCCACGGTGTAGCGGGTCATCCCGGCGATGGGGACCCCCGAAATCACGTTCGAGGCGAACACCAGGACATTATCCGGGCTGTAAGGATCGATCCCCGGCTTCAGGTTTTTCAGCAGGTAGTAGGAGGCGATCCCTCCACCTCCCAGGTAGGTCCGGTAAAACAACTCATCCGGCTCCTCCACCCGCATCTTCATACTGCTCAAATCCACATGCAGAATTTTGCCGTTGTACCCGTTGGGCATGGCTGACTCCTTTTTCTTGACAACCCCCACTCAGGAGGTTCTCTTCTCATCCTTCGATTCGCGGATCACGAGCTCCGTTCGCAGGATGTACTGCGGGGAAACCCCTGCTTTTTCCCCCGTATACTTTTTCCCCTCCAGTCATGTCAAGGGGAAAAAATGGGCCGCCCAGAAAAAAGAGGCGAGGGGATTTGGTCCCGTCGCCTCTTTCCGTGGGCACTTTCCCCATCCGGTTTCCCGGACGGCAGGTTATACTTCGTTCACCGCGATGGCGTCGTTGGGACAGACTTCGATACAGCTCTCGCAGCCCAAGCACTCATCCATGTTGACGGGTTCGGATTTGCCGTCTTTGATTTCAAACACGTTGGCCGGGCAGGTGTCCACGCATTCGCCCTTGCCGTCGCATTTTTCCTTGTCCACGGTAACCTGATACATAGTTTCCTATTCACCTCCTTTTATGGATTCAAAGCTTTTTTCAGCAGCGGTGTGATAATATAATTATAAGAATTTTGGGGGAGATTTCTCATGACCCCCGTCATAGGTTGACCCGCCGGGAATGGGATCTGATTAAAAAATACATATCGGAAATATCCCTCTTTGTCAACCGAAATCCAAGCTGAGTTCGTTCATGATTACCCAGGAGGAAGAAAAACACATACGGGAATGCGCTTATGTACCCGAGCACATTGTTTCCCTGATGGTGGGAATTTCCCGGGCCGAGCCCTTTTTTCAGGAAGATCATCTCTTTTTTCTGAAGGACGACGGGATGATCCTGGTCGGCTATCCCCTGGGGAAAAATTTCCAGGACGAGTTTTTTTCGGCGGTTTTGGCGAAACTTCAAAAGAAGTTCCAACCCGCCACCACCTGGTTCGTCACTCCGCGCATACCGGCAAGCCTCTCCCCTCGGGTTCGGGGGAAGGAGGCCGATGAATACTACAAACTCGACCTCCGGGATTCCAGGATAAAAAGGACCTTGCAAAGGGAGGTGGAAAAAGCGGCCCTGGTTCTGCGGGTGGAAAAACACCGCGACTGGTCTCCGGAACACGAATCCCTTACCCGGGAATTCCTGGGAAAGGAGAACTTGAACCCCAGGGTGAGGGAACTTTACCTGCGGATACCGCAGGTCCTGGCGCATTCCGAAACATCCCTGGCCCTGAGCGCCCGCGACGAAAAGGGAAATCTCTCGGCCTTCTTTGCCGTCGAGCTGGGGGCTCAACGATTTGCCACCTATGTGGTAGGATGTCATTCGCTGATCCATTACGTTCCCCATGCCTCCGATCTCCTGTTCCACGAAATGATCGGCCTGGCCCGGGAAAAAGGGAAGGAGTATATTCACCTGGGGCTGGGAGTCAACGAAGGGATCCGGAGGTTCAAAAAAAAATGGGGGGGAGTCCCCGACTTTCCCTATTTTGCCGGGGAAATCATCCCGGCGCAAAACACAACCCTTACCTGGCTAAGGGCCCTGGCGTCAAAAATATGAAACCCATCGATCGAATGAGATACTATATCTTTCCCGGGGAAAAACCGCTGAAAACCGTCTGGAGAGTGGAAAAAAACGGAAAGATAAACTACCTGATCGGCACCGCCCATTTTTTCCCCTACCACTTCCGGATCTCCCTCAAGAAAATCCTCCGGCGTTCGAAGCGGGCCCTGTTCGAAGGCCCGCTGGACTCTCAGAGTATGGAGAAGGTGGTCGCCTACGGCTCGCAGGGGGAAGGGTCCCTGGAGATTTATCGTTCCCTGGATTCCGGGACCCACCAAGAAATTCGGAGAAGGGCCGACAGCCTTTTCGGCAATCCTCAGGCCTTCCGGGTAAGTCGGGGAAAGGGCGGAAGCCTCTTCGGGGATTCCCAGACCCTTTTGCAATTTATTCCCAAAGGGGAAAAGCCCTCCGACCCCCTGGAGGCCCATTTCCAAAGGCTGCGCCCCTGGCTTGCCTTCTTCTCCATCTGGACTTCCTACCTGAAAGGCAAGGGATGGAGCGGCTCGGTGGACCTCGAGGCCTTCGAGCTCTCCAAGAAATTGGCGAAGGAGATTCACTTCCTGGAGACCATCGAAGAGCAGGTCCGGGTGCTGGAACAAATCCCCGTGGAGCGGATGACCCGGTTTCTGAAAAATGTTGATCGTTGGGACGAGTATTCGGAATCCTATGTGCGGGTTTACCTTCAGGGAGAACTGGCGAATTGGATGAGCGGGACGAGCGATTTTCCCTCCCGCTGTACCCCGGTCATCGATGAACGGGACCGGGTATTCTACCGCCGGATGACCCCCTTCATCGAGGAGGGGGAATCGGCCGTTTTTCTCGGAGCTCCCCACCTTCACGGGGTCAACCAGATGCTCGAAGCCGATGGTTACCGCGTAGAACACATCCTGGAAATGGAAGAATGATTACTCCCGCAGAAAAAGATTTCATCCTGGAGAATGCCTACGTTCCGGAGCATCTTCCGGATTACGCCACCGGAGTTGCGGGGGGAGAACCATTCCTGGCAGCAGATTTCGTTTTCTATCTTTTACCGGGTTCGCTGGTCTTCGTGGGCTTCCCGCTGCGGGGACGATTTGAAGAGAGAAAAATGACCAAAACCCTGGAAGAGGTGGTCGTCAGGCAATCTCCCTCCCGGGTCGCCCTCATCGCCCCGGCCATTCCCCCCCGCTTGGGAACATCCGGACCGGCGGATTCCTACTACCGCCTGGACCTAGAGGGCGAAGGGAGCTGGAATCCGATCATCTTCGCCTGATCTCCGAATTTTCCGGCGCCCGGCCCCTGGAAGAAGGCACCCGGAGCATTTTCTCCCGGATTCCGGAATACCTTTGCGCCTCCCCCACCGCATGGGTTTTCAGCGCCCGGACGGGACATGGAGACTTGTTGGCATTTGACATCGCCGAATTTCCCCCTTCCGGCTATGCCTTTTACATGTTCAATTTCCGGTCCCGGGAGAAAACTGTGCCGGGGGCATCGGACCTGCTCCTCTCGGAAATCGTTCGGACGGCCCAGGAGCAGGGGAAAAGGGCAATCAACCTGGGACTGGGGATCCACCCGGGAGTGATTTTTTTCAAGAAAAAATGGGGGGGGCGGCCTTTTCTGGAACTTCGCTCGGTCAGCTACGAGCCTTCGCCCAGCGCCTTTCCGGAAAGTTTATTATCGAAACTATGAAGAAGAGCTTCTGGAACGGGTTTTTTCAAGGCCGGCAGCCGAAACCCTTTTCCGCCTGGCAGATCGAGCTCACCACCCGCTGCCCGCTGCGGTGCAAAATGTGCTGCCGGGAAGGGCACCACAGCATGGCCCGGAAGGACATGACCTTGGAAGATTTCCAAAAAATCCTTCCTTACTTGCGGGAAGTCGAATCGGTGGTCCTGGAAGGATGGGGGGAGTCGCTTCTCCACCCCCGGTTGATTGAAATCATTCGCCTCGTCAGGGACGAGGGAGCCCGGGTCGGGTTCGTGACCAGCGGCATGACCCTGAGCGATGATTATGTCTTAGAATTGGTTCAAGCAGGCACCGACTTCATCGGGTTCTCCCTCTCCGGGGCCATGGCGGAAACCCACGATTCCATACGGGTCAATTCCCACCTGCCCAAACTGCTGGACCATATCCGAAGATTCCAGGAGATCAAAGTTCGCCTGAAAACCTCCCTTCCCCGCCTGCACATCGTCTACCTTCTCTTGAAGAACAACATCGCCGAGCTCCCCATCCTGATCCGCCTGGCCAAGGATCTGGGAATCGGCGAAATCATCCTGATCCATATGGCCCTGATCAGCAACGCCTGGCAGGAGGGGCAGAGGATCTTTGCCCGGGAAGAAACGGAAGAATATGAAAGCATGGTGACCGAAGCCGGAAAGATGGCCCGCGGTCTGAAAATCACTCTCCGGCGGCCTTCTCTTACCCCGCGGGATGCGGCGGTCTGCTCGGAAAACCCCTTGCAGAACCTGTATATCTCGGTAAATGGAAATGTCTCCCCGTGCGTCTATCTCCGGCCCCCCGTTCCTCCCCCCTTCTTGCGGATCTTTCACGGGGAGGAATTCCGTATGGAGAAGGTGGGGTTCGGGAACATTTTTCAGAAACCCTTTCCGGAAATCTGGCAAAATTCTCAATACCAGGATTTTCGGTCCTGTTTCTTGCGCCGCCGGGAAAAGATGCAGGAGATAACCGGGATTCTCCTGGACCCCGATAAACGAAAGAGCCTGGAGTCTTTTTCCCTCCCCTCTCCCCCCCTTCCCTGCCGAAGCTGCTATAAAATAGAGGGCTTCTAATGGGAAGGCACCTGATCGTGAGGGTATAACACCTCTGATGTCCTCCGCCGCGTCCTCGCTTTCGCGCCTGAGCGGGCCGAATCAAGGGCGTAGCGCTAGCCAATCGCTTCGATTGTATCGAACATGCAAATGCAGCACGAGGACATACCCCCTTCTTGGTCATAACCGCCGAACACTGCTCCGTTGTCGGCCACCGAGACACAACATTCAGCAGACTCGTATCGAAGCCGATGGCCATTTCGACTTCGGATCTTTGGTCATCTACTTTTCCCTCGGATACGGCCAGGCCGTGATGCCGCCTTCCATTACCTTGACGTTTTTCCATCCGTTACCTGCGAGCACCAGGGAAGCCTCGTAAGCACGCAGGGAAATCCGGCAATAACATATAATTTCTTTTTCTTTATCGCTGGGAAGCTCCTTCATGCGCTTGCGCAGCACGCCCAGGGGGATCACCGTCTCGTGAATGCCCAGGCGCATGGCCTCGAATTCCTCCGGACCCCTCACATCCAGGATAAATGGTTTTTCGCCGGCCAGCACTTTATCCCATACTTCCTTGCAGCTAATGCCTTTGAGCCTTCCTTTCATTTTGTTTTGCATGATGTGCGCCGTGGCAATGAAATGGTCGATGGCCAGGGAGAAAGGCGGCGCATAAGGCAAATCCGCGTTGATGAGGTCTTCGACGGTGAGTTTGCCCTGGATCGCCATCGACCATTGGGCGATCTGCTTGCTAACGTTCCCCGGCCCGATGCACTGCGCGCCCAGCACGCGTCCTGTTTTTTTATCCGCGAGGAGTTTCGTAACCAGAAGCTCACCTTTCATGAATGCTGGTTTGTCCAGATTTATGTTGATGACCGTGAGAGTGTCCTGATAGCCGTGTCTTTTGGCCGCTGTTTCGGAAAGACCGGTGGAGCCGGCCGCGTAATCGAACACCTTGCAGATGCCGGTTTGAATGGTTCCGGGAAATGTTACCCAGTTTTCCGAAGCGGCGTTTTCGCCCGCCACGCGCCCCTGAAGATTGGCCAGATCGCCGTAGGGCGCGAGCACCTTTTTGCCGGTAATCCGGCTGACCGTTTCCACGCAGTCGCCCACCGCATAAATGTCCGGGTCGGAGGTCTGCATGTATTCATTGACCTCAATGCCGCCCAGGTCCCCGATTTTCAACCCGGCGGCTTGGGCCAGTTGGATATTGGGGCGCACGCCGACGGCCACCACCGCCAGCTCACAGGGCAGTTCAATTCCGTTTTGCAGTTTCACTGCGGTGAGCTTTCCATTCTCACCTAAAAAGGCTGCGATGCCGTTCTCGGTGATGACGTTCGCGCCCTTGCTGCGGACATGGTTTTCCACAAGTTTTGCCAACTCCCAGTCCAGAAAGGTGAGCAGATGCCGATGAGGCCCCCGCCGATGACCACGGCTTTTTTGATTTTGCCTTCATCGCGCACCTTGCGCAGAAAATCCGCGTCTTTCATCGACTGCAGCGTGGTGATGCCTTGCAAGTCCGTGCCGGGAACCGGCGGCATGCTCGGGACGGAGCCGGTGGCGATGACAAGCTTGTCGTAGACAAGCGAGCCGGTTTCTCCCGTGGCAATATTTTTATACGAGACCGAATGTTTTTTCGGGTCGATGGACGTTACTTCCGTGTTCACTTTCGCCTCGATGTCCTTGGCGTTGAGATAAAACAGGGGATTTCTGGTGACTCCGGTGGTCGTAGACAAAAGCATGTTGCGGTCGTCGAAATAGCCGCCGACATAATACGGATAGCCGCACGAGGCCATCGAAAGATCCGGGTCTTTTTGCAGAATGACCACCTGGGCGTTATTGTCAATCCGGCGGGCTTTTGCCGCCGCTTTGGGGCCGGCGGCCGATCCGCCGATCACGATAATTCTTCTTCTTGGGGTCATAGATTTCTCCTCTTTCTTATAGTAGCGATCAAAACGTCAGAATAAATCGCCAAACCGGGGTAATTCTCAACACGATTTTTATTTCTGGTTCATCTCCAAATTCGTTGACCGAATTTTTCAGGAAAGCCTGCCAAGGCCCGGAAGGAAAGGTCCCGCTCCGAGCGGGACGCAGCAAGCATCGGCGGGATATCGACTTTCAATGAACCCCCCGTTGGTCATCCGCAAACCGCAGCGGGGGCGGGAGAAGTAAGCCTCGAAGAAATAACCGACTCCCCCGCCACCGGTTGGAAGAGATATGCGCCTCATGATTGCAGGCAAGATGACTTTTCTTCCGGGCCCATGAAATCACAGGAAATTCTGAAAAGACCAGCTCTTTGACTTTCAACGAATTTGGAGATGATCCTCATTTCTTTAATTGCCAACAGGGTTCTGAATGGTAAAAGCACGATGATTCCTGAAAGCGCTGCTGGCAGTATCCAAGGCAGGATGCCAAAGCTTTGAAAGTGCGTATGATGATACATGATCATCGCGGAAACCGTCAAGGCCGCCAGGGAGCCGAGCAGCGAACTACCTATCCTCCAGAACTCTTGAGTTTCCGCCATAGGGTCACCGGGGAGATTCCGAGTTCTTGCGCTGTTTTTTTCCGGTTTCCCTCATGCTTCTCCAGCATCTTCAGGAGGGTCTGTCTCTCCGCCATCTTCAAAGCCTCCCTTCCGACGGAAAGCTGGAGGGGCGCTGTCTTGGCCCGGGCGAGGAGTTCCTGGGGAAGATGTTCCTCCCGGATCTGGGAGCCGTTACACAAAACGAAAGCGTGCTCCAGGACGTTTTCCAGCTCCCGGACATTACCGGGAAAGTCGTAGCGCATGAAGAGCTGCATCACCTCCGGGGAAACGGAAGTGATTCTTTTGTTCATCCGCAGGTTGAATCGTTTTAAAAAGTGGTCCACCAGCAGGGGAATATCTTCCCTTCGCTCGGCCAGGGGAGGAAGCTCGAGTTTGACCACGTTCAGCCGGTAGTAGAGGTCCTCCCGAAAGCGACCTTCCTGGACCATCCGGGCAAGGTCCTTGTTGGTGGCCGCCACGATGCGCACATCGGCCTTGTAGGGCTTGACCGCCCCCAAGGGCTCATATTCTTTTTCCTGGAGGAAGCGCAGCAGCTTCACCTGGACGGCCGGGGAAATGTCCCCGATTTCGTCCAGGAAGAGGGTCCCTTTCTCTGCCCGGGCAAACCGCCCGGGTTTATCCTTCCTGGCGTCGGTAAAAGCACCTTTGACGTACCCGAAAAGCTCGGATTCGAGGAGGGTGTCGGGCAGGGCGCCGCAGCTCACGACCACATAAGGGCCCTTTGTCCGTGGACTTGCGGAATGGATGGCCCTAGCCAGAAGCTCTTTTCCCGAACCGCTGGGGCCCTGGATCAGGACCGTGCTGTTGCTCTCCGCCACCGCGGGCAGGAGGGAAAGGATTCTCTGCATCTTTTCATTCTTACTCACAATGTCGCCGCTGCTGTACTTGCCGGTCAACTCCCGCCGCAGCGCTTCGATTGCCGAAAGGTCCCGGAACGTTTCCGCCCCGCCGATGATCCGGCCCTTTTCATCCCGCAGGACGGCCGTGCTGATGCTGATCGGCAGAGTTTCTCCCTTGGCGTTCAAGATGTCGACCGGCGAATCGATAATTTCCCGGCCTGTTTCCAAGGTCCTTTTTAAAGTGCAGGCGGTCTGGCAGAT
>LJUR01000192.1 GCA_001304105.1 Deltaproteobacteria bacterium SM23_61
AAGTTTTCTTTTCGCGCCCCCGCGGTGCTTTGCGGAAGTCAAGCGGAAAGACTTTGGAAAGGAAACTCCCGCCGATGCTTGCGGCGCAATCTGCCTTTCCTTCCGGGCCCTTGGCAGGTTTTCGTGAAATATTCGATCAACTAATTTGGAGATGATCCATTTTTATTAATTTTTTAATTGGCTTGAAGAAATCTCTTATTTTTGGTTAAATGGCCCTCGAAAGGAGATAGCGAATGGGCCGACGCGATGACGACGACGAACGGGAGAAATTAAGCTGGCGGGAAATCGATAAAATGCGCGACCACAGCCGCCACGTAAGCCGGGAGCCGAAGGGTTACCGGGAACGCAGCCTGCGTTCGGACTGGGCCAAGAAGCAGCATCTGAAAGAGGCGGAAAAGTTCTTCCTGGGCAAGAAAGGGACCGACGAATACAAAAAAGCCTACGCCGCCCTCCATGACAAGTATGGAACCGCCGGGTTTGAAGAGGCGGCCAAAAAATTCATCCGCGAATTCGGCCCGCCGGACGACTGGGGCACCCTGATTTTGCTCCTCGATGCCAAGGATCCGGCCGTAGCCAGGGAAGCCCTGATCCCTTTGAAGGGTCTGTATGAGAAGCGAAGCCCCATCGAACAGAAGGGATTGAAGGGAAAATTGAAGATCCTGGTCATGACCGCCAGGGACAAAAATCTCCGGGAAGAAGCGCAAAAGGTGCTGGGAGGCCTGTGATGGAAAATACCTCGTGGATCCCGACCATTCAAGAGCAGGTCAAGAGGATTTCGGAGTCTTCTTTCTACCGGAAACGCTTCCAGTCCATGGGCCTGAAACCCGGGGACATCCGGTCGCCGGAGGATTTTCAGAAGATTCCCCTCATGGACACCAAAGACCTGCAAAAAGACCTGGAGGAAAATCCTCCCCACGGCTCCCTCTTTCACCCGGAGACCGTTCGAATGACCCTGAGCCCCGGTCCCAAAGGGCTGATGCCCATCTACCACACCCGCCAGGACGTGGATGAGGTAAACCGGGAACTGGCGGCCATGTACCGGGCCTGCGGCGTAGGTCCAGATGATATCGCCGCGATCACCTTCGGATACCACCTTTTCATCGCCGGGATCACCATCCACGGGGGCCTGGAGGCTCTGGGGTGCAAAACCATCCCCCTGGGGCCCGGGGAATCCCAGAGAACCGCTGAGATTCTCAACCGTTTCCGGGTCACCGTTTTGGCCTCCAACCCCAGCTTCGCCCTAAAGCTTGCCCAGGAGGGGGTTCCCAACCTCAGGATCCTTTTCGCCGGCGGGGAACCCTTTTCCAGCGTGGAAGGCTACAAAGATAAGCTGCGCCAGGCCTTTGGAAAGATCGGGCTCATCGATTCTTACGGCCTCGGCCAGTCCACGCCGGTGGCCAGGGAATGCAAGGAGGAGCGCGGCCTTCATGTGGCCGACAATCTCCTCTACCTGGAAATCGTCGAGCCCGAGACCGGAAGGATCCTCCCGGATGGAGAACGGGGCGAAGTGGTGATCACCCACCTTCGCCGCCAGGGTTCGCCCCTTTTCCGCTTCCGCACGGGGGACTTGAGCGTTCTGGAGCATTTCGACTGTTCCTGCGGCAGAAAGGCCACCCTGACCCGGGGCGTCCTGGGCCGGACCGATGAGATGCACAAAGTGAAAGGGGTCAAACTCTACCCCTCCCAGATCGATCACATCCTGCGCGCCCTTCCGGAATATGCGCCGGGGAAGTACCGGGTGTCCCTGAGCACCAAGGCCGGGGGTGGAGACCGCTTTCGGTTGATCGTCGAGGGGAAAGACCCCGGTCCGCCGGCCAAGGAAAAGATCATCCAAAGGATGAAAGAAACCCTCCTCATCCGGCCGGACACCCTGGAATTCGTGGAAAAACTCCCCGAGGGACCCAGGGTGGTGGAGGAGAGGTATTGAAAAACGCGTTATTCGTTACTCGTTATTCGTTATTGGAAAAAACAGAAGGCGAGGAATGAACAACCAGGAACCAGGAACGTGCAACGTATAACTTATAACTAATAACGTATAACGAGGAACAAGGAGCGAGGAGTAAAAATGAGCTACGAATCCATTCTGGTCAAGAAAGAGGGAAAGGTCAGCACCATCACTTTGAATCGCCCCCAGTCCATGAATTTCCTGGATCCCGTCATGGCCGAAGAGATGGAGCAGGCTCTGAGGGATGCGGAAAAAGATGAGGGCGTCAGGGCCATTGTCATCACCGGCGCCGGCCGTGCTTTCAGCGCCGGGGGAGACGTGAAGTTCATGAAGGAAGACCACACGGCCTACGAGTTTTACCAGCGGATGGATTACATCACCCGTTTCGTCCGCGCCCTGATCAGCCTGCCCAAACCGGTCATTGCTTCCGTAAACGGCCCTGCCGTGGGAGGGGGATGCAGCATCGCCCTGGCGGCAGACATGATCTTGGCAGCGGAAACGGCTACCTTTGCGGAGGCATTCGTGCGCATCGGGTTGATTCCCGACTGCGGGGGTATCTTCCTGCTGTCCAGGCGGATCGGGTTGACCCGGGCCAAGGACCTGGTCTTGACTGGAAGGACGATCGACGCCCGTGAAGCCGAGCGCATGGGAATGATCAACCGGGTGGTCCCCGCCGAAGCGCTGGAAGAAGAGACCCGCAAAATGGCCCAGGAATTGGCCGCCGGTCCCACCCTGGCCATGGGAATCGCCAAGCGGCTCCTCAACCAGAGCTACGAGTCGGACTTCGAAACGCTGCTCCGTTTGGAGAACAGCAACCAGGCGCTCCTTCGTCTATCCGGGGATCACCGCGAGGGCGTCAAAGCGTTTTTCGAAAAACGGAAGCCCGAGTTCAAGGGAAGGTAAAAAAAGCGTAACGGGACGCGGATGAACGCAGAGGAACGCGGATTCATATTGGAAAAATACTTAAAGAAAAAGGACTAAATGGGACATGGATGAACACGGATCAACACGGATTGGATTAGGTTTAAAATTTAGAAAAGAACCCTTTCTTCTTTGACTCAGAACTCCGAACTATTTCGGGACACAGATGAACACAGATAAACACAGACTCTACTCACAACTCACAACTCACATTTTACGGCTTTTATTGGGACACGGATGAACACGGATGAACGCGGATTCATACTGGCAAAAGGCTTAAAGACAAAAGCTAAAATACCCAATGGGACGCGGATGAACGCAGGGACAGGAAAAGGGAATAATGGAAGGATGGAAGATTGGAATGATGGTCAAAAAAATAAAGTTTTAAAGCCATTATTCCAACATTCCAGTATTCCAATATTCCAGTGGTTTTGAGATTCCAATATTCCAATATTCCATTATTCCAGTATTCCAATTTCTTTCCTCTGTGGTCTCTGCGTGCTCTGCGGTGATATTTTTTCTCCATCCTTGCGAGTCGGAGGTCAGGCCAAGATGAAAATCATCTTTCATGAGAGGTTTTACGAGGTTTATACCACCGACCCGGCCGCGGCCGGGGGCAGGATGGAAGCCATCATGGAAGTTCTGGGCAAGGATTTCGCTTTCGTCACTCCTCCGCCAGCGGCCGAGGTTGATTTGGCCCTGGTCCATACCCCAGGCCACATCGAGAGCATTAAAAAGTACCAGGACGTTTACCGGGTGGGCATTCTCTCCGCCGGCGGGGCGATTCTGGCGGCCCGAATGGCTTACGATGGAGAACCGGCCTTCGGACTGATCCGCCCCCCGGGCCATCATGCCAGCCCGGATTCCTGCTGGGGGTTCTGCTACTTCAACAACATGGCCATCGCCCTCCGGAAGCTGATGAAAGAAGGGAAAATAGAGAAGGCCCTGGTGCTGGATTTCGACCTTCATTTCGGGGACGGAACGGAGAATGCCTTCGCGGGAAACCCCAAGGTGGATTATTTCCATCCCGAAGGATCGTCGAACAAGGATTTTATCCAGAAGATCGAACGGCACCTGGCAGGTTCCGGCAACTTTGATATTCTTGCGGTATCGGCGGGCTTTGACCGGGGGGTACAGGACTGGGGGGGACTGCTGGAAACCGAAGATTACCGGACGATCGGTTCCCTGGTGAAAATTCATTCTCAGAAGGTCTGCCAGGGCCGCCGCTTCGGGGTCCTGGAGGGCGGTTACAACCACGATGTTCTGGGGTACAACGTGCGGGCCTTTGTCGAGGGGATGAAAGACTAAAACGCATTGGGAGCAAGAAAATGCCCGGGGAACGTTTTCCAAGACTCTTTTCTCCGGTGAACTTAGGTTCATTGCCCTTAAAAAACCGGCTGGTTCGTTCGGCAACTTACGAGGCAAAGGCCGCCGAGGACGGCCGTCCGACGCCCGGGTACATCGATTTCCATCGCCGACTTGCCGCAGGTGGAGTCGGACTCATCATCACCGGTTTTGCTTTTCCCCAGAGAGACGGCAAGCTGCCGCGCTCGATAAGCGTCGAGGATGACGGCTGCCTGACGGATTTGGCGAAGGTGCCCGACGCGATCCACGGACTTCATAACGGTTGCAAAATTGCCCTCCAGATCGGTCACTGCGGCAGACAGGTTCCGCTGCGGGTGGCGAGAGAGCCGGTCGCCCCTTCGCCGATTCGCGAACCTTTTACCGACAGAATGCCCCGTGAATTGTCGCTGAAGGAAATCGAAGCCTTTATAAACGCCTGCGCGGCGGCCATTGGCCTCGCCGAAAAAGCCGGCTTCGATGCAGTCCAGCTTCACGCGGCCCACGGCTGGTTGTTGAGTTCTTTTCTATCTCCCCATACCAATCGCCGTACGGACATCTTCGGGGGTAACACGGTAAATCGGGCCCGCATCATGACCGAGATTATCAAACGCGCGAAGAGCCAGGTCGGGGATGATTATCCCATCCTGGCCAAGATGAATGCCTGTGATTATGTCGAAAACGGAATTGAGGTGCCCGAGTCCTTGAGGCTCGGGAAAATTTTCGAGGATGCGGGATATGCGTCCCTGGAAATCAGCAGCGCCATGTGGGAAACCGTGACCCGAAAGCCGGAAGAGATCGGTTGGAAGGCGGAGAGAATCCCGGAGGCCCGGAGGAGAATCCATTCGGTCGCCGACGAGGCCTATCACCGGGAATTTACCCGGGTCTTCAAACAGAACCTGAAGAAAGCCAAGATCATTCTTGTAGGCGGCATGCGGACTCCGGAATTGATGGAGGAAATCCTGGAAAAGGGAGATGCTGACTTGATTTCTCTGAGCCGTCCATTGATCCGGGAGCCCGATCTCCCCCAGCGCTGGTTTTCGGGGAGCAACCAAAAATCAGCCTGCATTTCCTGCAGTTCCTGTCTGGAAACGCTGACCGAAGAAGAAGGGCTGAGATGTCCGCTTGGGTCTAAACAGGAGATTCCAGAAAACCAAGCAAGGATTCAACCATAACAGAGCCCGGAGAAGAGGATGATAACCACACGAATGACGGAATTATTCGGCATGAGTTTCAAGATGATGACCGCCGGGGAGGATTCGGCATCTCTGTGGGCGCAAGCCCGCCAGGCGGCGGGAACCGTAAGGGCCATGAAGGGGATCTACGAGGGTGATTTGGAGGAAGGGATCCTGTATGCGGGGCAGGCCGTCGGAGGGATCAGCGATATTCCCACGGTTAAGGAACTTATCGAAAGGGTTGTCGGCGAGGCGGAACAGACCCTGGTTTCGCTTCATTCGAAAGTTCGGAAAAACTAAGCCCTGGCAGGGAAAACCTGAAATTCGTTGCAAGATCAAACCCCTCTCGTTTTCTTCTTTTTCTATCCTTTTATTCCCATCTTCCCTCGTTATTCTTTTCCTTTTGCTCTTTCTCTCCCACCCCGTTCGTCCTCCATTTTTTTAAAGTCCTCTCTGATTCGTACGATAAGTGCTTTTAGGAGCAGATTGGCTTGGGGGGTGCCTTTCATCCCCGGGACGTGAAAAAAACGGGCCAAGATTCCATAGAAAAAAAGAGCCTCACCATGGTCATAAGAAGTCCCCTTTTCCTCTTCTACCTATTTTTGTTGATCCTTCTTATTTTTTCCTCCGGCTGCGCTGCCCTGGCCATCTCCGCCGCCGGCGCGGGAGCGGGGATCGGAATTCCTTACGTACTTAGCGATTGCGCCGACCGGACCCTTAATTTTTCCTTCGACCAGGTGGACCGGGCAACCCCGAAGGTTCTGAAAAAAATGGATATCGATCTCCTTACCGAAACCGAGATCGAAAACGGGAAAAGGATCAAGGCCTCCACCGACAACCTGGAAATCTCGATTGACATGGAAAAGATCACCATGCGGGCCACAAGGGTCATCATCAACGCCAGGAAAGGAACTCTGATTAAGGACCGGGCCACTGCGGAAGAGATCATCAATCAATTGGAAAAAAGTCTGACCACAGATAAGCCCCCTGCCTCCCAAAAAAGACCGGCAAGAGGAAAGAGCCGGCCCAGGGAAAAGAGCATGACCAGGAATGGACCCGTCCGGTCTGCCGGTCACACCTTGGTAGGATTCCAGGAAGGATTCCAGTGATTTAAAAAGGGCGCAGGGTGCAAGGTGCAGGGCCCAAGGTCCCCAAGGAATTTTTTTTCAGCCTTATTCCTTGAGTCCTGTGCCTTGACCCTCTACATAAGGAAATATTTTTAGCCTTGTGCCTTGAGCCCTGTGCCTTGAGCCTCTACATAAGGAAATTTTTTTAGCCTTGTGCCTTTAGCCCTGTGCCTTGAGCCTCTAAAAGGTATTTTCGGACCTGGGACAGGGCCATTTTCGTCATCCGGTTTTCGATAAACCGCATGGCGAAAGGCCAGCGCTGTTCCAGGGTTTCGGTCCTCCCGGCGTGGGCCAGGGCGATGTAAATGATATGGTCCTGCCCCTTTCCTTTGCCCGCCAGCCCGGTCAACCCCAGCCCCAGATCCGCTCCTGAAAAATTCCGCACTCCTTGGGCCA
>LJUR01000193.1 GCA_001304105.1 Deltaproteobacteria bacterium SM23_61
CCTTCTGACTCTCTTCGATTTCAAACATCCCCCCACCTCCTTAAAAGCAATTTGGGATTTCGGATTGCGGATTGCGGATTGACTCAACCGTTCGCGGCCCCAGAAGCGGTGGGGCCAGAAGGAGAGGTAATTCCGCAGCCGGAAATCCGAAATCCATAATTGTTCGTTCCCCCTTCAATTTGCAATCCGCAATCCGCAATCGCTAGGTGAATTCCCCGAACCACCGCTTCATCCGCGTGCCCACCCGGCCCCAGAATTTTCGCTCCCCGCCCCGGAAACGGACCGCGGTCCCGTGGCGCTTGCCGTAGAGGATGAGGCCCACCGCGGCGGCAAACATGGGATTGTTCACCACATCCATCAGGCCGCCCACCCCCGCCGGATATCCCCGCCGCACCGGAAGGTTGAAGATCTGTTCCACCAGCTCCGGCAGTCCTTCCAGGGAAGCGCTTCCGCCGGTGAGCACGACCCCCGAAGGAATCAGATTCTCGTACCCGGACTTGACGATCTCCCGGTGGACCAGGGTAAAGATCTCCTCCATCCGGGGCTCGATGATCTCGGAGAGGATCTGCCTTGAGAGCGAACGGGCCCGCCTCCCTCCCACGCTGGGCACTTCGATGGTCTCTTCCTTCTTCACCATGGAAGTCAGGGCGCAGCCGTATTTGGTCTTGATCTTCTCCGATTCCACCAGCGACGTGCGCAGCCCTACGGCGATGTCGTTGGTCACCTGATTTCCCCCCAGGCCCAGGCTGGAGGTGTGGCGCACCGCCCCCATGGAATAGACGATGCAGTCCGTGGTTCCCCCTCCGATGTCCACCAGGGCAACTCCCAGCTCTTTCTCGTCGTGAAGGAGGACCGCTTCGCTGGCCGCCAGCTGTTCCAGGACGATGTCGTTGACCTCCAGGCCGGTCCGGTTACAGCAACGGATGATGTTCTGGGTCGAGGTCCCCGCTCCGGTGACGATGTGCACCTTGGCTTCCAGCCGCACCCCAGACATCCCCAGGGGCTCCATGATCCCGTCCTGGTCGTCCACGATGAATTCCTGGGGCAGAACGTGCAGGACCTCCCGGTCGTTGGGAATGGCCACGGCCCGCGCCGCATCGATGACCCGCTTGACGTCATTTTCGGTGACTTCCCGGTTCTTGACCGCCACCACCCCGTGGCTGTTGAACCCGCGGATGTGGCTCCCGGCGATTCCGCAGTAAACCGCGCTGATCTCCGTCCCGGCCATCAGCTCCGCTTCCTCCATGGTTTTGCGGATGGATTCCACGGTGGCGTCGATGTTGATGATCACCCCCTTGCGCATTCCCTTGGAGGGATGAGTGCCGATTCCGATGATATCCACCCCGGCATCGGTCACTTCTCCCACGATGGCGCAGATCTTGGCGGTTCCGATGTCCAGCCCGACGATGACGTTTTCTTTCTTTCCTTTTTTAGGCATGGGGGCTCTCCCCTTTTTGGGTCCTGTCCGTGAAGATCCAACTGCCGAGGATGGCAATCCGCGGAGTTCTCACGACGCGGAAAAATTTTCCCCGCCGGTGGACCGATGGTTGATCAGGATTTAGGAGCATTCTCCTTTTCGCTCTCCTTCATTTTGACCACGACTTTTTTGGAATAGTTGAGGGCCAGATACTCCACCTTCATTAACTTGTTCCTCAGGTCCGGCAGGACCTTCTCCAGCCGGTTCAGCTTTTCCCCGTAACCCCCCCATCCCAGCCGTATAGGAACTCCTTCCTTCAGGGTGTAGAGGGTCAACCCCCTTTTTTTACTCAGGTGGATCTCTGAGACCTCTCGAGGGGTGAAGATTTTCCGCCCTTCCATCTCCTCCAGAAGCTCCACGGCCTCTTGCAGCAATTCCATGGCCCAGGGCTCCTTCCGCTTCCACTCCGCCAAATTCAACCCGGTGAGAACGGGAAAATCCATTTTTTCCTTGAGGTCGGCCTTCTTGAAAATCTCCCCCTTCGAGTCCATCAGGTAGAGCTCATCCAGGAGAATCAAGGCCCGGGGAACCCGCTCCTGGACTTCGATGATCAAGGCCTTTCCGGAAAAATCCCTTCGTACGTTGGGGTGTCGGGCCAGTCGGCGGCTCACCTCATGAAGGTCGAGGTGGATCAGGTTGGACCGGAAATCCACTTTGGCCAGGTCCAGGAGTTCGGATTCAGCGATGTTCATGCACCCCATGATTCTCACTTCCCCCACATTGAGCTGTCCGGACTGCTGGAAATACAGGTAGGCGTTGAACCCCAGAAAGATTAGGCTGCCCACGGTGGCCAGGCTGAGGATACCCTTTCCGATCCAGGATCCCCAGCGCTGGAGCCAGCTCTCCTTCTGTTTTTTGAGCCTCTTTCCCCTTCGATGTCTCCGGATCCGATACCTGCTGGCCATTCTCTCTCGCTTGCTTACGAAGCATACACGCTGCGACCTTTACGCTTTTATGGATCCCTTATCCCTGGGTGGAATCCCCCTTTTTATGAACGGGAAGTCTCAACCTGGCCCCGAACAGGATCCGTTCCACCAGCTCCGGAAAAAGGATCCCCACGCCCCTGGCGATCTCCGGCAGGATGCTGAGAGGAGTCATCCCCGGCAGGGTATTCACCTCCAGGACGAAGAATTCCCCGGGCTCCCGGAAAAGGAGATCCACCCGCGTGGCCCCTTCACAGCCCAGAAGACGATGGGCCTGGAAACCCACGTCCTGGGCCTTCTGGTATTCCTTCGGGGAAAGGGGGGCGGGGAACAGGTGCTCGGCCAGCCCGTCGGTGTACTTGGCCTCGTAGTTATAAAACTCCACCTTGGGGACGATCTCCATGGCCCCCAGGGCCACCTCATCCAGAATGCCCACCTGGATCTCCCGTCCCTTGATATATTCCTCCACCAGGATCCCTCCCCCGTAACCAAAGGCTTTCTCCGCGGCCAGGGGAATATCCTCGGGATCGGAGACGATGGTCACCCCCACGCTCGACCCTTCCTGGCATGGTTTGATCACCACCGGAAGGGGGAAAGGGATCTCCGCAAGGGTGACCCCCCCCTCCGGCTGCCGGGCCAGGAAGATGGACCGGGGAACGGTAAGGCCGTTTTGCCGAAAGATCTGTCGGGAGACGGCCTTGTTCATGGCCAGAGCGCTGGCCAGTATCCCCGATCCGGTGTAGGGAATCCGCATCATCTCCAGGAGCCCCTGGACCGATCCGTCCTCCCCCAGAGATCCATGGAGGCCGATAAAAGCCACTTCGATGTCCTCGGCCCGAAGGACCTGGGCCAGTCGCTCATCAGCCTCGACGGCCGCCGCGCGGTACCCCAGGTCCAGGAGGGCCCGGAGAATGGCCTTTCCGGACATGAGCGAAACTTCCCGCTCGGGAGACATCCCGCCCATCAGAACGCCGATTTTTTTCTTCTTCAGCTCTTCCTTCAGGAACATACAAAAATACCAAAAGACCAAAAATGATTTTCTCTCGCAGAGCGCACAGAGATCACAGAGCCACCCCTTCCCAACCCTCCCCCCTCGAGGGGGAGGGTTGGGGTGGGGGGGCCATTCCGCAATCCGCATTCCGCAATCCGCATTCTACTCGTCTTCCCCGATGATCTGGATCTCCATCTCCAGTTTCACACCCTTTTCTTCGAAGACTTTCTCTTTGGCCCATTCCGCCAGGGTCAGGATGTCCCGCGCCCGGGCTTTTCCCAGGTTCAGGATGAAGTTGGCATGCTTTTCCGAGATCTGGGCATCCCGCAGACGGGTCCCTTTCAAACCAACCTCTTCGATCAGTTTACCCGCCGCCACTCCTCGGGACGGGTTCCGGAAAACGGACCCCGCGCTCGGCAGGTGAAGGGGCTGTTTGGCGGCCCTCTTCTGGAGGATCTCTTCCATTCGGGAACGGATCGCCTGTTGGTTCCCGCTTCTGAGCCTGAATTTTCCCCCCAGGATGATCCATCCCCTCTTCAGTTCCAGCGACCGGTAGGAAAAGCTGAGCTCTTCCTTTCCTTTTTCGATTACCTTTCCCTCCGGGTCCATGAGCTGCAGGGATTGAAGGTCGTCCTTCATCTCCCCGCGAAAGGCCCCGGCATTCATGAAGAGGGCGCCCCCCACAGTTCCGGGAATTCCAGCGGCCCATTCCATCCCGGTCAGACTTTTCTCCTGGGAAAATTCCACCAGTCGGCCCAGGGATTCCCCGGCTCCGGCGTGGATCAGTCTATCCTTCTCCCCCCTTTCCAATTCGGTGATCCCCCCAAACCCCCGGGAGAGCGAGATGGCCATTCCCCGGACCCCCCCGTCCCGGACCAGCAGGTTGGTTCCGTTCCCGAGAATGAAGTGGGCCAGTTTCTGCCGGCGGCACCACCTCAGCGTCTTTTGCAGGTCTTCCAGATCCGCGGGGAAAACCAGGAAATCCACCGTCCCCCCCACCCCGAAGGAGGTATAGCGGGCCATGGGGGCGGAATAAAGAATTTCGCCTTTGATTTCTTCAGCCAGGGTTATGTCATTCGAAACGGTCATAGCGCCCTACAAAATCTCTTTCTCCTTTAGCTTCTCGATCAACGCCTCTCCCACCTTCCAGATATCTCCCGCCCCCAGGGTAAGGACCATGTCGCCGGGCCGGAGGCGTGGGAGTACGTGCTCTGGGATCTGGCTCTTGTCCGGCACCAGGGTCACGTCTTTGTGACCATATCCTTTGATCCCCTCGCAGAGATCCTCCACATTCACTCCGGGGATGGGGTCCTCGCTGGCTGCGTAGATCCCGGTGAGAAAAAGGACATCCGCCTGATTGAAGGCGGTGAGGAATTCCCGGAAAAGGTCCCGGGTACGGGTGTAGCGGTGGGGCTGGAAGATCACCACCGTCCTGCGCTCCCATCCGCTCTTGGCCGCGCTCAGGGTGGCCTTGATCTCCGTGGGGTGGTGGCCGTAGTCATCCACCACCATCACCCCTTCCCATTCCCCCTTGATCTGGAACCTCCTCTGGACCCCGCTGAAAGATCCCAGCGCCTCCTGGATCACCCCGAACCCCATCTCCAGCTCGAAGGCCGTGGCCATCGTGGCCAGGGCGTTGTAGACGCTGTGCAGGCCGGGCATGCGGATGATGATCTGACCCAGTTCGCGGTCATCGGCAAAGGCCCGAAAGATGCTGCAGAGGCCCTGGAAAGTGATGTCCGTGGCCCGGTAGTTGGCCTGGGTCGTCAGGCCGTAGGTCACGAAGCGTTTGGACAAACGGGGGATCAGGGCCTGCACGTTCTCCTGGTCCAGGCACAGCACGGCCAGGCCGTAAAAGGGGACCTTGTTGATGAACTCCAGGAACGCCGTTTGAATCTCCTCCAGGTTGCGATAATGGTCCAGGTGCTCGGGGTCGATATTGGTCACCACGGCGATCGTCGGGGTCAGGTGAAGGAAAGAGCCGTCGCTCTCGTCCGCCTCGGCCACCAGGAGATCGCCCTGCCCCAGCTTGGCATTGGAGCCGAAGGCGTTCAGCTTGCCCCCGATCACCGCGGTGGGATCCAGACCCCCGTGAGCCAGGACCGTGGCGATCATGGAGGTGGTCGTGGTCTTGCCGTGGGTGCCGGCCACGGCGATGGAGTACTTCATCCGCATGAGTTCGGCCAGCATCTCCGCCCGGGGAATGACCGGAATGAGGTGCTGGTGAGCGGCAAGCACTTCGGGGTTATCCCTGCGCACCGCCGAGGAAGTGACCACTACGTCCGCTTCTTTCAAATTTTCCGCCCGGTGACCGAGAAAGATTTCCGCCCCCAGCTTCTCCAGCCGATGGGTAGTGTCGGATTCGACCAGGTCCGACCCGCTCACCCGGTACCCCAGGTTCAGCAGGACCTCGGCGATCCCGCTCATGCCGATCCCGCCGATGCCCACGAAATGTACCTTTCGGACCCGGTGCCTCATTCCAAAGTTCTGGTTACTCATCTCTCACCATTCGAGCACATAGGTCCATGATCATCTCCGCGGCCCGGGGTCGGGCCAGGGCGGCGGCCCGCTGGCCCATCTTTTTCAACCTCTCCGGATCTTCCCGTAGCCCGCACACCAGGCGGCCCAGGGTCTCTCCACTCAGATCCGCTTCGGCCACCAGGAGGGCAGCGCCGGCATCGGCCAGGGTCCGGGCATTGAGGGTCTGGTGGTCGTTGGCGGCGTAAGGGTAAGGAACCAGGATGGCCGCCTTTCCCACGGCCATCAGCTCGAAGAGCGTGGTGGCCCCCGCCCGGCAAAGGATCAGGTCCGCCGCCCCGTAGGCCTGATCCATATCGTGAATGAAGCGGTGAACCTCGGCTGCCACTCCTTCCCGCTCATAGAATCCCCGGACGTAATCGTAGTCAAGATCGCCGGTCTGATGGATGATCCGCATCCTCCCCTTCAGCTCTCTCAAGCGGGGGAGGCTTTCTTCCATGGCCTGGTTCAAACGGTGCGCACCCTGGCTTCCCCCGAAGATGAACAGGGTGAATTCTCCCTTTCCCGGCTGCCGTTCGGCGGGAGGCTGCTGCCGAAGCCGCTTTCTCACCGGGTTGCCGGTGAGAACGGTCTTTTGCCGGGGAAAATGGGCCCCCGAGTTTTCAAAGGAAATAAAGATCCGGTCCACAAACCTCCCTAGAATGCGGTTGCTGAGGCCGGGGTAGGAGTTCTGCTCGTGGATGGCCGTTTTGTAACCCATGGCCCAGGCCGCCAAAACCACGGCCCCCGAGGCATACCCTCCGACTCCCAGGACCAAATCCGGTCGAACCGAACGGAGCAGCTTCCAGGACTGCCCGAGGCTCTTGGGAATGGCCATGAGGCCGCTCCATTTTGCCCTCAGTCCCCTGCCCATCAAAGCGACCGCTTCGATGGTCTTCAGCTCGTACCCTTCCCGGCCCACGAACCTGGACTCCAGCCCCTTGCGGCTCCCCGCAAAAATGATCCGGCTGCCCGGGTCTTTCTCCCGGAAAGCTTCAGCCACGGCCAGGGCCGGGAAGAGGTGTCCTCCCGTTCCCCCTCCGGCGATCAGGATCTTCATTCTTCGCTATCCCGCCCTGGGAATGCACGTTGAGAAGAATTCCCACGGCCATCAGGTTGATCATCAGTGAAGTCCCCCCGTAACTGATAAAGGGAAGGGTGGACCCCTTGGTGGGCAAAAGCCCCATGACCACCCCCATATTGAGCAGCGTCTGGATGGAGATCAGCGTGGTGATCCCCAGCGCCAGGTAGGTCCCGAAAAGGTCGGTCGCCCGGAGGCAGGACTGAAACCCCCGGATGATCAGGACCAGGAAAAGGACGATGATCAGGGTGACGCCGATCAGCCCCAGCTCCTCCCCGATGACCGAAAGGATGAAGTCCGTGTGGATCTCGGGAAGGTAGAAGAGCTTCTGTTTCCCTTCGCCCAGCCCCACTCCGAAGATGTTCCCCGCGCCGAAGGCCAGGAAAGACTGGGTGATCTGGTACCCGGTCCCTCCCGGATCCTTCCAGGGATCCCAGAAAGCCGTCAACCGATCGATGCGGTAATCCGCCCGGAAGGCCAGGTAAGCCAGCACCGGCACTGCTGCCAGGAAGGCCCCTGCCAGGTAGCGGATCGGGGTCCCGCCCGCAAAGAGCAGGAGAAAAACGACCGCCCCGAAGAGAACCCCCGTGCCGAAATCGGGCTGTTTGAAAACCAGGGAAAAGAGGATACCCGCCACAATGACCGGCGGGAGGAAACCCGAGGTAAAGTTCTCCATCCTCCCTTCCTTCCGGGTCAACCAGCGCGCCAGGTAGATGACCAGGGCCAGCTTGGCCAGCTCCGCGGGCTGGAAGGAGAAGGGCCCGATCTTCAGCCACCGGAAGGCCCCCCCGATCTGCTGGCGCAACCCGGGAACAAAAACCAGTCCCAGGCAAACAATGCTCCCCAGGAGGAGGGGAATGGCCAGAGCCTGCCAGTAGCGGTAGTTCATCCGCGCGGCCAAAAGCAGCAGACCGATCCCCAGAGCCCCGGCCATGGCCTGCTTCTTCAGGAAATGGAAGGGATCCCCCATCCGCTCCGTGCCTATCGGAAAACTGGCGCTGTAAACCATGACGATCCCGATTCCCGTCAGGCCCAGAGTGCAGAAAAGAAGAATGGGGTCCATCCGCCGGATCAAATCCACGTCAATCGGGTCTCCCTTCCAAGGCCGGGCGGGGGTCGGGCTTCCGCTTGAGCCCCCAAACGACTTCCTTGAACCGCTTTCCCCGCTCCTGGTAGTTCGCAAACATGTCGAAGCTCGAACAGGCCGGCGAAAGAAGGACCACGTCTCCCGGCCGGGCCCTTAACCAGGCCCACTCCACGGCCGCTTTCAGGGAAGGGAGTTTCACCGTCTCGGTCAGGTGTCCCAGGTCGGCGGACATCCGCTCCCGGGCCTCGCCGATCAGGGCCATTCCCTTCACCTTCCCGGCGATGACGTCCTTCAGCGGGCCGTAATCCCCCTCCTTGTCCCTTCCTCCGGCGATGAGCAGGACCGGCTCCGCAAAGCTCATGAGCGACTTGACCACCGCGCCCACGTTGGTCCCCTTGGAGTCGTTGAAGAACTTCACCCCCTCCAGGTCCCGCACCCATTCCAGCCGGTGTTCTAGCCCCTCGAATTCCTCGATCACCCGTTGCAGGGGCTCCCGGGGGCAGCCGCAGATTTTGGCCGCGGCGATGGCGGCCATGAGGTTTTCGAGGTTGTGAGTCCCCCGGACCTTCAGCCGCTCCAGGCTGAAGCGCTCCCGGGTTCCATCCGCCCCCTGGAAGAGAATCGCCGCCCCATCCAGAAAACATCCCGCCGGCACCGATCTCTCCCGGCTGAAGAGGAAAATCTGCGGTTTGATCCGGTGCGCGAACTGGAAGGTCAGGGGATCGTCGGCGTTCAGCACGGCAAAATCCTCTTTGCCCTGG
>LJUR01000194.1 GCA_001304105.1 Deltaproteobacteria bacterium SM23_61
GGGAGAAGCTCTGGGGTCCGCAAAAAGTCTTTCAAAAACTGGTTCAGAGAGGCATTCCGGCCGATTTCGCCAGGGACCTGATCGGCGGGGAAGAAGACAGCGGGAAAGCTATGGAAGGACTGCGAAAAGTTTTGCGTCAAAAAATGAAAGGACAAAACATCCATTCTTTTTCCCCCCGGGAAAAGCGAAGGATGGCCAACTACCTCCGCCAGAGGGGGTATGGGTGGAATGATATCTGGGAGGCGATGCAGGAAATCGGAGGTTCGGTGGAAGAATGGTGACCGGAAGCGAGGTACGTCAGAAATTTCTGGATTACTTTAAAAACAAAGGGCACGCCATCGTGGGCAGCTCCTCTCTCGTCCCTCAGAAGGACCCCACCCTGCTCTTCACCAACGCGGGAATGGTCCAGTTCAAGAGTTACTTCACCGGCGAGGAAAAGGCCCCTTTCCCCCGGGCTACGACCTCGCAGAAGTGTGTGCGCGCCGGGGGAAAGCACAACGACCTGGAAAATGTGGGATACACCGCCCGCCATCATACCTTCTTCGAAATGCTGGGAAATTTCTCCTTCGGCGATTACTTCAAGGAAGGGGCCATTGACATGGGGTGGGAGTTCCTCGTGGACATCCTGGGCCTGCCCCCGGGTAAGCTTTGGGTTACCATTCACGAAGGGGAGAAATCACTGGGAATCGGTCCGGATGAAGAGGCGCGAAAACTCTGGAGGAAATACGTCCCGGAAGAGAGGATCCTCGCTTTTCCCAGCAAGGATAATTTCTGGCAGATGGGAGACACGGGCCCCTGCGGTCCCTGCTCGGAGATCGTCATCGACCAGGGTCCGGGCGTGGGCTGCGGGCGTCCGGAGTGCGCCCCGGGTTGTGAATGCGACCGGTACCTGGAGCTGTGGAACCTGGTCTTTATGCAGTTTGAGCGCTACGCCGACGGCACGGTCAAGCCCCTGCCCAAACCGAGCATCGACACCGGCATGGGCCTGGAGCGGGTCACGGCCATCGTTCAGGGGGTGGAGAGCAACTACGACACCGACCTCTTTGCCCGCATATTGAAGGCGATCGGGGGGGCGTGCGGGAAAAAATATAATCCCCCCTCCCCCGAAGGGGTTTCCTTCCGGGTGATCGCCGATCATGCCCGCGCGGCAACTTTCCTGATCAGCGACGGCATCCTCCCTTCCAACGAAGGACGGGGCTACGTCCTGCGCAGGATCATGCGCCGGGCCATGCGGCATGGCAAGAAACTGGGGATCCAAGAGCCCTTCCTGTTCCGGCTGACCGATGAAGTGATCGCCCTCATGCAGGATGCCTACCCGGAACTCGTAAGCCACCGGGAAATGGTCAAAAACATGATCTCCAAAGAGGAGGAGCGCTTCTCCGAGACCCTGAATACCGGCCTTCGCCTCTGGAGCGACGAGATCCGGAAGCTGAAAGAGCGCCAATCAAAGCTCATTCCCGGAGAACTGATCTTCAAGCTCTATGACACCTACGGGTTCCCCTTCGACCTGACCGAAGAGATCGCCCGCGATGAAGGGTTTCGCCTGGACAAGAAGGGATTTGAAGAGGCCATGGATGCCCAGCGGGAAAGGGCCCGGGAATCCTGGAAGGGGTCGGGGGAAGAAGCGCTGAAGGAAGTTTACAAGTCCCTCGCGGCGCTCAAGCTGAAGACCGAATTCGTGGGCTATGAGCGCCTGGAGAGCGAGGGAAAAATCCTGAAGATGTTCAAGGGCGAGACGGAAGTGGAGAGGGGAAAGGAAGGCGAGGAGGTGGAAGTGATCACCGACCGCAGCCCCTTCTACGGAGAAGCCGGAGGGCAGCTGGGAGATCAGGGAATTCTGTCCGGAAACGGATCCCGGATGGAGGTTTCCCGCTCGACCCGACCCCTGCCCGAAGTGATCGTCCATCACGGAATGATCCGATCCGGAGTCCTGCGGGTGGGAGATACAGTGACACTCCGGGTGAACGGCCAGAACCGGGCGAAGACGGCTCTCAATCACACGGCAACCCATCTGCTGCAGGCCGCCCTGCGTCAGGTCTTAGGTGACCATGTCAAACAGGCCGGGTCCCTGGTGGGGCCCGACCGGCTCCGTTTTGACTACACCCACTTCTCTCCCCTTTCGGAGGAAGAAATCGACCGGGTCGAGGAGATCGTAAATTCCCGGATCCGGCAAAACCTGGAGGTCGTCGCGTCCCAAGTCCCCTACAAAGCCGCCGTTCAGAAAGGGGCCATGGCCCTCTTCGGTGAAAAGTACGGGGATGTCGTCCGCCTGGTCCAGGTGGGGGAAATCAGCGCGGAACTCTGCGGGGGCACCCATACGGAGCGGAGCGGAGACATCGGTCTTTTCAAGATCCTCTCAGAGACCGGAGTGGCCTCCGGCGTGCGCCGGATCGAGGCGGCCACCGGAGAAGGCGCCTGGAAAGCCTTCAAGAAAGAAGAGGCCGAGCTCCGGGCCATATCCGATCTGGTGAAAGCCAAGCCGGGAGAATTGGCGGAGAAGGTCCAGCGGATCCTGAAACAGCAGAAGGACCTGGAGAGGGAATACCACGCCCTCCAGGTTCGAATCGCTTCGGGGAAGACCAAGGACCTGATCTCCTCGCTCCGGGAAGTCAAGGGAGTCCGGGTATTGTCCACCCGGGTGGAGGCCAAAGACCCGAAGAGCATGCGGGAGGCAGCCGACCGCCTGAAAGACCAGATCAAGTCGGGCATCATCCTGCTCGGCGCCCAGGGGGACGGGAAAGTCATGCTTCTCTGCGTGGTGACGCCGGACCTGACCGAGAAATACCCGGCCCAGAAACTGGTGAAAGAAATTGCTCGCCTTGTGGGGGGAACGGGAGGAGGCCGGGCCGACATGGCCCAGGCCGGCGGGACGAAGGTAGAGGCTTTGCCGGAGGCCCTGGAAAAAATCTACGAACTCATTTGAAAGCAAAGAGCAAAGAGCATAGAGCATGGAGCTCTCTGCTCCACGCTCCAAGCTCCATGCTGCCTTTATGATTACTTCTTTTTCTTTTTTCTTTCCTTCTCTTCCTTTTCCCTTTGCTTCTTCTCTTCCTTGACGATCCTTTCCCGGCAGGTCGCCAGGAGGGGGTTGATCTTTCGCTCGAGTCCCACGTCCGGATATTTTTTCAGGATCCCTTCGAAACGGCCCAGGGCGGCCCTGTAATGTCCCTTCCGGTAGTAAAAATGGCCGATGTAAAACTCATGGTCGGCGAGCTGGCGCTTGCAGATTTGCATCCTCGTTTGGGCATGGGAGGCGTATTTGCTCTGGGGAAAATTTTCGAGGACATAACGAAACTGTTCCAGAGCCTTCTCCGTCACGGTCTGATCCCGGTCGATGGAAAGCATTTGCTTGAAATAGCACATCCCGACCTGGTTGATGGCGTAAGGGACTTCCGGATGAATGGGATGGAGTTTCTTAAAGTCCTCGTACTGGACGATGGCCTCGGCGTACTCCTTCTGGAAATAGAGGGAATCGGCCAGCCGGAGTTCGGCCAGGGGGGTGTAGGTGCTCAGCGGAAATTCTTCCTTGAACTTCCGGAAGGCCTCGGCCGCGTACTCATATTTTTTCCTCTGCAGCAGACGGAGAGCCTCTTCATAGGCCATCTGCGGTGTCCTCTCCGGCGCCTTTTTAGGACCACACCCGCCGACCCAGAAGGCCAGGGAAAGGACGAAGAGGAGGACCAACGAAGAAATGCCGATTTTTTTACCTGTCGCCCGTTTCATGCCTTTTTCGTCTCCCGTGCGTGTCGGGGAAAAACCCAATTCCAATATATATTCGCCACCCCTTGCTGTCAATCCCGGGGAAACAAGACACAGTTTCGAGCTTCGGGTTCCAAGTTACAAGTTTTGATCTTTGCCTTATCTGTAATTGGAGATTCTTTGCCCTTGCCTCAAGCGAAGCCCTGAACCCGATATGGTTCAGGGCGAAGCGCTCCTCAAGTCACGCCCTCTTTGCTCATCTTAGCTTTAATATCATTCATGTTATTCCGCAATCCGCATTCCGCATTCCGCATTTCCCACATGGCGCTCCTCAAGGCCCGAAGGGCCGGTCGGCTTTTATTCTGCATTCTTTAAAACTTCATCCCCGGCAGATTGAGAGAAGCGGTGTTGCCGCCGTCCACCGGCAGGGCCTGGCCGGTGATGTAGCTGGCCTCGTCGCTGGCCAGGAAGAGAATTGCCTGGGCGACTTCTTCGGGTCGGCCGTAGCGCCTCAGCTCACAGCGGCTGCCAAGCTTGTCGAATTTCCCCCTCTGGCGGGCCAGCTCGAAGATGGGACGGGTCATGCCCGTTTCGATCAGCCCCGGACAGACCGCGTTCACCCGGACATTGTATCCGCCCAGGTCGCATGCTGCCGTCTGGGTGAAACTGATCAGGGCAGCCTTGCTGGCGCTGTAAGCGTTGGTCCCGGCGCCGGCCCGGATCCCGGCAACCGAGGCGGTGTTCACGATGGACCCGGTCCTCCGATCCTTCATGTGCCCGGCCACGTACTTGGTCGCATAAACAGCCCCCAGGACATTCACGGAATATACCTTCTGCCAGTTCTCTCCATCCTCCTGTTCCAGATCGGCCAACCCGCCGGTGATCCCGGCATTGTTGCAGACAATATCGATTTGGGAATAATTCTTCAGGGCGAGGGCGATCAATTCCTTCACTTCGGCTTCCCGGGAGACATCGGTCTTCCTGACGATACCATCCCCCTTTTCCCTACCCACGAGCGCCAGAGTCTCTCTCAGCCCCGCTTCGTTGACATCCGCCAGGGCCAATTTTGCTCCTTCCCGGGCAAAAAGAACTGCCGCAGCCTGCCCGATCCCATCTGCCGCCCCGGTGATCACTGCCACTTTCCCTTCCAAACGCCCTCTTCGCTCCCTCCCCATCGATTCCCTACCTCCCTTCAAATTCCGGGGCTCTTTTTTCGTGAAAAGCCCTGAGCCCCTCCTGATGATCCCGGGTCAGGCGGCAGAGGCTCTGAACATTGGCTTCTTCGGTGAGCTGTTCGACGAGGGTCCTTTCCATGCCGGCGTACATGAGTTCCTTTGCCAGGCCCATGGCCCGGGTGGGTCCCTGGGCGAGTTTCTTCGCCAAAGCCATGGTCTCTTCCTCAAGTCTGTCGGGGGCGAAGACTTTGCTGATCAACCCTAAGCCCAGGGCTTCCTGGGCGCTGATCGGGTCGCCGGAAAAAACCAGGGGAAAGGCCCGCGCAAACCCGATCAGGCGGGGAAGGAAAAAGGTCGATCCGCCATCCGGAACCAGCCCGATTTTCACGAAAACCTGGCAGAAGGAGGCTGCTTCCGAAGCCAGGACGATATCCCCTGCCAGGGCCAGGCTGAACCCCACTCCATAGGCCAACCCGTTTACCGAGGTGATGACCGGTTTCGGGGTATTTCGAATGTCCAGGATCATCTTCTTGATCGCCAGCATAAAGTCCCTGAATCTCGTCGCCTCCTGGGGGTTGAAATTTTCAATCTCCCGGATGTCCCCCCCGGCGGAAAAAGCCTTCCCGGCCCCGGTCAGAATGACGGATCGAATATTCTCGTCGGCTCTCAGTTCTTCCAAAGCCGCCGAAATTTCCTGGGCGGTCTTTTGGTTTACGGGATTCAAGGCTTTCGGCCGGTTCAAGACAATCGTCCCGACCGCTTCTTCCTTTTTTAAAAGGATCATCTCGAAATTCATCGTGTCCATCCCCCAGTCGACCCTGCAAATAAATACACCCTATCTCTTTGGAAAAATACGCTGCCGAAACCGGAGATCCGAAACCTCTTTTACAGGGGAATTCTTCAATGAGTAAAAGACTGAACTTTGATGACCGGCAACGGGGCAAATCGACGAAGTCAACCGACCACGATGACCTTTTGGGGCTACGGGCTAAAGGATTCCCCCGTCCATGGGGATGACTTTTCCGGTAATATAAGAAGCCTTTTCGGAAACCAGGAAGACGGCGAGATGCCCCAGGTCTTCGGGGTAGGCGATTCTTCCCAGGGGAGTACCCTTCAATCGGGCCTTCACCACTTCATCCCCCATGGCCTTCATGAGCCGGTCGCCCATGTCGGTCTTGACAATGCCGGGAGCGATGGCGTTGACCCGGACGCCCCTGGGCCCCTCTTCTTTGGCCAGAACCTTGGTAAGCGCTTCCAATCCGGCCTTGGACACGGCATAGGGAGAATGCCCCGCCTGGAGGGTGCTGGCGGCGATGGAAGAGATGTTGATGATATTCCCTTCTTGATTCCGGTGCATGTATTCCAGGACGGCTTTGGAGCAGAAGAAAGCCGCGTTGAGGTTGGTGGACAGGACCCGGTTCCACTCTTCCACTTCCGTTTTTTCCACGAAGTTTCCGCGGGAGGCGATCCCGGCGCTGTTTACCAGGATGTCGATCCGGCCGAAGGCCTGAAAGGCTTTCAGCATCAATTCTTTGGCCGCTTCGAAGCTGGAAACGTCCCCCTGAACGGCGATAGCCTTTCGACCCATTCCTTGGATGCGCTTGACCGTTTCTTCCGCCGCCTTGGCATCCTTTCGGTAATTGATCGCCAGATCCGCACCGTCTTCCGCCAGGGCCAGGGCGATGCCCCTTCCGATGCCCCGGGATCCTCCGGTCACAATGGCGACCTTTCCCTTTAGCAGCATAATTTCTCCTTTGAAAAAGCGGCAGCGCCGGCAGCCGGGGTCCTTCAGGAACAAGCCCGGCTGACCCTTTGCCCTCGAATTTACAGATTGATGTTCGAGTATTTCCTCCAGGGGCGAACTTCGGATTTGTTCTCCAGGACATCCAGACACCGGTTGATGATCTTCCGGGTCTCCCGGGGCATAATCACGTCGTCGATGTAATTGCGTGCCGCCCCCTGGTAGGGGTTCTCATAGAGATCGCTGTACAGCTTGATTTTTTCCTGCCGGGTCTGAGC
>LJUR01000195.1 GCA_001304105.1 Deltaproteobacteria bacterium SM23_61
GGGTTCTTCTGTACTTTCAACGAGGTTGAGGATAGATGGAATAGAGGCTGTGGGTGTCCGGCCCGGACAGTCAGCAGGCCACAGGGCCGATAGAGGGACCGGCGGGGAGAAGAAGGAATCGGGTCATCGAGTCTCAAAGAAAGGAGGGAAAGATGAGAGAGAAACATTTTTTCTTCTGGGCAATCGTTTTTTGGATCGTCGGCGGATTCGCTCTTATGGGGGCCGTTCCGGCGGTGGATGCGGCGCCAGCCAAAGGGAAGATTGTCTGGACTTTCGCCCAGCTGGCACACGGCAAGTGGTGCGATAACAAGCTCTACGGCGAATGGCTCCCCAAAAGAATGGCCGAAGCGACCAAAGGCCGCCTGGAGCTTCATGTTCCGGTGGGGTTAATGCCGGCAGCAGAAATTCTGGCGGGGGTACGGGACGGGGCCATTCAGGGCGCGATCAGCGGTACCCCCTATTACAGCGGGGAGTGGCCCCTCGGCAGCTTCCATGCCATTCCGGGGATTCTCAAGGCCAATGACGAATTTCCGGCGGTGTCCAATGCCGTGGTTTGGCCCTACTGGGAAAAGTCGCTCAGGCAGAAATATAATATCATCCTGGCGGGCATGAGTCACTGGCCGGGCATCCGGCTCTACTGCAAAAAACCGATTCGGACGCTCGAGGACTTCAAAGGGATCAAGATCCGGGGAATGGGTTATTATGACAGCCTGGCCATAGAAAAGGCCGGTGCACGGGGGATTTCAATTCCCTGGGACGAAGCGTTTCTCGCAGTGCAGCGCGGGGTGGTGGACGGTTTGGTAACGGGTCTGGTGGTATTTGACAGCATGGGGTATGCCGAATATTGCAAATACGTTCACGACTGGCCGGTGCACGGCGCATCCTGCGCGGCCTTCGTCTTCATGAACGGAAAGGCCTTCGAAGCCCTTCCCAAGGATCTGCAACCGATCGTCAAAAAGGTGCTGAAGGAGGCCGGGGACAAGAACATGGCCTGCAATATAGGCAGGGTTGACGACAGTGTGAAAACGCTCAAGGCCAAAGGCATTCAGTTCCTGGAAGCTCCCGAAGGGGATTATAAGAAGTGCGTGGAAATGCTGAAGCCCGTCCGGCAGGCTTGGCTGGATCAATGCAAGAAGGCCGGCAGCCCCGAGGCGGAAGAAATGCTGGCAAAAATCGAAGCCTTTCTGGTTAAGTACCGCGCTAAAAAAGGGAAATAGTCGCTGTGGGGCCGGTCCGGGGCGTTACAGGACCGGCCCGATCCCTGTCCGGCGGCTGGACAGAATCCGAAGGCCGCAGCGGAAGATTTCTTTTTCTCCCAATCCCCCTTCGCATGTCTCTTGGATCCGCAATGAAAAGATGGCGCGTGGGGTTCGCCATCCTTCGCCGGCTGAACCGGCGGATGCGTTCTCAGCGGGATCCTCTCCTATTTTCATTGAAATGAGAGGCGGGCAACAGATACTCGGGAATGGTGGCCCATGAGGCGAATCCTTGAGGTGGTTGAAAAGATCTCCGTTTTCCTGGCCTATATTTGTGGGGCAATGGTGTTTTTGATGATGGCCAGCATTATTTATGATGTGGTCCTGCGCCATATCTTCAACCAGCCGACCATCTGGGCGGATGAGGGCTCCTGTTACCTGCTGGTGGGCATTTCTTTCCTGGGGGCGGCTTATGCCCTCAAGACGGACGCGCACGTTCGCATCGAGACCTTCGTGGAGAGACTTTCACCCCGCGCAAGGAAGGCGCTGGAGATGATCACGGATGTTCTCAGCCTGGGGTTTCTCTTTATCTTTGCATGGCAGGGGTACCGGCTGGTCATCGAATCCTTTGTCTATGTGAGAATCGCCCCCACGCTCATGCGCACGCCTCTCTACCTGCCCCAGGCATTCCTGGCGGTGGGTTTGTCCTGGTTCTGGGTTCAAATGCTGGCCCATTTATTGAAAAGGTTTTTCCCTCCCCAAGAAAAGGCGGGCGGTGAGGAGAGGATGGAGACCGGCCTATTCAAAAGGAGAAGCGAATGAGTTTTGGCGAATCTGTGCTTCTCCTCCTGGGACTTCTTTTGATTCTCCTGTTCAGCGGCATGCGGGTGGCCTTCGCGCTGGGGTGGGTCGGCCTGATCGGACTGGTTTTTTTAATTCCCGGGATTCGGATGCCCGAGCGGATGATGGGAAACCTGGCCTGGGCGGCGATCAATCAATTTCCCCTCACCCCGGTCCCGCTGTTTATCCTCATGGGGGAATTTCTCGTCCTGGGCAGGATGAATGAAGGCCTCTACGGGGTCTTTTCCACCTGGCTGGCCAATGTCCGGGGGGGATTATGCCATGCCACCACGGTATCCTGTGCGGTCTTTGCCGCCATGTCCGGCTCCAGTCTGGCCACCTGCGCCACCTTCGGTACGGTGGCCGGCCCGGAGATGTTGAAGCGGGGGTATTCCAAGACCATTACTTACGGCACCATTGCCGCCGGGGGCACCCTGGGGATTCTCATCCCGCCCAGCATTCCCATGATTATTTACGGAAACCTGGCCGGCGTTTCCATCGGACATTGCTTCATAGCCGGGGTCATCCCGGGGATCCTGTGCACGATCAGCTTCATTATCCTGGTGGCGGTGTGGGGCCGAATTTCGAAGGACAGTATCAAGAAAGCTCCGTTCAGGAAAATCAGCCTCCGGGAAAAACTGCTGGCTTCTTTGCGCATCATTCCCGCCGTGCTGATTATCTTTGCCGTGCTGGGCGGGATTTACCTGGGGGTTACCACGCCCACGGAAGCCGGCGCCGTTGGCGCTTTTTCCGGTTTGGTATTATGCCTGATCCAGAGGAATCTGACCTGGAAAGGGCTCTGGACAGCTCTCCTGTCGACGGTCCGGACGACCGCCTTCATCAATATCATCGTCGCCGGGGCCTCCATTGTGAGCTTTGTGACCCATTATATTCGGCTGCCTGAATTGCTGACCCAGGCCATTCTCGACATGCAGCTGACCCCCTATCTGGTGTTATCGCTTTTTTACCTCCTCTATTTACTCCTGGGGATGCTGCTCGACCCCATATCCATGATGGTCATGACGGTCCCCACGATTCTCCCGACAGTGGTGGCTCTGGGGTTTGACCCGATCTGGTTTGCGGTGGTCGTAACCATGGCCTGCGAAATGGGGCTGATTACCCCGCCCGTCGGCCTTAACCTTTACATCCTGCGGGGGGTCAGTGGAGCTTCGCTGGATGAGATTGCCCTGGGCTCGGCCCCATTTGTCGTCGCCCTTCTCCTCAACATGGCCCTGTTGACCATCTATCCGGAGTTGGCACTCTGGCTGCCGAGCCTGATGTGAAAGAAAGATCACTCTGTGAGGAAAGGGGGAAATAAGGATCGGCATCTTTCCGAAATTTCATAGGGTCCTGGAGTTATAGAGGGTAAATTGTAAAAAAAATTTACACTATCATTGGATGATTAATCAACTCATTGTTTTTTTTGTTTTTTTATATTCTTAGAGATTATCTCGAGTAAAAATCGTAAAATTTTTTTACGCTTTTAAAAAGATAAGAGGGATCTTCTTTAAAAAAATGATAAAACATTCAATATCTTGTATTCTTGGTATATGTTTTGCAAGACATCATAAATATCCGTCTTTTTTTAATTAATAGCCATGGCCTAGCTTAATGAGGCGGCCTGGAAGGGTCCATTTCACAGAAAGGGGGGTTAATTTTTTGTCCCCCAGAGTCAGCTTGAGTGAGGATACTTAAGAAAAGAATGGAGAGATGATTTCCCTCGTTATCGGACTTTTCATCGGTGCTCTCATCGGCTTTTTCCTGGCGGCCATCATTGTCCGGGGCAAGAGCGCCGAATCCAGCACCCCCCATCCCGAAGTCCCAATAACCAAGGTAAACCCTTTCTAATCCTTCGCCCCTTTGATTGTTTTTTCGGGGATTCGGGCGACTTCTCCTGCCGGGGGGAAGGTTCCGATGAAAATTGCGCCTCTTGCCTCCATTTACTTTGCCTTCGCTTCCTGGTAGCATGAAAACTGTCACCTCAAAGAAATGACTGAAGGAGTTTGAGGTCTGCGGGATGCCCGGATCGTGGCCCCGGTCCGGGCAACAGGGGAAGGTACATGAAATTTTCCCGACGGGAATTTATTCGGAATTCCATCCTTGCAGGGAGCAGTCTGCTTTTTTTCCCGACTCCCCCCCGGGCCGACATCATCCAGAGAGCCCAATGGCAGCCGGGCTATGCGAAGCTGGAGAAGGAAGGTAAGCTTACCCAGCGGGTTAAACAGGCTTACGCCATCTTCGAGAGGTGCGAGCTTTGCCCGCGCAGGTGCGGGGTGAACCGGCTGAAAGGGGAGAAGGGGTTCTGCCAGGCTCCTGCCCGGGCGGTCATTTACAGCGCCCATCCCCATTTCGGCGAGGAGGAACCGATCACCGGCATGCACGGTTCCGGAACCATCTTTATCTCCAACTGCAACCTGAGGTGCATATTCTGCCAAAACTGGCCCATCGCCCACGAAGGCCAGGGGCGGGAAGTGAGCGATGAAGAATTCGCCGGCATGATGCTAAGGCTGCAGAAAATCCGCTGTCACAACATCAACATCGTGACCCCCACCCACGTAATGCCCAACATCCTCGGGGCGATCCAAATCGCCTGCCGCAAAGGACTGCGGATTCCCCTCTTCTACAACACCAGCGGCTACGAGCGGGTGGAGATCCTGAAGATCCTGGATGGGATCGTGGATATTTACAAGCCGGATATGAAATACTCGGACGGCGCGCTGGCGGAAAAATATTCTTCCGGGGCCCGGGATTACCCGGAATTGGCCCGGAAAGCCATCCTGGAGATGCATCGCCAGGTGGGGGTCCTGAAGAGCGATGAGAACGGGTTTGCCCTGCGGGGGTTGCTCATCCGGCATCTGGTCATGCCCAACCGGATCGCGGGGACGGAAGAGTTCGTGAAATGGGTGTCGGAGAACCTTCCCAGGAATACCTACGTGAACATCATGGCCCAGTACCGGGTGGAATACAAAGCCTACGAGTATCCTGAACTGGCCCGGGGAATCACCGTGCAGGAATTCCTGGAGGCCATGGATTGGGCCCAAGAGTACGGGTTGATCAACCTGGACTCCAAATCCCTGGCCATCAAAAAAATCTACGACCGGCGCCGGTCGGGCCATTGAAATGGGGAATGGGGATTGCGGAATGGCGATGGAAAAAGGAAGCCCCGAAAATCCCAAATCCGCAACCCAAAATAACTGGACCGATGCTTTTTGCCCAGAAGGTCCTTGCCCCCGGGCCTGGCATTCGACCGAAGGCCATCTTTTGGTGTGGCGTTTATTTCAATCCGCCCGTGGTCGGGTCTCATCGACTTTGAGCGGTTCACTGGTTTTCATACTCCCGGCTCTGGCGGAGGTCGTGATTCAAACGAATGAAAAGGAAGGGAGAAAATGGAATTTAAGACCATAAAATTTGAAATTCCGGAGCCCGGAATCGGCCTGATTACCCTGAGCCGCCCCGAGCGTCTGAATGCCCTGAACCTGGACATGGTGGGAGAACTTCATGCGCTTTTCGCCGAGGTGGGGGAGCGGAAGGATCTCAGGGTTTTGATCCTTACCGGGGAAGGGAGGGGGTTCTGCTCGGGGGCCGACCTGAAAGATGGCCGCCTGCGGCAGGAATTTCCGGTTTCCCCCCCCGACCCTACCGTTCACCTGGTCGCCATCCAGAAAAAATACGCCGACCTGGTGCTGGAGATGCGGCGTCTCCCCCAGCCCATCATTGCCGCGGTCAACGGCCCGGCGGCCGGGGGAGGAATGTGCCTGGCCCTGGCGTCCGACGTGGTGATTGCCGGCCCAAAGGCCGCTTTCACCGCTTCCTTCATTAACATCGGCCTCTCCGGTGGAGAAATGGGGACGAGCTTTTTCCTTCCCCGGAAAGTCGGGATCAGCCGGGCGGCCGAGATCCTGCTGACCGGGCGGACCGTCGATGCCCAGGAGGCAGAGAGGATCGGGTTGGTGAGCAGGATGGTGGAAGAGAACCGCCTCCTCGGGACAGCCATGGAGACCGCCCGGGTCATGCTGGCCAAGAGCCCCATGGGGCTGCGCTTCACCAAGGAAGCCATGAACCTGAGCCTTACGGCCCCTTCCCTGGAAGCGGCCGTCGAATTTGAGAACCGCAACCAGAGCATGTGCTGCTCCACCCCTGATTTCTTCAAGGCAGTGGAGGCTTTTATGAAGAGGAGACAGGGGTAGAAAAGAAAGTTATCCGCGGGGAAACGCTCGGCGGTGAACGGTGATTTGCGGGGTCGGTTTCAGTCTTTGGCCCGGGAGAGCGGTTTTCCCAGAGAATAAGCCGGTGTTCCCCCCGCCATGGTGGTCAGAAAATCGAACAGGTGGTTCTTGATCCGATTCAGGTGCCGTTTTGAGGCGGCGGGCGAGTTTGCCTCCAGCCCCCCGGGGGGACCGGCCTGGTTGCGGTAATGATTGAGGATTTCGTCCGGGTTCAGGTGAATCTGCTTGGCATAACAGCGGATGAATCCCCGGACGTAGGTCTCTGAAGGAATGAGCTGAAAAGCATCCTCTTCGATGGCCTGGAGGAAGGTAACCTTTATCCTGGTTTTCTGGGCGACGGATTCCAGAGAAAGCTTCTTTTCCTCTCTCTGCTTCTGAAGGAGCTGGCCGACGGTCATGCTTTGGGTTGCCATGGCTGTCACTCTCGCAGGGGTTGAAAAATAAAGGGGAGCTGCCTAAAGTTCCTGCAAAACTTAGGCCAAAATTATCCTGGGGAAAAAGAAAAAAGAGAAAACTTCTTATTCAAGAAAATTTTATTCTGATTCCAAAGGGTTTAATTGCTACTTTTTTGGAAAAAATTTAACCCGAAAGGGCTGAAGAATTCAAGGTAAAAATTACCTTTTTTGGGCCATAAATTCACAAAAATTGCCATTTTTTCCCGTTAGCCCCCAATCTTTCTTATCTCCCCGGGTTTCGTAACGGAAGATCATGACCGTATTGCCGCTTGACGGGCCGGGAATTCCGCCCGGAGGCCGGCCTCCCAGCTGGGATGCTCCGATTTTTTGGCAAGCCATCCAGAGCCCCCCGACCTTGCATCGGGGCCGGCCAATGACCAAAGTTCAACAGGTCCCCCTCCCTCCCCCCCTTGAGGGGGAGGGAAGGGTGGGGGGATAAAATGAATTCATTCTTTTGCCTCAGTACTGTCTGGAAAGGGAGAGCCGGCAAGAAGCTCCGGGGTATTGACCTTCGGAGGATGATCCGTTAGTCTGGTGAAAGAATGCAATCGGCTTGAAGAATCCCCTCTCTGAAGTCTCGGTGAAAATCGCTTTTTCAAAAGGAGGAATTCAAATGAAAAAAATGAAACCGCTTTTGATCTGGTACCTGGTGGGGGCCATGTTCGTGATCGGAATCACTCCCAAGTGCTTTGCCGGATTTTCTCCCTCCGAGGTTATCGCCCTGTCCCCGGCGGATAGAACCGGAGATCTCGAAAAGCTGCAGAATTTTCTGGAGACCAAGATGGTCCGGGAAAGACTGAGGGATCTGGGCTTCACCCCGGAAGAGATCCGGATGAAACTGAGCGACCTCAGCGACGCGCAGATCCATCAGCTGGCCATGAATCTGGATGAGATGAGGGTGGCGGGGGACGGCGTGGGCCTGTTTATCGTCGTCTTTTTGGTGGTTGCCCTGATCGTGCTGATCATTTACGCCACCGGACATAAGATCGTCCTGAAATAATTCCCAGCCAGGCACAACCGCAAGTCAAAAGATGATTTTTGTGCGGATATCATGAAGAAATCTTTTTACCTTCAGTGGCACATCACCAACCAGTGTAACCTGCGCTGCCGCCATTGCTACCAGGACGATTTTTCAAGAAAAGAAGATTTGAATCTGGAAGGGCTGAAGAAGATTTCAGACAATATCGTTTCGGCCCTTCGGGGCTGGGGGGCGAAAGCCTGCATCCATCTCACCGGGGGCGAACCCCTGTTGAAGGGCGAGCTGTTTCCGCTCCTGGAGTATCTGGATCATCTTCCGGAGGTGGAAGAGCTGGGGATGATAACCAATGGGATCTTTCTGAACGACGAGATCCTGGACCGCCTGGCTGCCGTCCGGAGATTCAACACGGTCAAGATTTCTCTGGATGGGGCGGATGCCCAGGTCCATGACCGCATCCGCTCGGCGGGGAATTTTGACCGGGTGGTGGAAAAAGTGCTCCTCGTCCGGAAGAGAGAAGTTTTCGATGTGAATTTGATGTTCACGGTGATGAGAAACAATCTGGAAAGCCTGCCCGCTTTCATCCGCCTGGGTGAGGAGCTGGGGGTGGACGGAATGATCATCGAAAGATTTATTCCCTGGGGTCGGGGAAGGGAAATCGGGGAAGAAGTCCTGGACCGGGAACAGTGGCGGGGGATGCTGGATACCCTTTTTCGGTATTTTTCCATGGAGCTGGAAGAGGATGAAGTCCTTCCCTACCAGGCTTTCCAGGTGGATTTTCGGGGGGAGGAGCCCCAGCTTCTGGGCGCTCCCTGCGTCCTGGGGACGGAAGGTTTCTGCGTCATGCCCCGGGGAGAAGTTTTTCCCTGCCGGAGATTCCCCCTTTCCCTTGGAAACCTGTTAGAGAGTCCCCTGCGAGAAATCTGGGAAAACTCCGGGATCCTGCGGCAACTTCGGAACAGGGGGAATCTGAAGGGGAAATGCGGAACCTGCGGCGAGGGGGCCTGCACCGGCTGCCGCAGCCTGGCGTTTTCTCTAACCGGCGACTATTTTGCCGAAGACCCGCATTGCTGGCGCATTCGCTGAGGCAGAGATATTTTCCGTACATTTTCAAGTTCTTTCCTTTGATTTCAATTTCCATCGAATCATTCGAAAGGGGTTCTCATGGCTCACGATCTTCTGATCAAGAATGGACAGATCTTCAATCCCCTGAAGAAGAATTTCCAGAGGGCGGACATGTCCGTTAGCGGAGGAAAGATCTCCCGCATCGCCCCCGCGCTGGGCGGGGAGCAGGCGGGAGAAACCCTTGACGCTTCGGGGTTGATCCTGACCCCGGGGCTCATCGATCTTCATGTGCACATCTTCCACCGGGTCCACCGGATCAGCATAAATCCCCGGGACCTTGTTCCCCGGGGGGGGACCACCACCCTGGTGGACGGGGGAAGCTCCGGGGCGGGCAACTTCGATGCTTTCCGGGAATTCATCCTTTCCCGGTCGGACCTCAATCTGCTGGCCTTTCTCAACATAAGCCTCTTCGGCCAGATCTTCGACCTTCAGATTCCCGGCGTCCCCTCGATGAACGAGTACGAGGATCTGCGGCTGGTGAACGTGACCGAGACGATCAAATGCATCGAGCAGAATCGGGATTTCATCGTGGGCGTCAAAGTCCGGGCCATTCATGGGCTCACCAATGTCACCCCCATCTGTGCTGCCGTTGAGGCGGGGGAAGAGACCGGCCTCCCGGTCATGGTCCACACAGCCCCCCCTCCGCTGTCGGTAGGCCAGTATTTTCCCCTTTTGCGGTCAGGAGACATCTTGACCCACATCTATCACCCCAGCCCCGGCGGATTGCTGGACCGGCATGGAAAGATACGGGCCGATTACCGGGAAGCGAGGGAGCGGGGAGTGCTCATGGAAGTTGGCCTGGACCGGTGGCACACGGATTTTGAGGTTTTGAAGCGGGGAATGGGGGAAGGGTTTTCGCCGGACATCATCAGCACGGACGTGACCCGCTTCAACGTGGATCCCCTGGTGAGGGATGTTTTGTACACCGCCAGCAAAATCATGGCTGCGGGAATGCCTTTGCCCGATGCCTTAGCCGCCATGACCCTCAACCCCGCAAGGGCCATGAAGCGCCCGGAACTGGCGGAGCTGAAAGAGGGGGGACCGGCGAATATCACCGTCCTGGAGCTTCTGAGGAAAGACGTCACCTTCGTGGATTTCTTCAACCAGTCCATGAAGGGGAAAGAGCAGCTGGTCTGTCGCTGGTTGATCAATAAGGGAAAGGTCCTGAAGGAGAAACCGCCAACGGAGAAAGAAACGCGGAGCGTATAGGGCCGGGAGCGGACGCAGGGCTCAGTCCCGGAGGGGAGGCAGGCCCTGCTTGTTTACGAACCAATCGATCAGCCTTCGAGCGATGCTGATTTTTCCCGGCTGGCCCGGCAGGCGATCGGCAGTGAACCAGCCGGCATCTTCCAACTCCTGGTCATTGATCCGGATTTCCCCCCCCGCGTACCGGGCCGTGAACCCGATCATGAGGGAATGGGGAAAAGGCCAGGGTTGGCTGCCGAAATAACGGATGTCTTGGATCCGGATTCCTACCTCTTCCAGCACTTCCCGCTCAACGGCTTCTTCCAGCGTCTCCCCCGGCTCCACAAACCCGGCCAGGACGCTGTAGACCCCCGGGGTAAAATGGCGGGAGCGGGCCATGAGAAGCTGATCCCCGCGCTCCACCAGGACGATCACCGCCGGAGCCAAGCGGGGAAAGTGGAGAAGGCCGCATTGCGGGCATTCCTTGGCCCGCTCCGTTTCCCGGGCTTTGAGGGGGGTCCCGCAGCGCCCGCAGAACCGCTGGGTTCGGTCCCAGTCGACGATCTGCACGGCCCTTGCCGCCAGCCAGAACAGTTCCTCGTCCAGGCGACCGTAGACCTTGCGCAGGCCTTCCAGGGCCATTCCCTGGGGGAGGGCTGCATTTTCCTTCAGGTCCACGGCATAACAGGAATGGCCGTCCAGCTCTCCCAGGTAATGTGCCCCGTTGTGGGGTACCCCCAGTTCAGAGAATTCCCGCAGGTAGGGAACCCGGACCGAATCAGGATCCTGATGAAGGAGCAGCTGATTCCCCGAAAAGGCGAACCACCAGGCCGGCCCGGATCTCTCTTTCGGGGGAACGACGGCGGAGATGAAATAATGGTTTTTCTCCATGATTCTCTGCCTTGAGCATTCTTATGGCTTAAGAAATTATAAAAGCCTCTGCCCCTCCGAAAGGCAAGGAAAAGATATCCACCGCAGAGCACGCAGAGACCGCAGAGCAATTTCTTTCAAAAGACTAAAAGCATAAGTCATTGTTTGCATATTTCATCCTCTCTGCGTCCTCGCGATTCTCTGCGGGTTGAGATTCTTTTCTCCTTTGGGGGGGATAAATAACTTTCCTTCTTTGGATCCTCCTCGGATGATGACATAAGGATGAACGAGGAGGAAGCAGAGAACGCAAAGGTCTTTTTCCGAGGGCCTCTTTTCCCCCTTGCCCCGCCCGGGCCTTGAGCGTATGTTCCTTTTTATCTCTGCGTGCTCTGCGACCTCTGCGGTTAAGTTTTTGATTCCGCCCTCTGGATCAACTCAAAAATGACTCCCCCGACTTTGTCGGAATCCAGGTAGGCGAACCCGGTACCGTCCGGACGGGTGAATCCCTGGGTTATGGTCAGCCCGGCTTTTTGAGCCTTCCTTTTTCCCTCTTCGAGGCTCTTCACCAGAAAACCGATGTGGTGAAGACCCTCGCCTTTTTCCCGGAGAAAGGATTCGTGGATGGTTTTCCCGTCCTTGAGCTCGATCAACTCAATCTGGATCGGGCCCAGGTTGAAGAAGGCCCGTTTCCCCCGGTAGCCGGCTGTTTCTCCGTAATACGTGGCGGTGGGATAATCCACGTGCCGGATTTCAAAGGGGCCGAATCCGAAGACCTCCTGGTAATACTCGATCGTTTCGTCGATGCTCTTGACCACGATGCCGATCTGGCAGAGGCTCGTGGGGGGGAAGATCTCATTTCCCGATGGGGGACCATTCTTGCTCATCCTGAAAGTTCCTTTCTTCGGTGTGGAGGATAGGTCAAGTATAGAACAAAATCACGGAAAGAAAAACCCTGTCTCTGGAATAAGGACAGGGAGTGTCGTGAGTCAAAAGTTCGCTGCCAAATTCAAGGGGGGAGCGATGGAAAAATTGTAAACCGAATTTGTGGCCCAGGACCCTAGTGTCGTGTCCCTAAAATAATAGGCATAAAATTGCACGTGGAGCCGAGGGTCGGACGGATGCGCGCAGCCAAAATCCGGCGGGTGGAAAGTCTTCTTCCACCGCATCTCCGGGGTTCTCCCCGTGGGCTCCGGACTAGGAAGGCATGGAGAAAGAACAGGAATGAGGAAGCAAGGAGAGGAAGGTGATTGCCCGGGAAAAACGAAACCCCCGGGCGGGGCCCTGGGGGCTCGGGAGATCCGCCTATGCCGTTGGATCCGGAAGGACGAAATCTCTTTTGGAAGGGGTCTCTTCTCTTGATGTTAGATTCGTCTCCGATCCGTGACGGGCATCGCAGAAGTTCCATCCACTGTATCGGCGTCTGTGAGGGGAACTTGATCGATATTTTTTCGCCTCTTCCCCTAATCGAGTGGGTAATTTCGGTGGATTTTCCATCGCCCGGAATGTCCGCTGCTAAGGCAAGGGGGGATTGGGCAGAGGCCCAGGGGGTGCATCCCGCCCATGACGGGACAGAATCGGCGGCTACGGTTTGAACCAGCGAACGGCTAGGAAGGCCCCGGTATTCAAACCTTTCCGTTGGCTTTCTTCTTCAATCCGGGCGCCCCGTTCCGGGTCCTCCTCTTTGCGGAAATGGACTGCGGTCCGGAATACGCCTCGTCCATGCCCCAGGGCAACCAAATCTTCCGGGGAACGGAAGAGGGCTTTGGAAAACAAATCGTGGCCTCTTTTGGCCTCCTCCCTTCGCCGCTCAGCCCAGGGGCTCAGGCTGTTCAGGGTAGCCACGACGACCGTTCCCCCCCTACGGGTTACCCGGAAAAGTTCCTCCACTGCCTTTTGCCCGTCCGGGATGAATTCAAGGGCGGTGATGGAGACCGTTTTATCGAAAGTATTTTCGGGGAAGGGGAGGTACAGGATATCAGCCGAGAGGATCCGCAGCCGGGAGCCGCGGGCCTTCTCCCCGGCTCTCCGGATCATGGAAAGGGACAGGTCGAGGCCTACCACCCGCGCCCCGCAGGAAAGCATGTCCAGGGTAAAAATCCCGGTCCCGCAGCCGGCATCCAGAATGAAATCCCCCGGGTCGGGTCTCAAAAAATCCAGGATCAGTTCCCATTCCACCCTTTTCACCAGGGAGCCGATGGGGGTTGTGAACCATTTCTCATACCGGTCCGGCCAGTCATCGAAGAGTTGAGCGTCCTTGGATTCAGTCATCGGCGAGGGGACCTTTTTGCTTTCACTATACCATATCCCCAGCTTTCGTTTTTATCCTTTTCGCTTTATCCGTGGGGATCCGCGTCCCAATAAAGGCCGTAAGGCGCAAGGCGCAAGGCGCGAGGCGTAAGGAAAGGCCGTAAGGCGCAAGGCGCAAGGCGCGAGGCGTAAGGCGTAAGGTGTAATCTGCAATCCGCAATTGAAGGCGCCCATTGACTTTTCCCCAGGGATGAAGTTTTAATGAGCTATCCCTGGGGATTCGGAACGGAGCTCATGATTAAAAAGATCTTTTAC
>LJUR01000196.1 GCA_001304105.1 Deltaproteobacteria bacterium SM23_61
CCGATCTATTTTGAGTTCGATCAGTGGTCCATCCGGGAGGATCAAAAAGAGATCATGATGAAAAACAGCCAGTGGCTCACGGCCAATCCCAACACCAAAGTGAGGCTGGAAGGGCATTGCGACGAACGGGGAACAGCGGAATACAACCTGGCCCTGGGCCAGAAGAGAGCCGAGGCGGCCAAAACTTTTCTGGAAGCGCTGGGAATTTCCAGCGAGAGAATGATCCCCCTCAGTTACGGGGAGGAACGCCCCCTCGATCCCGGACACGATGAGGCCGCCTGGGCCAAAAATCGCCGGGTCGATGTTCTGGCCGTAAAATAACCAGCCAACAGGCGCAACCCGCATTTTCTGGAGATTTTCCTAAGCCGGCAGAGCCGGAGCCATACAGGTTTGAGGCATCGAAAAATCCGAAATCCGAATATCGAATCCCGCGAAGCGCGGGACGAAACAAATTCGAAATTCAAAAATTCAAAAATAGCAAACCAAGAAAAATCATTTGAATTTGGAACCTTCGGGTTTGTTTCGAATTTCGGATTTCGTGCTTCGAATTTGGAATCGGCCCCTTTAATCGGAAGTTTGAATGCCATCTTGTGAATAACCTAACTCTGGAGAGACGAAACGCCGCGGGGAAACGGCGGGGGATAGATAGAAAGGGCTGAGGATGAAAAAATTCATGAACCGCAAAAGGAGGAATCGTTCATGCCCATGACCAAGTCAAAGGTGGTAGCCTATCTGGCGGATGAGGTTGGAATCACCAAGAAACAGGGGGGCGCGGTTCTCGATGCCCTTGCCGACCTGGCCGCCAAGATCATCAAAAAAGGGGAGAAGCTGGCTCTGCCGGGTTTCGTAACCGTGAAGGTCCAGCACCGCAAGGCCCGCATCGGACGGAATCCCCAGACCGGGGAGCCCATTAAGATCCCGGCTAAAAAAGTGGTCAAGGCCGTTCCTGCCGGAGCCCTGAAAGCAATTTTGAAGAAAAAATAGTTTGAGGCAAGGTAGAAAAAAAGGGGGATGGACTGCAGAGGAGTCCTTCCCCCTTTTTTTCCATCGAGATGCCGCCGCCCCGCCCGGCAATCCTCCCGGTTCGGAATCCCTCGGCTTCTTGGCTAGCGGTAGCGCTCGGGGAACGCTTTCAATTCCGCGTAGAAATCGGCAATCATCTTCGGAAGGGAGTACTCCGTCTCCCAGCCCCACTCTCTCCGGGCATTCTGGTCTTCGTAGACCACCCCCTGGGATTTGCGGTGATACTGCACAGCCAGGGGATCGGGCTTAAAGGTCAGCGGCGCCTGGGGAAAATGCTTTTTGATTTCGCCCACCAGTTCTTCCGCGGAGATCATGGGCTGGATTCCCGCCAGGAGATAACATACGGTCTGGATGGCCTCCGCCGTCGCCGCCTCCAGCAGCAGGAGGGCCCGGGATGCATCTTTGAAATATATAACCGGACAGCGGAACTGCGGTTCCACGAAGATCTGGTAAGGCTCACCATAAAAAGCCTTTTCCACGGCCCAGGCATTATAGATGGAGATATGAGCGGTTTTGGCCCCGGGGCCGATCACCGAAGGGAACCGGACCGCCCGGAAATCAACCCCGTACTTGGTACGGTAGAAGCGCCCCAGAAGTTCGGCAAAGACCTTGGTGGTCCCGTACATGGTTATGGGCCTCTGAATCGTGGCATCGTTGATGACTTGGCTTTGAATGTCCAGTCCATAGGTGGCCACGGTGCTGGTAAAAATCACCTTGGGGACCTTGAAAAGGCGGGCGGCTTCCAGAACATGATACGTGCCGGCCACATTGGTCGCGAAAGAAGACTGGGGATCGGCATTGGAAGGTAGGGAAAGCATGCTCCCCAGATGGAAAATCACCCGGGGAGAGCTTTCTTTTACCGCCTCCAGAACCTTGGAAAAGTTGCCCACATCCCCCTGCAATAAGGTCAGGGAGCCGGCCATCCCGGAAAACCTTTCGGGCCGCAGGTGGATATCCAACACATACACCTTCTCGCCCTTTTCGGCCAGCATCCGAGTCAGCATGGAACCGATCAGCCCGCATCCTCCAGTCACCAACACCGCCATGGTACCCTCCAGCGTTTGATCTCAACCCGATGGCCCCGCCCGGCTGTTTGTGTACGCAAGCCGAGGAGGAGAGACGCTTATCGGAAATCTTTTTAGCCTTACGCTTTTTTAGGCTTTTTTTCTGCCTTCTCCGGTTTCTCTTTTTTTCCCTTTTTCTCTTCCGGTTTGCCCTCCGCCTTCCCTGCCGGTTTGCCGTCGGCCTTTCCTTCCGCCTTGGGCGGCTTCTCCGCCTTTTCTTTCTTGCCTTTCTTTTCCTTCTTTTCCGGCTCCTTTTCGGCGGCCTCTTCCTGGAGTGCCTCCTTGGCTGCTTTCTCCGCCTCCAGCCTGCCGATCTTGGCCTGCGCTCTTTCCTGGTTGAGTTTCTCCTGGGCGGCAATGGCGGCCAGGCGATAATCCATCTTCCGGACCTGAGCCTTCAGCTGCCGGACCTTGGCGTCTTTCTGGATCACATCCTCTTTCTGCCCTTTTTCTTTCAGGAGGGCCAGGCGGGCGTTCAATTTTTCCTCGATCCTTTTCTTCTGGTTCTCCACATACACCTTCGCTCTGAGGTTCATGCCCCTCTCCTTCCTTCCGCCGCAATGATTTTTCTTTCTAACATAGCCAAACCCGGGCGGCAACATAAAAACCGCTCTCTAATATGGCTAAAGGTGGCTTGTGGACCGGGTAACGCCTGACATGTATAGAGACTTAGGTCTTGATGCCCTTTGCTCTCTGCTCTCTGCTCTCTGTTCTATGCTCTATGCTCCCGCCTTCCCTACGATACAAATCATTTGCCCCCTCTGGACTCGAATGTTACTATGGCCCCGTGAAGCCGGAAGACCTTCTCAGGATTTCCAAGCCCTCGCGGTACATGGGGGGAGAGCTGAACTCGGTGGTCAAAGACCCGGACCGGGTGAAGCTGAAGTTTGCCCTCGCCTTCCCGGATGCGTATGAGGTGGGAATGTCCCACCTGGGATTTCAAATTCTCTATCACCTACTTAACGAATACCCCGGGGTAGCCTGCGAACGTGCTTTTGCCCCCTGGCCGGACATGGAAAAGCTCCTCCGGGAAAAAGGCGTCCCCCTCTGCTCGCTGGAATCTTCCCGCCCCTTAAGAGAGTTCGACGTCGTTGGTTTTTCCCTCCAATATGAACTCAATTACACCGGGGTCCTCAACATCCTGGACCTGGCCGGCATCCCCCTGCGCGCGCAGCAGCGGGAAGACGGATATCCTCTGGTCATCGGGGGGGGACCCTGTGCGCTGAACCCGGAACCCCTGGCTGATTTCTTCGATCTTTTTCTCCTGGGGGACGGCGAAGAGGCGGCGCTGGAAATCTGCCGGGAAATGATCGCCTCCCGCGAGCGAGGAGAGAAGAAAGAAACCTTGCTGGAAAGGATGAGCAGGATCCAGGGGGTCTATGTCCCTTCTTTCTTCCGTCCCGAATACGGAACCGACGGGAGGATCCGGGAAATGGTTCTCCTGAAAAATGACCTCCCCCAAATTACCCGCCGGATCCTGCCGGATCTAGAGACGGGGGCTTTCCCTTCCCGTCCCATTCTTCCCTTCATGGAGGTGATCCATGACCGGCTGAACATAGAAATCGCCCGGGGCTGCACTCGCGGGTGCCGTTTCTGCCAGGCGGGAATGATCTACCGTCCTCTGCGGGAGCGCTCCCCCCGGAAGATCCTGGACCTGGTCAAGGCCGGGCTGGAAAATACCGGGTACGATGAGGTTTCCCTTCTTTCCCTGAGCACCGGGGACTATTCCTGTATCGATCCCCTGATTTCTTCCATCCTGGATCATACGCGGGCCGGGCGGGTCGCCCTTTCTTTTCCATCCCTGCGGGTCGAGACGCTCACCCCTTCCCTCATTCAGCGGGTCCAGGAGGTACGCAAGACCGGTTTTACCCTGGCCCCGGAAGCGGGGACCGAACGCCTCCGCCGGGTCATTAACAAGGGGAATACGGAGGAGGACCTCCTTTTTACCATTCAACAGGTCTTCTCCGCCAACTGGCGGCTGGTCAAGCTCTATTTCATGATCGGTCTTCCCACGGAGGGAGAAGAGGACCTGGAGGGAATCGTCGCTCTCTGCCGGAAAGCCCTGCAGGTCGCCCGGCGTTCCAAGGGGTCGGCCCATATCAACGTGGCCGTCTCCACCTTCATCCCCAAGGCGCACACTCCCTTCCAATGGGAAGCGCAATCCTCGATGGACGAAGTGCAGAGAAAGCACCAATTCCTGAGGAAGAAGCTGGATCGGCACGGCTTGAATTTCAAATGGACGGACCCGCGGCTGAGTTTTCTGGAGGGGGTCTTCGCCCGGGGAGACCGCAGGCTGGGTGGGGCGCTGGAAACGGCCTATTCCCTGGGATGCCGGCTGGATGGATGGGGAGAGCATTTTCGGTATGAACGCTGGGAAAAGGCTTTTTCCCAAAGCGGGATAGATCCTGCGATTTATTCGCGCATGAGGGGTCTGGGTGAAATCCTTCCCTGGGACCACCTGGACTCCCGAGTGAGCAAATCCTTCCTGAGGGAGGAGAGAGAAAGAGCCTTGCAGGCGATCTCCACCCCGGATTGTCGTCGGGCCTCCTGCAACGGCTGCGGGGTCTGCTTCGGCGCGGATTCCCTTTCCAACCGGATTGCCTCAGGGGAAGATGCGGGAACGCGGTTGCCTTTCCCGGCAGCGCCCGGGAAGAACGCCTCCTTTCCGGTCCGAAGGTTTCGCTGCCGTCTGACCAAACTCGGGCCAGCCAGACTCCTTGGGCATTTGGAATTTTCCCAGCTTCTCAACCGGGCTTTCCGGCGGGCCAAGGTTCCCCTGGCCTATTCTCAGGGTTTTCACCCCCTGCCCAAAATCGCCTTCGGCCCCCCTCTACCCGTAGGGTATGAGAGTCTGGCAGAATATGTCGATTTCCAAATCCAGGGACGATTTCGCCCCGAAGAGGCCCTCCTGCAGCTCAACCGGGTTTTACCCCAGGGGGTGGAAATGACCGAGGGGCAAGAAATTCCCTTGAAATTCCCTTCAATTTTTGATAATATCTATGCAATATTATACGATATCTGGGTCCATGGACCGTCCGGCGCTCGGGAAGAAAAAATCGGCCGGTTTGAGAAAGCAGGGACATTTCCGGTAATCTGGTCGAGAAAAAACAGAAGCATTGATTTAAAGATTTTTTTAAACTCTGTAAAATTGCTTGACGATAGGACGATTCGATTGTGGCTGCTTTTCGGACCAGAAGGGACTTTGCGACCGGAGGAAGCTTTGGCTTTTATCTTCGGGTGGAGCGAGCAGCAGCGCCCTGACATGCGCATCCGCAAAATCGACGTTCAATTTAAAGGTTCCGAGCCATGTCCACCGAGATCCTGATCAATGGCAGTTCCGGAGAAACCCGAGTCGCTCTGCTGGAGAGCGATGTCCTGGTGGAACTCTACGTGGAGCGAAACTCCGAACAGGGGATTACCGGGAATATTTACAAGGGAAGGGTCGTTCGGGTCTTGCCCGGGATGCAGGCGGCTTTTGTGGACATCGGCCTGGAAAAAGCCGCTTTTCTCTATGTTTCCGACGTGCACCAGGACTTTGACGACTTGGAAATGCTCATGCGGGCCAAGGAGGATGATGCGAACGGACAACTCCACCCGGAAGATGACGAAATCCTCAACCTGGACACTCCTTTCCATATCGAAGACCTCCTGCACGAGGGCCAGGATGTGCTGGTGCAGGTATCGAAAGAGCCCCTGGGCAGCAAAGGAGCGCGGATCACCTCTCACATCTCTCTGCCCGGACGCCATCTGGTCCTCATGCCCATGGTGGACCATATCGGGGTTTCCCGGCGAATCGAAAATGAAGCCGAACGCAAACGACTCCGGGAGATCATCCAGCTGATCAAGCCGGCCGCCTGCGGATTGATCGTGCGTACCGCTTCCGAGGGTAAGGGAGAGGCCGAGCTGCGCCAGGACCTGGATTTTCTCCTGAAGATGTGGAGCAACATCCAGAAGCGCAAGGCAGTCAGCCCCGTTCCCGGCCTCATTCACAAGGACCTGGATATCAGCCTCCGGGCAATCCGTGACCTTTTCACTCAGGAGGTGGAGCGGGTGGTGGTCGATTCCCGGGAGGAATACCAGAAGATCCTGGAATTCTGCGACACCTTCATGCCCCAGCTGAAATCTTCCGTCGAGCTTTTCGAAAAGGAAGAACCCCTTTTCGACTACTACGGGATCGAGATGGAGATCAGCCGTGCCCTGGGCCGCAAGATCTGGCTCAAATCCGGCGGATACATCGTGATCGACCTGACCGAAGCTTTGACGGTCATCGACGTCAATACCGGGCGCTACGTGGGAAAAAGAAATCTGGAAGACACCATTTTGAAGACCAACCTGGAAGCCGTGCGGGAGATCGCCTACCAGCTCCGTCTGCGGAACATCGGTGGAATCATCATTATCGACTTCATCGACATGGAGAAGGAATCCAGCCGGGATAAGGTTTTCCAGGCCCTTACCGAGGCCCTGAAAAAGGACAAGAGCAAGACCAACATTTTGAAGATCTCGGAGCTGGGGCTGGTGGAGATGACCCGCAAGCGCACCCGGGAGAGCCTGGGCAGAATTCTCAGTGAGAGGTGTTTTTACTGCGAGGGCCGGGGGTTTCTCAAGTCCCGTTCCACCATCTGCCAGGAGATTCTGCGGGAGATTCAGCGGGACATCCGGGAACTGAAGGGAGATTCCATCCTGGTGAATGTCCACCCCAATGTGGCCAACTACCTTTACGACGAGGTGCGGTTGGAGCTGGAGAA
>LJUR01000197.1 GCA_001304105.1 Deltaproteobacteria bacterium SM23_61
ACAAAGGATTGATCATCGGGCGCATTTCGGGCTATGGCCAGACCGGGCCTTACCGGAACAAGCCCGGATTCGGGACCCTCGCCGAAGCCATGAGTGGATACACCCACCTGAACACCCATCCCGGAGTTCCTCCCACCAATCCGCCCATTGCTCTGGCCGACATGATCGCCGGAACCCATCTGGCTCTGGCAGCCATGGTCGCCCTCAGGGACCAGAAGCGGGGAGAGTGTGGAGGAAAGGAGTTCGAGGTTTCCCTGTACGAACCCCTCCTGGGATACATGGGCGGCCAGTTCCTGCTCTATTCTTTGACCGGGGAGAATCCCCAGCCCATGGGCAATGAGTCCAACTTCACCTCTCCCCGGAACAGCTACCAGACCAAGGAAGGGAAGTGGGTAGCCCTTTCGGCCAGCGCCCAGGCCATTCAGAGATGAAGACGACCCCTGGATTCCGCAACAATCAGGAAAGGATCCAGAATGAAAGCCGCAAAGTGCTGAACCGGATCATCGGAGACTGGATCCGGGCCCGAACCCTGGAGGAGGTCCTGGAAGAATGCGAGAAAGCGGGAGTCACCATCGGGCCCGTCTTCACCATGGAAGACATCGCCAAAGATCCCCATGTGCGAGAGAGGGGAAGCCTGGCCTCGGTGTATGACCCGGCTTCGGGGAAAATACTTTCCTTTCCCGGGGTGCCGGTCCGCTTCCTCAAGACTCCGGGTCAGGTCCGGTTTCCCGGCCTTCCCATGGGGGCGGCGAATGAGGTGGTCCTGGCGGATCTTCTGGGCTACTCATCCGCGGAGATCGAGGAATTGAAGGCCAAAGGAGCGATATGAGAATAAAGGTCTTTACGGCCCAGGACATTGACCGGGCGCTTTCCATGGCTGAAGCCATTGAAGTGGTCAAGGATGCTTTCATCCAGCTTTCCCTCAAGAAAGCTCAATCTCCGGTCCGCACCTCGCTGACCCTGAAGGAACCGGGGGAGGCAGCCCTGATCATGCCCGCCTACCTGGGGGAAACCCGCGCCCTGGGCGCCAAGATGGTGACGGTTCTTCCCTGGAACCCGCGGGCCAATTTGCCTGCGGTCCAGGGGATCGTTTTTCTTTTTGATGCCGCCACGGGTTCTCCCATGGCCGTTCTGGAAGGCACCCACCTCACCCGCTTTCGAACGGGAGCGGCCAGCGGCGCGGCCACCCAGGTTCTCTCCCGGCCGGATTCCAGGTCCCTGGCCGTCTTCGGAGCCGGAGGGCAGGCGTTCTTTCAGGCGAAAGGGGTTCTGGCGGCCAGGAGAATCGAACGCATCCGGGTTTTCGATCTCCTCCCGGAAAGGGCGGATGAGCTGATTGAAACGCTGCGGGCGGACGCTTCCTGCCGGAAAATCGAACTGCTCCGGGCCGGGACACCGGCCGAGGCCCTCGAGGGGGCGGAAATTGTGGTAACCGCCACGACCTCCAGCCGGCCGGTCTTCGACGGAAAGCTGCTGAAGGAAGGAATGCACATCAACGCCATCGGGTCTTTCAAGCCGGAGATGCAGGAGGTGGACGAGGAGACCATCCGCCGGGTGCGGATTTTTGTGGATTCCCTGGAGGCCTGCCTCGAGGAGGCCGGCGACCTGATCATCCCCCTGAAAAAAGGGGTGATTCAAAAGGCAGACATTCTGGCGGAACTGGGAGAAGTGGCGGCGGGGAAAAAAGGAGGAAGAGGATCGGTCCGGGAGATCACTTATTTTAAGTCGGTGGGCAATGCCGTCCAGGATGTCTCCGTGGCTCAGGCCGTTTACCGGCGGGGGGGGGAGAAAAATCTGGGACAAGAGGTAGATCTGTAAAAGAAGCCGGAAATAGGGCCTTGACAAAAGGAGACAAAACATAGGAGATTCTCGAACAGGATGGAATGAGGAGACGAAGAGAAGGAGCCCAAAATGCCGAACCTGGAATTTGGTTTCGTCATGACCGTGATGGGAATGGGGGGGACGTTGATCATCCTCTTCCTCATTGGTCTGGTCGTGGACGTGCTTAACAAAATACTTTTGCGGCACGCAAGGAAGGGAGAAGAGCGAGGCTAGCCATGGTTCTGGAGGGGTTATCGAGCTTATTCATAGGCTTCAGCAACTTTCAGTGGAGCCATGGAATCATGATTGTGGTGGGATGCACCCTCCTGTACCTGGGGATCAAGAAGGAAATGGAACCGCTTCTGTTGGTGCCGATCGGGTTCGGAGCCATCCTGGTGAATATTCCCATGTCAGGATTGATGGAGGAAGGGGGACTGCTGCGCCATTTTTACGAAGCGGGAATCATGACCGAAATTTTCCCCTGCTTGATTTTTGTCGGAATCGGGGCCATGACCGACTTTGGCCCCCTCCTGGAAAATCCCCGGATCCTGCTCCTAGGAGGAGCCGGGCAGTTCGGGATTTTTCTAACCCTTCTTTTGTCCCTGGCCCTGGGGTTCACCCAGCTCGAGGCGGTGTCCATCGGGATTATCGGAGCCTGTGACGGCCCGACCGCCATCTATGTAACTTCCAAGTATGCCCCCCACATGCTGGGGGCCGTATCGGTGGCGGCCTACTGCTACATGTCCATGGTGCCCATCATCCAGCCGCCCATCATGCGGGCCCTGACCTCGGAGGAAGAGCGGAAGATCGTGATGAAATATGAGAAGAAAACGGTCTCCCCCACCCTGAAGGTCCTCTTTCCCATCGTGGTCACCCTGGTCACCTGCCTGATCGCCCCCATGGGGACCCCCCTCATGGGAACGCTGATGCTGGGCAACCTGCTGAAGGAGAGCGGGGCGACCGATCGTTTGGTGAAAGCCTCGCAGAACGAAATTGCCAATATCGTAACCCTTCTCCTGGGCATCTCCATCGGGGCCACCATGTCCGGACCGGTCTTCCTGAAGCCGCAGACCCTGATCGTTCTGGGACTGGGGTTGGTGGCCATCTCCCTGGATACGGCCATGGGAATCTTCCTGGCCAAGATCATGAAGTTTTTATCGGGGGGAAAAGTCAATCCGTTGATCGGCGCCGCGGGAATCTCCGCTTTTCCCATGTCCGCGCGGGTCGTACAGATGGTGGGACAGAAGGCCAACAAGCGGAATTACCTTCTCATGCATGCCATGGGGGCCAATACGGGCGGCCAGATCGGGTCGGTCCTGGCGGCGTCCGTTATGCTATCCCTCCTGAAGGGAATGGGGATCGTCTGATCATTTCACGGATTTCTTGAGCAGGTCCAGGTACTGTCGGGCCATGTGAGCAGCCTCGCTCTGGGGGGCTAGGCGCAGCACCTCCTGGAAGGATTTCCGGGCTTCCGTCTTCTTTCCCGCCTCAAAATACAGCTTCCCCAGCTGAAAGTGGGCATCCAGCAGGTTGGGCACGAGGACGATTGTCCGATGAAAGGCAGCGATGGCCTGGTTGGGTTTTTTGCCGTCCCGGTAAGCGATGCCCAGGTTGTAGTGGGCCAGGCCGAAGTCGGGGTTCATGTTGATGGCCTTCTTGTAGTTGTCCACGGCCTTGTTCAGGTCGCCTTTCTTGTAGTAAGCCCAGCCGATATTGTTGTGTACGAAAAAGGGAGTCAGGTACAGATAATCCTTGAGAACCAGGTCGAACTCCTGGATGGCCTCGTCCCATTTTCCCATCTCCAGGTAGGTGGCCCCTATGGCGTTGTGCACCTCGGTATACTTCGGGTCCAGGTCCAGGGCATTGCGGTAGTGCCCCAGCGCGTCCTTATATCTTCCCTTGGCGTTCAAGGCCATGCCCAGGGCATGCTGGATGTAGGGGTCTTTGGGGTTTAGTTTTTCCGCCTCGTAGAGTTCCCGGAGGGCGGAAGTGGGGTCTCCCCGCTGGAGGGCACTGGAGCCCAGGCCATAGTGGATGTTGGCCTTCTGAATGGCTTTTTCGTCCGGGCCGCAAGCGGAGAAGAGAAAAAGCCCGGCGAGGAACAACAGAATAAGGGGTCGAGTGTTCATGCCCAGCAGCCCTCCCGTAGAACCGTTTTGCCGCCCACCTTTTTTCCTCCTCCAATAGATGGAGGCAAGCGGCGTCTGTTATTGTTCACTTTACCGCGTTCTCGAGTTCTCGTCCAGCTTTCTCCAGCAGGTGGCGGAAGATCCGCGCCAGAAGCTCCTGAGGGGGACACTCCGTATTCAGGGGCAAATAGAGGGCGGGATCGAATCCTTCCACCGGCTCATAATCCCTTTTCTGTTCGGCCAAAAGCTCTGCCCTTCCGTCGGACGGTTCATTTTTCTCCCGGGCACGCCGGACCAGCCTTTTGTGGATTTCCTCGTCCGAGGATGAGCATTCGATCAAGAGAAAATCCGCCTGGGTCTCTTGGGCCAGGTCCCGGGCCGCAGTCCGGTCCGTCCGCTTTTTGAAAGAACCGTCCAGAATAACCGATTTTCCCCCGTCGAGAAAGGATCGCGCCCGGTCAAAAAGAGCCTGATAGGTTTTTCGGGAAAAGTCGGGAGAATAGATCCCCCGGTGGAACTTTTCAAAGCGATGCTCCAGGGGGGAGATCTGGGCCATTTTCTTGCGGAGGACGTCCACCCGCAACCATTCCCATCCCAGGGGTTCCGCCAGATACCTGGCGATGGTGGATTTCCCGGTGCCGATCAACCCTGCGGTGATGGCCAGCATGGGGCGGTTCATCCGGGCGGTGTAAGCATGGGAGAGGCGGTAATAACGCCTGGCTTCACCCAGAGAGAAAGCCTTTTCTTGAGCCGAGATATTCGGATCCTCCAGGCGAAAAGAGGTTACCTTGGCGCGCACATAGGCGCGGTAGGATTTGTAGAAATCGAGGAGCAGGTAGAGGGGCCAGTCCCGGGAGATCCTCAGGTAATGAGCGGCCAGATCGGAGGAAAGCAGGGGATGTCTATGATAATCCAGGTCCATGAGCAGAAAGGCGATGTCCGCCGCCACGTCCGAATAGCGGAAGCGGCGGTTGAACTCGATGCAGTCGAAGATGAGAATTTCTTTTCCCAGGCAGATATGCTCAAGGTGGAGGTCGCCGTGGCAGTCGCGAATCTTTCCGTCGGCGATGCGCTTTTGGAAGAGGGGAAGATGATTTTCCAGGAAGCGGCGATTGGCCCCGATGATCTCCCGGTAAAGATCCGCGGTCAGAACCGGGCCCACGTATTTCTCCGTCTGGGAGAAGTTTTCTTCCAGGTTTCCGCGGATGGTTTGAATATTCCCGAATTTGGAGATCTCCGGGGAAGTGGCCGCCTGGGCATGGAAATGGGCGATCTTGGCGGCGATCTTTTCAACAAAATCCGGGTTTATGGCCCCCCTGGCCAGCCACTGGTCCATCATACAGTCCTGGGGAAGGCGCTTCATCTTTACGGCATACTCGATCACTTCACCCGGACCGTCCCCGATGATAAGATGGCCCTGATGGTAACGGATCTCCACCACGTCGAGGTAAACTTCCTTGGCCAATCTTCGGTTGAGATCCACTTCCTGCTGGCAGAAGTATTTTCTCTTTTCCAGGGTGGTGAAGTCGAGGAAGCCGAAATCGACCGGTTTTTTGACTTTGTAGACGTGCTCCCCGGCAAAGAAAATGACCGAAATATGGGTCTGCACCATTTCGATTCCGGCGGGCTTTTCAGGATAGATCTGTGGATTCTGGAGGGATTCCACCAGGGATGAAAATTCCATAATGAAATTCTCATGTTTTTCCCTTTCCCTGTCAAGATGAAAAGCTTTCTTCTTAAGGGATCATGGCAGCGAGAATCTCCCGCGCGGAGGAATTGATTCAGGGATTGATCTTTTCGTCCTCATTTTTAACCATTTGATTTAAATAGATAAAAATCTTGACTGGCGGTGGGGTTCTTCTATAATAAAAATATCAATCCCGTCAATTGCTTGGGAAAGAAAGGAAACCTTGAACGAGCTGGCAGTCGTGATTCTGGCGGCGGGCAAGGGAACGCGGATGAAGTCGGACCTGGTGAAAGTCCTCCATCCCGTCGCCGGAAGCCCGATGCTCCGCTATCCCCTGGATTTATCCCGGAACCTGAAACCCTCTCGCCTGATTGTTGTGGTCGGCTTCCAGGCCGACCGGGTTCAGGAGAAATTCAAGGCCCAGGATGTAACTTTTGCCCTCCAGAAAGAGCAGTTGGGAACAGGGCACGCGGTTCTGGCCGCTAAACCGGCGCTTCGGGGTTTCCGGGGAAGGGTCCTGATCCTCTCCGGCGATGTTCCTTTGCTCACCGAAGAAACGGTGAGCAAATTCTTAAAATCCCACCAGGCCCGTAAGGCTGTTCTCTCGGTTATGACCGTGGAGTTGGAAAATCCCAAAGGGTACGGCCGGGTTTTTCGGAACGCCGACGGGTCGCTCCTCAGAATAACGGAGGATAAGGACCTAAAGCCGGGAGAGGAAAAGGTCAGGGAGATCAACACCGGCATCTACTGTGTGGATGCGGACTTCCTTTTTTCCGCCCTGTCTCAGGTGACCCCCCAGAACGCCCAGAAGGAATATTATCTCACCGATATCGTAGCCCGGGCGAATTCGGAGAAGAAGAAAGTCTTCCCCTTCCTGGTGGAGGATTCGCTGGAAGTGATGGGAATCAACACCCGGGTGGAGCTGGCCAGAGCCAACCAGGGCATGAAGAAAAAGATCGCCGAACAGCACATGCTGGACGGCGTCACCCTCATCGACCCGGAGACCACTTACATCGACCGGGAAGTGAAGATCGGCCGCGATTCGGTGATTCACCCCAGCTGCCATCTCTTGGGAAAAACTTCTTTGGGAAAAGGCTGCGTCATCGAGCCGGGTTGCAAGATTGCCAACACCCAAGTGGGAAATCAGGTTACCATCAAAGCCTCCTCGGTCATCTCGGAATGCAAGATCGAAGACCTTGTCGAAGTCGGCCCCTTTGCCCATCTGCGCCCCGACAGCCTCCTGCGGGGGGGTTCGAAGATCGGAAACTTCGTGGAGGTCAAGAAAGCGGTCATCGGCAAGGGCACGAAGGCCAATCACCTCTCCTATATCGGGGATGCCACCCTGGGGGAGAAGATCAACGTGGGCGCCGGCACCGTCACCTGCAACTATGACGGTAAAAAGAAACATCCCACGGTCATCGAGGACGGGGTGTTTATCGGCAGCAACACCGCCCTGTCATCGGGGCAGGATCGACCATAACCAAAGAAGTTCCCCCGGATACCCTGGCGGTAGCCAGGGGAAAGCAGGTCCATTACCGCAGGCGTTCGAAATAAATATTTTTCACCACAGAGGCACAGAGGACACAGAGCTTCAAATTTAAGAACCAAAAATCAGCCAACAAATTGTAATGATTTCCTGCTGGCCTGTTGAGGGCAGTGAAATATTTGAATCTGCATTCTATTTAGGATTTGGTGTTTTAAATTTATAATAAGGGACTCTGTGTCCTCTGTGCCTCTGTGGTGAGATAAAGGGTATTCATTATGTGCGGGATCATCGGTTACATCGGGCCACGGGACACCAAAGAAGTGCTGCTGGAAGGATTGCGGCGGCTGGAGTACCGGGGGTATGACTCCGCCGGAGTGGCGCTCTTTCATGAGGGAAAGGTCGTCATCCGCCGCGCCATGGGCAAGCTCAAAGAGCTGGAGCGGAAAACCGAAGGGGAGAAGTTCAACGGAAGCCTGGGAATCGGACACACCCGGTGGGCCACCCACGGGAAACCTTCGGAAGCCAACGCCCACCCGCACAAAGCCGGGGGCGTGGTCGTGGTCCACAATGGCATCATCGAAAATTACCTGGCCCTCAAAAACATCCTGGCCGCCGAGGGGCATACCTTCAAATCCGATACGGACACGGAGATTCTCTGCCACCTGATTCAGCGGTATCTCTTCACCGGAGAGAAGCTGGAAGAGGCGGTGCGCCAGGCACTTCTCCAGGTCCAAGGGTCCTACGCCGTTGCCGTCCTTTACGAAGGGGAGAATAGTAAGCTGATCGGCGCCCGCAAGGAGAGCCCCCTGATTTTGGGAATCGGAGATCAAGACTACTTCGTCGCCTCCGATATTCCGGCCATCCTCCCCTACACCCGGAAAATGATCTTCCTGGAAGACGGGGAAATGGCGGTGGTCCAGCAGAAAGACTACCGGATCAGCACGCTGTGGGGAGAAAGCCGCCAGCGGGCCCCCAAAGAGATTCTGTGGGACCCGGTGACCGCGGAAAAAAGCGGCTACAAGCACTTCATGCTCAAAGAAATCTTTGAACAGCCCCGGGCGATTGTGGATACGATACGCGGCCGGGTCTCCCTGGAGGAAGGGCGGGTCTTCCTGGAAGGGTCGGGGTTAGATTCCAAAACCCTCAAGGATATCCGCCGGGTCTGCCTCGTGGCCTGCGGGACCTCTTATCATGCCGCCCTGGTAGGAAAATTCATGATCGAGGGGCTGAGCCGGGTTCCCGCGGAAGTGGACCTGGGCTCGGAATTCCGTTACCGGGATCCCATCGTCGATTCCCATGACCTCCTGGTGGCCATCTCCCAGTCGGGAGAGACCATCGACACCCTGGCCGCCTTCCGGGAAGGAAGAAGGAAGGGGATGCGCACCCTTTCCATCTGCAACGTGATGGACAGCAGTCTGGCCCGTGAGTCGGACGGTGTATTTTATACACATGCCGGACCGGAGATCGGGGTGGCCTCCACGAAGGCCTTCACCACCCAGCTGGTGGCACTCTTTCTCCTGGCCCTGTATTTGGCGGAAAACCGGGAGAGCATCGGGAGACAGACCGCCAAGGAGATGCTGGAAGAGATGCTGAAGGTACCCCACTACACCCAGCAGACCCTGGACTTGAATCCCCAGCTCGAGATATTGGCCAAGAAGTACATGAATGCCCGCGACTTCCTCTACCTGGGACGGGGGGTGAACTATCCCGTCGCCCTCGAGGGAGCGCTCAAACTGAAAGAAATTTCCTACATCCACGCCGAGGGATATCCCGCCGGGGAGATGAAGCATGGGCCCATTGCCCTTATCGATGAAAACATGCCGGTGGTGGTGTTGGCTCCCAGAGGCCAGAGTTATGAAAAGGTCCTGAGCAACATCGAAGAGGTGCGGGCCCGGGACGGAAAGGTTATCGCCCTGACCAATCCTTCCTGCGGGGAAGTCATCTCTAAGGCCCGGGACACCCTCCTGGTACCGGAGACCCATCCTTTTCTGGTTCCCATCCTTCTGACCATTCCCCTCCAGTTGCTGGCTTATAACGTGGCGGTTCTCAAGGGGACGGACGTGGACCAACCGAGAAACCTGGCCAAAAGCGTAACCGTGGAGTAAACGGTTTTAACCTGCCAAGGAGGACCCGGTGAAACGAAGCTTGGACCCGCTCCGGAGGGATGCGAAGAAGATATTCCTCCATGCCGTTCATGCGGTGGACCCCCATACCATCCTCTCCTCCCATGTATCCCTGCGAAACAAAGTCCTCCGCATCGGGGACCGGAAGTACCCCCTGTCCCAGGTGGAGAGAATTTTCGTGGCCGGGACTGGAAAGGCCTCGGCGGCCATGGCCGTGAACCTGGAAAAGATCCTGGGAACCCGGATCACCCAGGGCTTGATCAACGTGAAATACGGGCATTCCCAGAAGTTGAAACGGATCCGGATCCGGGAGGCGGGCCATCCTCTCCCCGATGAAAATGGCCTGGAAGGGGCCAGGGAGATGGTGGACATGCTGAGCCACCTCACCCCCAAGGACCTGGTCCTGTTTCTCATCTCCGGAGGGGGCTCAGCCCTCCTGCCCCTGCCCGTGGAGGGCATCACCCTGGCGGAGAAACAGGCCACGACCCAAGAGCTCCTTTCCTGCGGGGCCAACATTCAGGAAATCAACACCCTGCGAAAGCACCTCTCCAGGATCAAGGGAGGCAAGCTGGCCAGGATGGTATCCCCGGCGACCCTGGTGACCCTGATCCTTTCCGATGTCATCGGAGATCCCCTCGACGCTATTGCCTCCGGACCCACGGTCGCCGACCCCACAACGTATGAAGATTGCGCCCGGATTCTGAACAAATATGAACTGTGGGGGAAGATTCCCCCAGCGGTGGCCGGCCACATTCGCCAAGGGGTAGAGGGAAAGAAAGAAGAAACCGTAAAGGAAGGGGAACCCGCCCTCGCCGGGGTCTACCATCTGGTCGTGGGGAACAATCTTCTGGCCATGAGGGCGGCCCAAAAAGCGGCCCAGGACCTTGGTTACCGCACGCTTCTCCTCTCCTCCCTGGTGGAGGGAGAGACCCGGGAGGTGGCCAAGGTTCACGCCGCCATCGCCAAAGAAGTTCTCCTCTCCGGTAACCCCATTCCCCCTCCCGCCTGTATCCTTTCC
>LJUR01000016.1 GCA_001304105.1 Deltaproteobacteria bacterium SM23_61
CGGATCTTACGAAGACGTAGCCCGCTGCCCGCGTTCCTTTGCGGAATCTCGGAGATGCCATGGAAGAAAACTTTTCTCCCGCCGGATTTTGGCGGCGCGCATCGGTCCGACCCTCGGCTCCACGTGCAATTCTATGCCTATTATTTTGGGGACGCGGCACTAGGGGCAGTTCATGAATCCCCCCGACCCGCATCCCCGCTTGCCGATCTTTGAATCAAACTCCACATTTCCTCTTTTCCCTCCCCGGTAAGCGCAGAAAAGAAAAGCAGGGGTCTTCCCTCCAGCAGAGGGTTGGCCGCCAATCCCTTCTTCTGCCTGGCCCGTTCGAACTGGGAGAGTTTGTCGGCCTTGGTCAGGACGATCAGGGCGGGTAGGTCATGGTAGTCCAGCCAATCCAGCAGGGTTGCGTCATCGGGAGATATCCCCCTCCGGGAGTCCAGGATCAGGATCACCAGACGGATCGCCTTCCGGGTCTGGAGGTAGGTCTCCACCATGGGTTTCCAGGCTTTCCGGACTTCCAGGGGCGCCTTGGCAAACCCGTACCCTGGAAGGTCCACCAGAGATAGTTTTTCATTCACCCGGAAAAAATTGATCGTCTGGGTTCTTCCCGGCTGGGAGCTGGTCCTGGCCAGATTCTTCCGGTTCACCAGGGTGTTGATGAGCGAGGACTTGCCCACGTTGGATTTCCCGGCAATGGCCACCTCGGGCAGGTTTCCGGGGGGATACTCGGATGGCTTGGTGGCGCTCTTGACGAATTCGGCGGAAAGAACCTTCACGGCTTTTTCTCCCGGGCCCAGAAGTTTTCCTTTAAGTAGGCCTCCAGCCGGTTCATTCCCTCGTGGATATTTTCGATGGAATTGGCGTAGGAAAAGCGCAGGTAGCCTTCCGCGTTGCTTCCGAAATCGATCCCCGGGGTGCATCCCACCTTGGCCTTCTGCAGGATGTCGAAGGCAAAATCGAAGGATTTCCGGGTATACCGTTTGGCGTTGGCCAGAACATAGAAGGCGCCTGTGGGCTCCACCGTGATTCCGAACCCCAGCTCTCTCAGCCTCTGGATGATGAATTTCCGCCGGTCGTTGTACAGGGACTTCATCCGGGCCACGTCGGCATCCGCCTCCCTCAGCGCGGCGATTCCCGCCCACTGAACGAAGGCGTTGGCGGAGATGAAGAAATTCTGGTGGAGCTTCTGCAGGGGACGGATGAATTCCGGGGGAACGATCAGGTATCCCAGCCGCCATCCGGTCATGGCGTACTGCTTGGAGAAGCCGTTGATCACCAGGGCGTCGCGGGTGAATTCCAGGATGGTGTGCTCTTTCCCCTCGTAGACTAGCCCGTGGTAGATCTCGTCGGAAACCACCGTCTTTCCCAAATCGGCGATGGCCTTCATCCGCTCGGGGGGAGTCAGGTTTCCCGTGGGGTTGGCCGGAGAGTTCACGAAAATGGCTTTGGTCTTCGGGCCTATGAGCGGCCGGATGTCTTCCGGCCGGTACTGGAAACCGTCTTCTTCGAACACTTCGACGAAAACCGGGCTTCCTTCGACCATGCGGACAAAATTCGGGTAACAGGCATAATAGGGGTTCGGCAGGATGATTTCCTCCCCCAGTTCCAGCAGGCTCATGAAGAGGAGGAGCATGGCCGGCGAAGTGCCGGAGGTCACCAGAATCTGATCGGGATTCACCTCCACCCGGTATCTCTTGAAATAGTCCTCGGCGATGGCTTCCCGCAGTTCAACCACTCCCAGGCTGTGGGTGTAATGGGTTTTCCCCTCCCGGATGGCCCGGATGGCGGCCTCTTTGACGCATTCCGGGGTGTCGAAATCCGGCTCCCCCACCTCCAGGTGGATGATGTTTTCCCCCTTCCGCTCCATGGAGGCGGCTTTCTCCATGACTTCCATGACGATGAAAGGCGGGATCCCGGATGATTTCTTGGTAACCATTTCTTTCTTCTCAGACAATTCCTTGCCCCTTCAAATTTTCAATTTTCGCCGCACTGAACCCCTCCTCGGTCAGGATCTCGACTGTATGCTCTCCCGCCCTCTCCCCCAGAATCATGGCCCAGTAGGGACTGGCCAGGAGGTTGGAAATGTCCAAGACCCGGATTCCCTCCAGAATCATGCTTCCTTCTCCATTTCCATTCCGGTAAAACGGGATGTGCTTTTCGAAAGCCAACTGAAAGGCTTCGGAGTTCTATCCTTTCTATCGAATCGGGTGAGGAAAGTCAAGAAGGCGAAACCAGTTCGGAGAAATTTAGTTCGGAGTTCGGAGCTATAAAAAGAGGTTCATCTCCAAATTCGTCGGTCGAATGTTTCAGGAAAGCCTGCCAAGGGCCCGGAAGGAAAGTCAGATTGCGCAGCAAGCATCGGCGGGATATCCGCTTTCCATGAACCCCCTGTCGGTCATCCGCAAAGCGCAGCGGAAAAGACCAGCTCTTTGGTTTTCAACGAATTTGGAGATGATCCTAAAAAGATACATTCAAATCCCATTGCCATCGGCAGGAATCCATGGTACACGATTTATATGCTGATTTTTTACCGGAAGGGAGCCTCATGAAAACCAAAAAAGGAATCCGCTTCGCCAAGAACCCGGAAAAATTCATCGAAAGAGCCATCGTTCAATTCGTCCAGAAAAGCCCGGCCAACCGCCGCAAGGAAGGCCGGGGGAAATACTGGGACCGGCCCCTGGTGGGGTTCGCCTCGGGGGAGGATCCCCTCTTCAAGGCCTATAAAAAAATCATCGGGAAATTTCATTTTACCCCCCAGGAAATTTTTTCTCTCACTTTCGGGAAAAAAAGGAAACCTCACCCCCTCTCCGTGATTTCCTGGATTCTGCCCCACGTGGAAGAAATCCGCAGGAGCAACCGGAAGGAGGACCAATACCCCTCCCGCCTCTGGGCCCATGCCCGGAACTTCGGCGAGCAATTCAATGTCAAGTTGCGGGAACACGTGGAGAGGCTTTTGAAAAAGAAAGGGTATCAGGCGGTGGCTCCCATGAATTCCCCCCACTGGAAGAGGTTTCGATCTCCCCGGGTGGGTTGGGCCTCCAAATGGTCCGAAAGGCATACGGCTTACGCCTGCGGGCTGGGGACTTTCGGGCTGAGCGATGGATTTATCACTCCGAAAGGGAAAGCCATCCGGGTGGGCAGCGTGGTTACCAACCTGCCCCTTAAGCCTTCCGCCAAAAAATATCCCCACCACCGGGCCAACTGTCTTTACTACGTCGATCGAAGCTGCCAGGCCTGCGCGACGCGCTGCCCTGCCGGAGCCATCACCACCAAGGGCCATGACAAAGATAAATGTAGGGAATACAGCTATCACACCGTCGGATCGCTCAAGAGACCCGAATACGGGGTGAAAATCACCGGCTGCGGCCTCTGCCAGACCGACGTGCCCTGCGAATATGAGATCCCCGGCCGAATCCAGAAGGCATACAGGCGATGATACGGCCCCATATCACAGCGCCCAAGAACCACTTCCAAAGATTTTTTCGGGCCGGGGGGGAACACGGATGAACGCGAACAAGGGAGGGAAAAATGCAAATCTCCGTTCCTGATCATAAAATTCTTTCCCGGGTAGCGCTGCCCGCGGGAAAGACGGCGCTGCTCCTTTCCGATCTGTTAATCGATTTCGTCAGCCCCAAGGGAAAGCTCTTCGTTCCCGAAACCCGGAAAACGATCGCCCCCATCCGCAGCCTCCTGGGAAAAGCCCGTAAGTCCGGGGTCATGATCGTCTATATACAAGATTGGCACCGCCCCGATGATCCGGAATTTTCCATCTGGGGCCCCCACGCTGTCCAGGACACCCGGGGCATAGCGATTATCCCGGAGCTTGCCCCCGACCCCGAGGATTTTATCGTCCGGAAAAGAACCTATGATCCCTTCTTCTCCACTGACCTGGATTTGCTCCTGAGACAGAAAGGAATCCAGAATCTGGTAATCACCGGGACCGTGGCCAACATCTGCGTCCTCCATGCCGCCGGTTCCGCCGCCCTGCGGGGGTACCAGGTTGTCGTTCCCCTCGACACCATCTCCGCTCTCAACCCTTTCGATTTCCAGACGGCCCTGCGCCAGATTTCTTTCGTTTACCAGGGAAAGCTCACCCGCTCGGGAGGGATCTCCTTCCGGAAGAAGTGATGGTCGATAAGAGGAAGGGCCCGCTCCGCCCTTAAAATACCTTGTTCCCCGGCCAAAAATACGGCTTTCACCCCATTCTCACCACCCTTCAGATATAGTATTCTATTTTTCTAAATCCCGGATTGAATCCCGAATGTTTATGAAAACCATTACCTTGCTTCGCCGGCAATTTTTAGCCCTTTCCGCCATGGGAGGGCTCTTTTTTCTAACCGAAAAAACCAAAATTACTTTCGCCCAAGCGAAAAAGGAGACCACGATGCCCTACACCGCCAAAGATTACAGCAAACTCATCGGGATGGAAGGTTTCGGCGAAACCCTGCTGAAGAATCACTTCACCCTGTACCAGGGGTATGTGACCAACACCAACAAGCTGACAGAGACCCTGGCCCAGATGCGGAAGGAGGGGAAGACCGCTACCCCGGAATTCGCCGAACTGAAGAGGCGCTTCGGCTGGGAGTTCAACGGAATGCGGCTCCACGAGTACTACTTTGAGAACCTGGGGGGGAAGGGAACAATCGACAAGGGCGGCAGGCTTTACAAGAAGATCGCCGAATCCTTCGGAAGCTACGAAGAGTGGGAGAAGGATTTTAGGGCGGTGGGTAGCCTGAGGGGTATCGGCTGGGCCATCCTCTACCAGGACAGCGCCTCCGGGGCCCTGTGCAACTGCTGGATCAACGAGCACGATGCGGGCCATCTGGCCGGCTGCAATCCCATCCTCATCCTGGATGTTTTCGAGCATGCCTTCATGATCGACTACGGTTTGAAGAAAGCCGATTACATCGCCGCTTTCTTCAAGAACATCGACTGGAAGGCCGCCGAAGGAAGACTCAAATAACCTTCCCTTTTACCGAAAAAAAGGGGGCTTTCTCCAGGTTGGAGAAAGCCCCCTTTTTTTCGGGTTGAGAACCCGTAAGGGAGACAAGCCGGGAAGAAAAGAATCTGTGCTCCCGGTACGAACGCTATGCGCTATGCTCTCTGCGCTTTGCGTTTTTCAACGGATGACCGGCCTCTTCATCTCAAATATATCCGTCGTTCGGCAGTAAAGATCCCCACCCATCCGCCCGATGGCTTTCAGCTTGGTGGACTGGACCTCTCCGTTCACCCAGAATTCGTCCCGCACATGGACGCGAATCACTTCCCCGATCACGAAATTGTTAATCCGGGGGAATTCACCGTATTCCAAAATCTGGAGCAGGCGACACTCCATCTGGATGGGAGACTCGGCCACCATCGGTGATTTCACCAAGTCGGCCTTTAGGGGGGACAACTTCGCCACCTGAAATTCATCCACCTCGGGGGGATATTCACCGGCCGTCTGGTTCATGGCCTCGGCCAGGGATTCGGTGACTACGTTGATAACGAAATCCCCGGTCAACTCTATATTGACCAGGGTATCCTTCTTTTCTCCGTCCCTCTTTCGGCCGATGCCCACGCCCACGATGGCCGGGCTCGCTGACAGGGGAATAAAAAAGCTGAAAGGGGCAAGATTGTAGATCCCGTTCGCTCCTGCGGTGGAAACAAAAGCGATGGGCCGTGGCAGGGCTGTTCCCACCATAAGGTCGTGAGCGGTCTTACGGTCCAAGGTCGATGGGTCAATCTTCATCTATCTCTCCTCCCGGAATTAAAAAAAACTGGATCATCTCCAAATTCGTTGATCGAATTTTTCATCAAAGCCTGCCAAGGGCCCGGAAGGAAAGCCAGATTGCGCAGCAAGCATCGGCGGGAGATCCGCTTTCCACGAACCCCCCTGTCGGACATCCGCAAAGCGCAGCGGGGGTGGGAGAAGTGAGCCTCGAAGAAATAACCGATTCCCCCGCCACCGGTGAGGAGAGATATCTGCCTCATGATTGCAAGCAAGACGCAGAGGTCTGCGCTCTCTGCTTCCTCTTCGTTCATCCTCTTGTCTCGATCCCCGGAGGATCGAAAGGCAAAGAGGGATCCATATTCATAAAATGATTTATATTTTTTTTCTCGGCAAAGAAAAAACTCTCCGATCTCTGCGTACTCTGCGGTTTATTTTTTTAGCCTTGGAGGGCGCAGAGACTTTTACTTTCTCCCCAGTTCCTCGACCAGAAGGGGAAGGATCTTGCGGAAGTCGGCCACCGCTCCCAGGTCGGCAGACTGAAAGATGCCTGCCTTCGGGTCCTGGTTGATGGCAATAATCGTCCCGGCATCCTGGATCCCCACCAGGTGCTGGATAACTCCCGAGATGCCCACTCCGATGTAGAGCTTGGGTCGGATGGTCTTGCCGCTCTGGCCGATCATCTGCTCCTCGGAGATCCATCCTTCGTCCAGGGGGGGGCGCGTCCCTCCCACGGCGGCCTGCAGTTTCTCGGCCAGTTTTTCTACCCACTTCCAGTCTTCGCCGTTGCCGATCCCGGCCCCTCCCGCCACCACGACCTCTGCGTCCTCGATGGTTTGGGCGGGCTTCTTCTCCCAGTGCGTCTCGACTGCCTTCTGCCTCAGGTCCTCCGGCTGGATGTGGACGGGCACCTCTTCCACCTTTCCCCGTCCCTCCTGAGGCTCTCCTCTCCGATACACCCCCGGGCGGATGGTGGCCATCTGGGGCCGGTGTTTTGGACAGAGGATCGTGGCCATCACCTTTCCGCCGAAGGCGGGAACAACCTGCAGGAGGTCTCCCCCGGGGTTGATGTCCAGGCTTGTGCAGTGGGCCGAAAGTCCGGTATTCACCCGGATGGCCACACGCGCGGCCAGATCCGCGCCGACCGAGGTGGCCGGAAGAAGAAAGATCTCAGGATTATTTTCAAGGATCAAACGGCTGATGACCCGGGTGTAGGGAAGGGTAAGATATTTCTCCAGGGAGGGGTCATCGGCGCATAAAACCCGGTCCGCACCGTAGCGGAGAAGGTCTTGGCCGAGCCCTCGGACTCCGTTTCCCAGAAGGAGGGCCACGACTTCCACCCCTCCCCTCTTCAGGGAAAGCTGCCTCGCCGCGGCCAGCAGTTCAAAGGATACCTCTGCTGGGCAGCCCTCTTCCTGCTCGACGAAAACCCAGATTCCTTTCCAATCCCCCAAATCCTTCATAAGAACTCTCCGACGGCGGACCGAAGACTGCGGACCGCCGCGAGGACAGAAATCCTTCAGCCGTCTGCAGTCATCGGTCGGCGGTCGTCTTATCCCAGTGCTTGCCGGATCTTCCGGACGATTTCTCCGACCATTTCCTCCGGCTCCCCCTTGAGCATCTCCGCCCTCCGCTTCATCTCCGGCATGAAGACATCCCCGGTCTGGGTGGGAGAACCCGGAAAACCGACCTCTTCGGCTCGGATTCCCAGGTCGGCCGCGGACCAAGAGGCCAGGGGCTTGGCCTCCGCTTCCATGACCCCCAGCAGGGAAGTAAAACGGGGAGTATTGATGTCCCGGGTCACGGTGATCAAGGCCGGGAGGGTCGTTTCCAGAATCCGGTACCCCCGTTCGATCAAGCTTCGGGTCTTCAGAGTCTTGCCATCGAGTCCTTCCACCACCGCGACCCTGCTCACGTTGGGAATCCCCAGGTACTCGGCCAGTTGAGTGCCCACGTGGCCGGTGGACCCGTCCAGGCTCCATTCCCCGCAAATCACCAGGTCAAACCCGCCCGATTTCTGAATGCCCCTGGAAAGGACGAAGGAGGTCGCCCAGGTGTCGGAGCCGGCAAAGGCCCGGTCGCTCAGGAGAATGGCTTCGTCCGCCCCCATGGCCAGGGCTTCCACCAGGTTATCCCGGGCCGAGGGCGGAGCCATGGCCATGGCCACCACTTTTCCCCCCTGTTTCTCTCTGATCCGGAGCCCTTCTTCCAACGCCCGTTTGTCCAGGGGGCCCAGGACGCTGGGAATCCCTTCCCGGCGCAGGGCCTTGGTCTGGGGGTCCAGCTGGATACTGTCCCAGCGCTTGGGGTCCGGCGCCGGCTTGACGCATACGATGATATTCATAAAAAAAATGAACCGCAGAGCAAAATAAATTGGAATGCTGGAATGATGGAATAATGGAATGTTGGGTTTAAATATTTTGGTTCTACCCAATATTCCAATGTTCCACTATTCCATTATTCCTTCCTCGGCGTTCTCTGCGTGCTCTGTGGTTAAATCTATTATTTAAACGATGTAAGGGCTTTGCGGGCCATGACGATCCGCTGGATCTCCGAGGTCCCCGCCGAAGCGATTAGGATTTCCGCGTCGCGGTAATAACGCTGCACCGGGTACTCCATCATGTACCCGTACCCGCCGTGAATGTCCACGGCCTTCTTGGAGCAGCGAACCGCCGCCTCCGTGGCGTAGTACTTGGCCATGGCCATATCCGTGTCGCAGCGCATCTTCTGGTCCCGCATCCAGGCCGCCCGGTAGCAGAGAAGGCGGCTGGCCTCCAGGTCCATGTACATGTCCGAGATCATCCACTGGATGGCCTGGTGCTGGCTGATCGGCTTGCCCCCCAGGATCCTCTCATTGGCGAATTTTACCGAAGCTTCCAGGCACGCCTGAATGACTCCCAGGCCGCATCCCGCCATCCCGGCCCGTCCCACTTCGCTGATCCCGGCCATGCAGACTTTCAGGCCGTCCCCCTCATTTCCCATGAGATATTCCCGGGGAACGATACAGTTCTCCATGGCCAGCTCACCGGTATTGCATCCGCGGAGACCGAATTTTCTTTCCTTCCGCCCGAGTTTGAACCCCGGGAAGGAATTTTCCACCAGGAAGGCGCTGAAACCTTTCGGCCCTTCACCGGTCTTGGCCATGATGATGAGGACGTCCGCCACATGCCCGTGGGTGATGAAACATTTTCTTCCGTTCAAAACATAGTGATCGCCTTCGAGTTTGGCTGTGGTCTGGATCCCCGTGGGGTCCGAGCCTCCGGTGGCTTCGGTCACGGCGATGGTCGCCAAATTCTCGCCCTTGGCCAGGCCGGGAAGGTATTTCTTCTTCTGGCTTTCGCTCCCGAAATCCGTGAGCGGCGCAATCCCCAGGTGGAAGATCTGCATGGCCATCCCCACGGCCGCGGAAACCCGCGCCAGCTCCTCGATCATGATCATCCGGCTCAGATTTCCCAGGTTTGTCCCGCCGTACTCCTTGGGAATCATGATCCCCATGTAGAGCTGTTTGCCCATTTCCTTGTAAAGATCCCAGGGGACCTCATCGGTCTCCTCCATGTGCTGGACCTTCCGGGCAATGGCCCCTTCGGCAAATTCCCTTATGCTTTTTCTCAACAGCTCCTGCTGGGGTGAAAATTGGAAATCCATGTGGCATCCTCCTTAAAAGATATGGTTGGGCATCCAGTTTGGGGGTTGACAAAAAATAGCGCAGTGATTTTTATACCACTTTAGCGGGGGACTGGCAAGAACCCTAAAGGGGTTTCCCCCTGGTATTCGCCCTGTAGGGGTAAGCTGGATTGAGCGTCAGGCCTTGCCCGGCCCGGAAGCAAGGGCGTTTCGCGCAAAAACCATGAGGCACGCTTCATTTTCTGGAGGGGGCGGGCAATTCTTTCTTTCCCCGAGAACAGAGTTGGTCCGTTGTAGGGGCGCCCAGCCGGGCGCCCGGCGGGCCCGCCTCTTTCTGCGGAAGCACGGACTGATCTACAGGGCCAATCTTTTTCCCGCCGATGCTTTTTGCGCGAAACGCCCTTGCCTCCGGGCCACAACCTTGCTTCTCCGCGGCGAAAAGAATCCTAAAGGGACGCGAGTTCTAAAAAAAGAGGCAAGGGGAAAAGAAATCTTCTTCCTTTTTTGCTTGCCTCCTGCCCGGATAAAAAAAACCGTCGTTTTTTAAGAGGTCGTTCCTTGTCCTTCGACGGGCTTTTCCCCCTCCGCCTTCTTGGCCTTTTTCCTGGTGTAGCTCCGATAGCCGAAGAACCCGACGCAGGCCAACACGGCGAGGATCAGGCCGACCCCGTAAAGGAACCGCAGGAGGAAAGGAATGGGTTGCTCCCAGAAAGATAATTTGAAATGGATGGGCCCCAGGAGGAGCGGCTTGGAATCGGAGGGGTCGTGGCATTTGACGCAAAAAGACATGGGCCCTTTCTCCTGGAGATGGCCCGCATCCTCGGGATGGCAGTTGGCGCATCCCCGGGTGTCGTAACGGTATTCCAGGTCGGTCTTGGGGTGGCCCATGATCCGGTAGGTGGCCAGGGCCATGAAAAATCCCTTTGGTGACCTGGCTTCTTCATGACACCTGGCGCAGGCCTCCGGCAGGCGGGAGGCTTTTACCGGCGATTGCGGATCGCCTATCTTGCGCATGTAGTGGGAAGTATGGCAATCCTGGCATTTGGGTGCCCCTTCCATACCGCTTTCGAGCATCATCCCGTGAGCCGTCTTTTTGTAGGCCTCCCCCTCATCCGGGTGACAGTTGACGCACCCAACCTCGGGAAAGCCCTCCGCGGGATGGACATCCGGATTGGCTTCCTGATGGCAGTCTGTGCATCCCATTCCGGCCGCCCCGTGAACCGACGCGGCAAAAGCCTTTTCGTCCACATGGAGGGAAAGGAGGGAACCATCCTTTTTCCCCTTGCTGAGTCTGGGATTCTGGTGACACTTGAAACATTCGGCGTTATCGGAGGCCAGCGCAGCACCGATCCAGAGGAAGCATAAAGTCAAAACCGGGAACAGCCTTCGACCGAATTTCCCCAGGCTCCGAGTTTCCCTTCTGAACATTTCCGTTTCCTCTCTTCAAATACCGTAAAAGGTAAGGGGTGAGGAGTAAGGGGGAAAGAACCCCTTTTATCCAACCGTTTTTGTCTCCGTGCTTTCCGGCGCGCCCGAAGAATCCATGGACTGGACCACCAGTTCACTCAGGTCCAAGGCGGCCAGGGATTCCTCCAGCCCCTTCTCCTTGATCCCGTCGCCGATCATGGTCAGGCAATAGGGGCAGGCGGTCCCCACCAGGCTGGCCTTGGTCTGGACGGCCTGATCGGTACGGAGCTGGTTGATCCGGCTTCCGAGCTTCTCCTCCATCCACATTCGGCCGCCCCCGGCCCCGCAGCAGAAGCTCCGGATCCGGTTGCGCTCCATCTCCACCAGTTTCAGGCCCGGGATGGCCTGAAGGACCTGCCGCGGCTCTTCATAGACCTCGTTCGCCCGCCCCAGGTAGCAGGAATCATGGTAGGTAATCACCTTTTCCAGGGGCTTCTTCAATTTCAGCTTTCCGCTCCCCAGAACCTCCGCCAGGAACTGGGTGTAATGGAAGACCTCGTACTTGCCCCCGAACTGGGGATATTCGTTCTTGAGGGTATTGAAGCAGTGGGGGCACATGGTCAGGATCTTCTTGACCCCGTAATTCTTGAAGACTTCGATATTGGTCTGGACCAGGGTCTGGTAGAGATATTCATTTCCGATCCGCCGGGCCGAGTCCCCGCAGCAGCCCTCCTCCGTTCCCAAAACTGAAAATTTCACCCCCAACGCCTTCAGGATCTTCACCAGGGATGTGGCCACCTTCTTGTTGCGGTCGTCAAAGCTGCCCGCGCATCCTACGTAGAAGAGGAAATCAATGTCGCTTTCCTCGGCCATGGTCTTGATCTCCAGGCCTTTCATCCACTCGGCCCGGAGTCCCGAACCTACCCCCCAGGGGTTGCTGTTGTTTTCCATGTTGCGGAAGACCAGCTGCACCTCCTGGGGAAAATTGCTTTCCATGAGGACCAGGTAACGGCGCATCTCGAGAAATTTATCCACGCAGGGGATGAATACCGGGCAGACCATCTGGCATGCCAGGCAGTTGGTGCAGGACCAGATCACGTCCTCCGAAACTCCGTCCCCTGCCCCGCTGCCGATCAGTTTCGTCTGCCCTTCCGCGTACGGGTCGACCCCCTTCCTCTTCAGGGCCGCTTTTTCTTCCAGGTGGGCCCGCAGGGTATCCCAGTTTCTCTTGGGTGCCAGCGGTTTCCCGCTGACCGAACCCGGGCAGTGGTCCAGGCAGCGCCCGCACCGTGTGCAGGCATCCATGTCAAAGAGCTGCTTGCGGGTCAATTCCTCGATTTTGGACGCCCCGAAGGTTTCGGCGGTCTCAAAATCCAGGATGGGGGTCAGTTCCCCCTTCGGGATCAGGGAGCGCATGTAAACATTGGCCGGCCCGGTTACGATGTGCAGCAGGCGGGAATAGGGGATGAAGGCGATGAATCCAAGGACCAGCAACAGGTGAAGACGCCAGAGGAGCCGGTGCAGGAGGATCTGATTCCCGTCGGAAAGGCCGCTGAAAGCCTGGGAAAAAAGCCAGCCCACCGGGGACCAGTCGACCCATTCGGGCTGGGTCCGGGCGATCCGCAACCCCTCGACGCAGAAACCCAGCCCGAAGATGCCCAGGAGAAGGAGGAGGGCCGCCGCATTGCCCCAGTAGTTGTCATAGGTCTGGTTTTCCGGCTTCTGCACATAGCGCCGGTAGGCGGCCATGAGGAGGCCGATGATTCCCAGCGTTCCCACCAGGTCGAATAACAAAGACAGAGGAAAGGCCAGGGCCCGGGGAAGGGAGAAATTCGCCTGGGTGATCACCACCACCACGAAGGGAACCAAAAATCCGTAGAAGATGAGCAGGTGCATCCATCCCGGATACCCATCCCGGAGCATCCGCTTATGCCCGATCACGTAAGCCCAAACCGATATCAGACGCTCCTTGGGCCGGTCGGTCCTCCGCTCGGGTTTGCCGATCATCCACAGCCGGTACCGACGATACATCCCGTACAGGAATACCACAGCCACGATGAAGAGCAGGAAAAGGTCGAATGAACTGAGCATGTCGGTCCTCGATTCCGCACAACCGGTCAGACCGCCGGTTGACTCCAGGGTGAGCGGGTTAGAACCTGCCTTCCCTTTATGAAAAGAAAGGGGGTACGGCAAGAAACTTGGCGGAACAGCAATCGGGAAGAGGTGCTCGCCCGGGAGGAGAGCACCCCATGGGAAATCAGCTCTCCGAAAGGAGTTTCTTGAACTCTTCGGACAACACCGGAACCACCTTGAAGAGATCTTCCACGATTCCGTAATCGGCCTTCTGGAAAATCGGCGCGTCCGGGTCCTTGTTGATGGCCACGATGACTTTCGAAGACCCCATTCCGGCCAGGTGCTGAATGGCCCCGGAAATGCCGCAGGCGATGTAGAGGTTCGGAGTCACCACCTTTCCGGTCTGACCCACCTGATCGCCGTGTTCGCGCCAGCCGGAGTCCACGGCTGCGCGGGAAGCGCCCACGGTGGCCTTGATGACCTCGGCCAGATCCTCCAGGACCTTGAAGTTCTCCGATGATTTCATGCCCCGGCCGCCCGACACGATGATCTCCGCCTCGGTCAGGTCGACCTTGGCGGCAGCCGATTTGACCACTTCCAGCACGGTGGTCCGCAGGCTTCCGGCATCGATTTTGGCGTCCACCTTGGCGATCGAGCCTTTCTTCGACCCGTCGGGCGGAACCATCTCCAGGACATTAGGCCGGATCTGGGCCATCTGGGGACGGGCCTCGGAGAAGCCGAGTTCGATGAATGCTTTGCCGGCGTAGACCGGCCTTTTGGCCACCAGCGCCCCGTTGTCCCCGATGGACAGGGCGGTGCAGTCCGTTGCCAGTCCGGTCTCCAGGCGGGCGGCCAACCGGGGGGAAAGGTCCTTCCCGATCACCGTGGCCCCGCACAGAAAGATGGAGGGCTGATGCTCTTTCAACAGATTCGCCAGGACCGAAGCATAGGCATCGGTGGTGTACTGGGCCAGGGCCGGGTCATCGGCCCAGAAGACCTTGTCGGCATATTCGGCCAGGCGGCCGGTGAGACCCTCTACCTCGGACCCCAGCAGCACGGCGACCAGCTCCTCTCCCAGTTTTTCGGCCATCTTCCTTCCCTGGCTGAGAAGCTCGAAGGTGACCTTACGGATATTTTTGTCCTTCACTTCCGCGAAAACCCATATTCCTTTGGCCATGGATGATCTCCTTTTTTATATCTAGAGAGTTATCGGAATCGTTTCGTTCTCTCTCCTCCCCGGGTCCGAGGGGGTTCAGATGACCTTCGCCTCCTCCCGCAGAAGTTTTACCAGTTTCTGGGCGGCTTCCAGGATTTCTCCAGTGACGATCTTTCCGGGGGGGCGGGAGGGAGGAGAGCTGTATTTCATAATCTTGATCTTTGAGCCGGCAGCGCCGACCTGATCCGCGGGCAGCCCCAGGGCACCCAGGTTAATGGCCTTGACCTCTTTTTTCTTGGCCTTCATGATCCCCGGGAGGGAGGCATAACGGGGTTCGTTCAATCCCTTCTGGCAGGTGAGCACGGCAGGCAGGCCGACTTCGATCACTTCCTTGCCCCCGTCCACTTCCCGTTCGACTTTGGCCTTTTTCTTGTCCGCGCTGATTTCCAGTTTCGTAATCAGGGTGACATGGGGGAGATTCAGGAGCTCAGCCAGGGATTGTCCCACCTGGGCCATGTCGTCATCGACCGCCTGTTTGCCGCAGAGGATCAGATCATACTGCTCTTTCTTGATGGCTTCGGCCAGGGCCTTGGCCGTGGCGAAACCGTCGGCTCCCTCGAAAGCCGGGTCGTTGAGGTGAATCGACCGGTCGGAGCCCATGGCCAGCCCGGTGCGCAGTGTTTCCACCGCCCGCGCCGGGCCCATGGTGACCAGGATACTCGCACCGCCCTGCTTTTCCTTGATTCGCAATGACTCTTCGACGGCGAACTCACAGTAAGGGTTCATGACGTACTTGATGTCGTCGGTCACAATCCCGGACCCGTCGGGTTTCACCTTGATCAGGGTCTCGGTGTCGGGCACCTGTTTCATGCATACAATGACATTCACCTTGAACCTCCTTTAACGGATTTTTATGGGGACACAGATGAACACAGATAAACACAGATTCAATACTCGCAAAAGACCTAATGGGACGCGGATGAACGCGGATAAAGACGGATAAAAAATCACCGAGAAATCTTACGAGAATCGAAAGATTTCACAAAACAGGATTACGGATAAAAAATATTACCTTAAAAAATTCCGCCCTGTCTTTCCCTTTTTTATCTGTGTTCATCGGTGTTTATCTGTGTCCCATTAAAAAATTCTACGGGGGCCAGGGGTAGGTTTTTCTCGCTTCCTCGGTCATCATCCCCCGGATGAAAATGTCACTGATCTGCAGGGCAGCTTCGTCGATGCGGTGTTTCTTCTTCGTCGAGAGGACCCAGTAGCGGGCCATTTCATCCAGCGCGCCGAAGAGCGCCCTTTTCATCACCCCCGGAGTGAGGTCTTTCCGCAGGAGCCCCTTCTCCTGCCCTTCGGTCACCACCGAGCGGATGAGATTCAGGTACTCGATGAAGGGCTGATTCACGTACTCCTTCATGAATTTCGTGCTCTGCCGCACCTCGACCCCCATGACTTCAGCGAGATGCGGGTGATTGGTTACAATCGAAAGGTGAGTGATGGCAAAACGTCTGATCTTTTGCAGAGCGTCTTTCTCCTGGGCCAGTGCGGCGCGCATGTTCCCGACAATCTTCCCGAATTCTTCCTCGAAGAGGGAGATGAGAATATCGTCCTTGTTCTTAAAATACAGGTAAATCGTCCCGTCGGCTACGCTCGCCTCTTTGGCGATCTCGGAAACACGGGAATTATAAAAACCTTTTTCGGAAAAAACTTTAATGGCTGCCTGAAGGATCTTCTGGTGTTTGTTTTCGTCTTTCATATTCAAGTTTTCATTCCAGAGCCATTCGGGGAATCATCCCTCGTTGCCCAACCATGGCAGTTCTTTTCCGGGCACTCCTGGGAAATCTTCAATATTTTAATGAATGATTATTCATTCAATGGTTATTTAACACAGCCCTTGAAGGGCTGTCAAGTTTTTTTTTCTATTTCTAGAAAAAAGGGCCTTCCTTCCGTTAAAGAATTCTAACTTTTTGTTTATATTGCATATTATTTGTTCGAAGGAAGGCGGAAAAGTATGATCCATTCTGCGGAAGCAGGATTCCTTTGAGGATTTTGAAAAACCTTTCTCGAAGGATTGGTTATGATTTTATAAGATGGATTCTGATTACCCTTCCAGGGTAAATTTATCCGTTTCCGGAGAAACCGGAACGGGGTATTTCCCGTTGTAGCAGGCCAGGCAGAAACTTTTGCGCGGCTGGGGCATGGCCCCCACCATTCCCTCCAGGCTAAGGTAAGCCAGACTGTCCAACCCGATGAACTTGCGGATCTCCTCCACCGAGCGGGAAGAGCCGATCAACTCTTCCCGGGTGGGGAAATCAATCCCGTAATGGCAGGGAAAGCGGTGGGGAGGACAGCTGACCCGCATGTGGACTTCCTTCACCCCCGCATCCCGCAATGCCCGGATCCGGGTCCGACTGGTCGTCCCGCGGACGATCGAATCCTCAATGACCACCACCCGTTTTCCGCGCAGCAGGTCTTTGACCGGGTTCAGCTTGATCTTCACCCCGAAATCCCGCACGCTCTGGGAGGGCTGAATGAACGTCCGCCCCACATAGTGGTTGCGGATCATCCCCATCTCGAAGGGAAGGCCCGTTCTCTCGGCGAATCCCAGGGCGGCATAGTTGCCCGAATCGGGAATGGGCATGACGAAGTCCGCTTCCGCCGGCGCTTCCTCGGCCAGACGGGCGCCCAGCTTCTTCCTCACCAGGTACACGCTCTGCCCGAATATATTGCTGTCCGGCCGGGCGAAGTAGATGTATTCAAAAATGCAGAAGGACGGTTTCAGCCTGGAAAAAGGTTTTTCGGAATGCAGGCCGTGTTTGTCGATCATCACCACCTCGCCGGGCTGGATGTCGTTGATGTACCGGGCCTGGACCAGATCCAGGGCGCAGGTTTCCGAGGCCAGGACAAAACTGCCCTTCAGCCTCCCCAGGCATAGAGGACGGAACCCGTGCGGGTCCCGGGCCCCGATGAGCCCGTTCTCGGTGAGTAAGATCAGAGAATAGGCGCCCCGGACATGAGACAGGGCCTGGATGGTCTTATCCAAATACCCGGGCTTTTTCGAGCGGGCGATCAGATGGACGAAGATCTCGCTGTCCATGGTGGACTGAAAGATCGACCCCTGGCTTTCCAGCTTTTCCTTCAACAGCCGGGCATTGACCAGATTACCGTTGTGGGCTACGGCCATGAAACTCTTCTGCCGCTGGGCCAGGAACGGCTGGGCGTTCTTCAAGAGGGAAGAACCGGTGGTCGAATACCGGACATGGCCGATGGCCGAATATCCGGATAGCGCCCGGAGGGTATTGGGAGTGAAGGCATCCGCGACCAGGCCCATGCCCCGGTGGCTCTTCGGTTCCCCCTCGTCGCAGGTGACGATCCCGGCACTCTCCTGCCCCCGGTGCTGGAGGGCATAGAGGCCCAGATAGGTCAGGTGAGAAGCTTCGGAATGGTCGAAGATTCCGAAGATCCCGCATTCCTCCCGCGGATAATCGCCTTCGTACATATCCGTTGCTCTTTTCTCGCTGCTCGTTGGTCGTTTACAGTTGCCCATTATCCATTACCAGGTGCCAGTTGCCGGTTGATATTTATTTCTTCAACGAGCAACCAGTGTCGTGTCACGGAAATAAGTTGACAAAGTCGAACCCTGGTGCCGGGAGCCGAGCGTCGGAGCGCTGCGCTCGCCAAAATAGGCGCTGATTCCTCCTAAGGCCACGGAGATTTTACAATGTATATTGACAATGTAGGGGCGATTCATGAATCGCCCCTACGGATCTTGCGAAGCCGTAGCTTTTTTGCCCGCGTTCCTTTGCGGAACCCCGGAGATGCCGTGGAGGGAGACTTTTCTCCCGCCGGATTTTGGCGGCGCGCATCCATCCGACCCTCGGCTCCACGTGCAATTTTATGCCGATTATTTTGGGGACACGACTCTGCATTGATTTTTTCCTTGCTCTATGCTCTGTGCTCTCTGCTCTCTGCTTCCTTCCGGTGGTATTCCTGCAAAGACTTCACCGTAATCTCTTCCTGCCGAAGCGCCTCGATGCCCTGGACCGACGCTGCCGCCCCCGAGATGGTGGTGATCAGGGGGATGCTGTGAGCCACGGCCACGGAGCGGATGGAAACCTGGTCTCGCTTCGGCCGCCGTCCCGTGGAGGTGTTGATGATCAGATCGATCTCCCGGCTCTTGATCAGGTCCACGATGTTGGGCCTTCCTTCATGGACCTTGTTGACCCCTTCCACCGGGATTCCGCTCTGGGAAAGAGCCTTGGCGGTCCCCCGGGTGGCGACAATCCGGAACCCGAAATCGGCGAGCTTCTTGGCGATGAAGATGATGGCCCGCTTGTCCCGGTTCTTCACACTGATGAAGACCCGGCCCTTTCGGGGAAGGATCTGCCCGGCCGCCAGCTCGGCCTTGGCAAAAGCGATAGCAGCGTATCTACCCCGGGAAAGCGGTTGAAAGGAAAGACCGACTCCTTCACCGCTACATGTCTCACTTCCGCTTCCCGGGTGAATCCCAGCTCCTCCAGGGTCTTTCCGACCATCACCTTGGCAGCCAGTTTGGCCAGGGGTACGCCAGTGGCCTTGGAGACAAAGGGAACGGTCCGCGATGCGCGCGGGTTGACCTCCAGGATGTACACCCGATCGTCCCGGACGGCGTATTGAATATTCATCAGCCCTTTGACCCCCAGTTCCCGGGCCAGGGCGTAGGTATTCTGTTTGATGACTTCGATGAGATCGTCGCTCAGGGTGTAAGGGGGGAGGACGCAGGCGCTGTCCCCGGAGTGGATGCCCGCCTCTTCGATATGCTCCATGATCCCGCCAATGACCACCCGTTCCCCGTCGGAGATGGCGTCCACATCCACCTCGATGGCCTCTTCCAGGAATTTATCGATCAGGATGGGGTGCTCCGGGGAAGCCTTCACCGCGTCTCTCATGTAACCCTCGAGGGTCTCTTCATCGTAGACGATCTCCATGGCCCGCCCCCCCAGAACGTAAGAGGGCCGCACCACCACGGGGTAGCCGATTTCCCGGGCCACGGCCCGGGCTTCTTCGAGGGAGATGGCGGTCCCGTTCTGGGGTTGGACCAGTCCCAGTTTTTGGATGAGAGCCTTGAAACGCTCCCGGTCTTCGGCCCGGTCGATGCTGTCCGGAGAGGTTCCCAGAATGGGGACTCCCGCTTTCTCCAGGGGAACGGCCAGGTTCAGGGGGGTTTGCCCTCCGAACTGGACGATGATCCCCATGGGTTTTTCCTTCTCCACGATGTTGAGCACATCCTCCCGGGTGAGAGGCTCGAAGTAGAGGCGGTCGGAGGTGTCGTAATCGGTGGAGACGGTCTCCGGGTTACTGTTCACCATGATGGTCTCGAAACTCTCCTCCCGCAGGGCCAGCGAGGCGTGGACGCAGCAGTAGTCGAACTCGATCCCCTGGCCGATCCGGTTCGGGCCTCCCCCCAGGATCATTACCTTTTTCCGGTCCGAGGGGCAAACTTCATCCTCCGATTCATAGGTGGAGTAGTAATAGGGGGTATAGGCTTCGAACTCCGCCGAGCAGGTATCCACCAGCTTGAAGGTGGGCTGAATTCCCAGCGCCCTTCGCCGCTCCCGTACGGAGATCTCGTCGGACCCCAGGAGGTGGGCCAGCTGGACATCGGAATAGCCGTGTTCCTTGGCCTGCCGCAGCAGTTCCGCGGGCAGCGATTCCAGCCCCCGGCCGTTCCTGCCGAAGGGTCGGATTTCTTCCTCCAGGTCGCAGATCTGTTTCATGTTTTCCAGGAACCACGGGTCGATGCGAGTCAGCTCGGCGATCTCCCCGGGGGAGATTCCATTTTTGAGCGCCGTGCGGAGGTAAAAAATTCTTTCTGCAGTGGGGATCGCCAATTTTTCCCGGATCCATTCGACCCCCGCTTCCCCTTTCCCATCCATCCCCAGGCCGAAGCGCCCGATCTCCAGGGAGCGGACCGCCTTCTGTAGGGCTTCCTTGAAAGTTCGGCCCACGGCCATGGCCTCTCCCACGGATTTCATGGAGGTGGTCAGGGTCGGATCCGCCCCGCGGAATTTCTCAAAGGCCCAACGGGGGAATTTGACCACGCAGTAATCGATGGCCGGCTCAAAGGAAGCCATGGTCTCCCGGGTGATATCATTGGGAATCTCATCCAGGGTGTAACCCACCGCCAGCTTGGCCGCCACCTTGGCGATGGGGAAACCCGTGGCCTTGGAGGCCAGGGCCGAGCTGCGGGACACCCGGGGGTTCATCTCGATGATCACCATGCGGCCGTCCTGCGGATGAAGGGCAAACTGGATGTTCGACCCGCCGGTCTCCACCCCGATTTCGCGGATGACGGCAATGGCCCCGTCGCGCATGCGCTGGTACTCTTTGTCGGTCAAGGTCTGGGCCGGGGCCACGGTGATGCTGTCCCCGGTGTGTACCCCCATGGGATCGAAGTTTTCGATGGAGCAGATGATGACCACGTTGTCTTTGAGGTCGCGCATGACCTCGAGCTCGTATTCCTTCCAGCCGACCACCGACTCTTCGACCATCACCTCGTGGATCATGCTGAGCTCGATCCCCTGGGCCACGATGCGCTCATACTCCTCCATGTTGAAAGCGATGCCCCCGCCCGTCCCGCCCAGGGTGAAGCTCGGCCGGATGACCGCCGGGAGCCCGATCTCCCGGATCACTTCCCGGGCTTCCGAAAGGTTGTGGGCGAAGCCGCTCCGCGGGACTTCCAGCCCGATGCGCCGCATGGCCTCCTTGAAGAGTTCCCGGTCTTCGGCCTTGCGGATGGCTTCCTGGTTGGCCCCGATCATCTCCACCCTGAACTTTTCCAGGATCCCCGTCTCGGCCACCTGGATGGCGGTGTTCAGTCCGGTCTGCCCTCCCAGGGTGGGCAGCAGCGCCTGCGGACGCTCCCGCTCGATGATCTTGGCTACCACCTCGGCGGTGACCGGCTCCATGTAGGTCCGGTCCGCGGTCTGCGGGTCGGTCATGATGGTAGCCGGGTTGGAGTTGACCAGGACGACTTCGAACCCCTCTTCCTTCAGGGCCTTGCAGGCCTGGGTGCCGGAATAGTCGAATTCGCAGGCCTGGCCGATGATGATGGGTCCAGAGCCGATGATCAAAATTTTATGGATGTCGGTTCTCTTGGGCATGGTTCCTAAAAAACGATCTAGCCACAGAGGTCAAAAAAGAATGGAAGAATGGAATAGTGGAATGATGGGCAAAGAATTGGTTTTTCCATTATTCCAATATTCCATCATTCCAATTTTCCAATGTTTTTTCTCTGTGGACTCGGTGATCTCTGTGGTTAAGCGTCTTTATTCCTTCGAATGCTTTTCCATCAGGGTTATGAACTCGTCAAAGAGATAGGCGGAATCGTGGGGGCCGGCCGAAGCTTCGGGGTGATACTGCACGGAGAAGACCGGCAGCCAGCGGTGACGCATTCCCTCCAGGCTTTGATCATTCAGGTTGATATGGGTGATCTCCACCTGAGCCGCCGGCAGGCTGTCCAGGTCCACGCAGAATCCGTGGTTCTGGACGGTGATCTCCACTTTCCCGTTGCGCAGATTCTTGACCGGCTGGTTGGCCCCCCGGTGGCCGAATTTTAATTTGTAGGTCCTCCCTCCCATGGCCAGGCCCAGGAGCTGGTGGCCCAGGCAGATGCCGAAGATCGGCTTCTTACCCAGAACCTCCCGCACCGTTTCGATGAGGTGGGGAAGCGCCGCCGGGTCCCCGGGCCCGTTGGAGAGGAAAATACCGTCGGGTTTCAGGGCCAGGATTTCATCCGCCCGGGTGTGCGCCGGCACCACCGTCACCCGGCATCCCCGGCTGGCCAGATGGCGGATGATGTTGTGCTTCATGCCAAAATCCATGGCCGCCACGCGGTATTTCTTTTCCCCTTCTCCCCAGTCGTAGGGTTCCCCGCAGGTTACCGCCCGGACCCAGTCGCTCCCTTCCATCCGGGGGGATTTGCGCGCCTTGTCGATCAGCGAGGAAGGGTCGAGGTCCTCCGTGGAAATGATTCCCCGCATGGCCCCGGCCGTGCGGATATGCTTGGTCAAGGCCCGGGTATCGATTCCTTCGATGCCCACAATTTTGCACCGCTTCAGGTAGTCGTTCAAGGTCTCCGCCGACCGCCAGTTGCTGGGAAAGGGACAGCTCTCTTTCACCACGAACCCTTCCACCTGGGGATGGGCGGATTCCAGGTCTTCCTCATTCACCCCGGTATTTCCGATCAGGGGATAAGTCATGGTGACGATCTGGCCTTTGTAGGAAGGGTCGGTGAGTACTTCCTGGTAGCCGGTCATGGAGGTATTGAAAACCACCTCCCCCGTTTGTTCGCCCCCGGCGCCAAACGCCCACCCTTCGAATACCTTTCCGTCTTCCAGAGCCAGAACGGCTTTTGCTTTTTTCATCTCTTCAGCAGCTTCCTGACCAGTTCGAGGTTTCTTTGCGTCGCCCCCCGTTGGGCCAGAAGGGCCTCCCTTCCTGCCTCTCCCCGCATTTCCCGTTCCCGGGGATGATGGAAGAGATGGAGGCAGCGCTCCGCCAGTTCCTCTTCATTCCGCACCATAATCCCTGCGCCCGCGGCCGACAGAAGCGCATGGGCATCGAGGAAATCCTCCATGGAAGGTCCGTAGAGGACCACTTTTCCCCAGGCCGCGGGTTCCAGGATGTTCTGGCCCCGTTTGGGGACCAGGCTGCCCCCGCAGAAGACCAGAGTTGCCAGGCTGTAGATCTTGAAGAGCTCCCCAAAGGTGTCCCACAGCACCACCCGGGCCCCCCTCCGCCCTTCCCCGTTGAGACGGCTGCGCCGGACCCATTCCTGAATTCCGTATCGCTCCAGAATTCTTTCCACCCGTTCACACCGGTTTACGTGCCGGGGGACCAGGAGGAGTAGCATCTCCGGGAAATTCTCCCCCAGGCGGCGAAAGGTGCGGAGGATGATTTCTTCTTCCCCCTCGTGGGTGCTTCCGGCCACCCAGACCGGTTCCTGCCCCTCAATTCCCAAGGCCCGTTTCATCTCTTCCTGATAACGGGGATCGGCGGAGGCAGCGGCCTGGTCAAACTTACAGTTCCCGTTGACGAAGACGTGAACCGGGTTCGCTCCCATGGCGATGATTCTCTCCCCGTCCTGGACCCGGATCATGGACATGGCGTCGAACCGGTCCAGGACCGCGCTAAAAAAAAACCGGATCCTTCGGTACCGGCCGGCGGACCGGTCGGAAATCCGGCCGTTCACCAACAGGGCCTTGGCCCCCTCCGCTTTCAGAATCCGGAGGAAATTGGGCCAGAGTTCGGTTTCGGCAATCACGAAAAGGTCGGGCCGCAGACGGCGGATGACTTTTCGGACCACCGCGGGATAGTCCCAGGGGAAGAAGAAAGTCCCCGACGCTTCGGTCACCCCCTCGCGGGCCTTCTTCTGTCCGCTCTCCGTTCCGGTGGAGAGCATTAAACAGGCCCCCGGGTAAGTCTTCCGGAGTTCACGGAACAAGGGATGGACAGATCCCACTTCTCCCAGGGAAACCGCATGGACCCAGATTCTGGGTTCGCCCTTCATTCGATCCAGTGTTTCCCGGGGAAGAAACCCCAGTTTCTGGGCGTAGATCTTCCGCTTTTTTCGGGAGAAGATGACCTTAGCCAGAAATACCGGAAGCGCGCCGAGTGAAAAGAAGAATAAAAGGAGGTTATAGAGAATATACACAGACGGATATGCCCCTGATTCTCAGGACGGAACCATGGTTCCCGGTCGGATGTTTCGGTCCCCCCATCGAAAGATCACTCCTTGGAGATCAACCTTCTCACTTCCTCCAAATCCTCCGGCGTGTCCACTTCCCGGGAGTCATAACGGGTCTCGACGATCCGAATCCGGTACCCGTTCTCCAGGGCCCGCAGCTGTTCCAGAGACTCCGCCCGTTCCAGCTCCCCCGGTTCGATCCTGGTAAACCGGAGCAGAAAACCCGCGCGGTAGGCGTAGGGTCCGATATGTTTAAAATAGCGCGGAGGCGTCGCCGAAGCTATGACGTAAGGCATGGGAGAGCGGGAAAAATAGAGGGCGAAACCCAGCCTGTCCACGACCACTTTCACCACGCTGGGGTTGACCAGTTCTTCCCGGGTGCGGATGGGGTAGACCAGGGCGCCCATCGATAATTCCGGGTCATCCCGGAAGGGACCGACGATCTCGTCCACCATCCCCGGTTCGAAGAGCGGCTGATCCCCCTGGATGTTGACGATTAGATCGCTCTCCCGAGCCCCCAGGATCTGCACGGCCTCCGCGGCCCGATCGGTTCCCGAGGGATGGCGGGGGGAGGTCTGAACCGCTTCCCCGCCGAATTCGAGCACCTTCCGGTAAATCCGGTCATCGTCGGTGGCCACGATCAAGCGGTCCAGAGACGGAGACCGCCGGGCCCGCTCGTACACATGCTGAACCATGGGTTTGCCGGCAATATCCACCAGGATCTTTCCGGGCAGACGGGTGGAGGAATACCGGGCTGGGATAATTCCAAAGACTTTCATTTTTTTTCACCACAGAGGGCACAGAGAACACAGAGAAAAATTAGATCTTAAGCCCCGACAGAAAAAACAATTTCAAATTTCAAACCCCAGATCTCTTAACCAGTGCCTCCGGGTATTGTGAATTCAGGATTCGAATTCCATTGGGAGGGTGATTCTTTGCCTTTTTCCTCTACTCTGCGCTCTCCGCGCTCTCTGCGGTTAAGCCTTTAAAGCACTTCCTTCGCCGCTTTCAATACGGCGTCGATCACCCGGGCCTTCTGTTCATCGCTCATCCTGACCGAGATGGGAAGGGCGATGGCCCGCTTCAGCAGGGCCTCCGACTTCGGCCAGGCGTCCGTCCGGTACGGGGGCAGGGACTGGATCATGTGTTTCCATTGGCCCGCGAAATGCCAGTTCATGGCCGAGGGGAGGATCTTGGTGTCGACCTTCGATTTGGCCAGATGGTCGTTGAACGCCCTGGCCACCCTGGCATCGGGGAGGAAGAAGGCCAGGGTGTCCCCTCCATCCCCTGCGGGATCGGGAAGGTCGCGGAACTGCATCTGGGGAATGGAGGCAATCGCCTTCTTAATCTCTCCTTTGTTCTTGCGCTGCTCGGCCAGCACATAATCCAGTCGGTTCAGCTGGACCAGGCCGAAGGCCCCCTGGATCTCGGTCATCCGGTAGTTGAAGCCAGTGGCGCGGTGTGGGTCCTCTCCCCGGGGAACTTCGGGGTTATGAACATGGCCGTGGTCGTGGTACTCACAGGCCTGTTCGTAGAGCCTTATGTCGTCCGTAACCAGCATTCCCCCCTCCCCGGTGGTAAGGGTTTTTACGTAGTCGAAGCTGTAGGTCCCCAGGGCGCCTAGGGTTCCCGTCTTCTTTCCCTTGTAGCCCGACCCGCAGGCCTGGCAGGAATCTTCAATCACCGGGATGTTTCTTTTGCGGGCGATGGCCAGGATCTCGTCCATGCGGGCGGGTACGCCCAGCATGTGAACGGGCATGATGGCCCGGGTCTTATCCGTAATCTTGGCCTCCAGGTCTTTCGGGTCCATGTTCAAGGAAGCGTCCACTTCGGTCAGAACCGGAGTGGCCCCCGCTTCCAGGACCCCCTCCACCGTGGCCACGAAGGTGAAGCTCTGGGTGATGACTTCATCGCCCCTCTTGATGCCCAGGGCGGCCACGGCCACGCGAACCGCGGCCGACCCGGACGAGACTCCCAGGGCGTATTTGCAGCCCGCGTATTTCGAAAACTGGCCCTCGAACTCCAGAACCTTGAAGATGTTCTTTCGTTTCTCGTTGAACCCGTACCGGAAAAGAACCCCCCGGCCGATCACCTCGGACACAGCCTCCTGCTCTTCTTTGCCGATCAACTCCGCGCCACCCATTTGCCAGCCTCCTTGATGAAATTCGGAATTCGGAGTGCGAAATGCGGAATAAAAAAACGCCAGAAGGAATTCAAATCTTTCCTTATGACTCAAAAGGAATTCGGGATAGGAATTACTGGTGGGGGAACGGAAGCCACCCACAGCCCCAGGAATTGACCTTTTTCAATTCCGCATTCCGAATTCCGCATTCCGCATTTTGATAAGCTATTTCCTTTGTTTTGCATCTTACCCCGAATTTGCCCGCCAGGACAAGATGGAAAGTTAGGTTCATCTCCAAATTCGTTGAAAGCCAAAGAGAGGGGTTCTCCAGAATTTCACGTGATCTCAGGGGTCCGGAAGAAAAGTCATCTTGCTTGCAACCATGAGGCACCTATCTCTCCCTACCTGTGGCGGGGGGGTCCTGTGATTTCTTCGAAGTTTTCTTATCACGCCCCCGCTGCGCTTTGCGGATGCCCGGAAGGGAGATTCGGGAAAGCGCATATCCAGCCGATGCTTGCGGCGCAATCTGCCTTTCCTTCCGGACCCTTGGCAAGCTCTGATGAAAAATTTGATCAACGAATTTGGAGATGAACCGAAATTTATAAAACGCTGCGGTAGATCCGGATCGCGTCTTCGAGCGAGACCGGCCGGGGATTGTTCTCCAGCGGGCGGGTAACCTGTAAGGCCTCTTCGGCCATGCCCGGGAAGGCTGATTCGGGGATTCCCAGGTCGCTCAGACGCAGGGGAACCTGGACATCCCGGGCCAGGCGATTCACGGATTCAACGGCCAGAAGCGCTGCCTTTCTCACCGGCACACCCTCCACTTCCTCGCCCATGGCCCCGGCGATTTTGGCGAATTTCTCCGGAAGGGAGAGGGCGTTGTATTCCATGACCGCGGGGAGCAGGAGCCCGTTGCCCACCCCGTGGGGAACCCGGAAGCGACCCCCCAGAGGGTAGGAAAGGGAATGAACGGCAGTCACGCCGGCGTTGGCCAGGCCGATTCCCGCCAGGAGGCTCCCCAGAAGCATGTCGGCCCGGGCGGCCAGGTCGGACCCTCTTTCCACCGCCCGGCGCAGGCTCTTCGCGATGAGCCGGATGCCCTCCAGGCTGAAAATCTCGGAGAGAGAATGGGCCGCCCTGGAGGTGTAGGATTCCACGGCATGAGCCAGGGCGTCCATGCCGGTGAAAGCCGTCGGGGCCGGCGGTAAGGACAAAGTCATTTCGGGATCGAGCACCGACATTTCCGGGTAAAGATAAGGACTGTTGATCCCGGCCTTCTTCTTCTCCTCTTCGTTGATGAACACCGCGGTGAAGGTCACTTCGCTTCCCGTCCCCGCCGTGGTGGGGACCATTCCCTTCAAAAGGCCCGGGCGGGGGACTTTGTCCAGTCCCTGATAGTCCCTGGCCTGCCCCCCGTTGGTGGCCAGAATCGCCGCCGCCTTGGCCGTGTCCATGGCGCTGCCCCCGCCGACCCCCAGGACAAAGTCACACTTTTCTTGCCGGGCGGTCTCCCCGCACCGGTCGGCGATGACCGTTCGCGGCTCTGGTTCCACCCGGTCAAAGAGCACCCAGGGAAGGTTCTCCCGCTCCAGGGATCGGGTGACTTTGGAAAATGCTTCTGCCTTGGCCAAACCCGGATCCACCACTACCAGGACCTTCTTCCCACCGGTCTTGCGAATGGCGGATCCCAGCCGCTCGACCGCCCCGACCCCGAAGGTAATTTCTCCTGCCGCCCGAAAGGTGAAGATTGCCATGACGCCATGCCCCTTTCCTTTTTTGGGATGATCTCCAAATTCGCCAATCAAATATCTTACCAAAGACCGCCAAGGGCCCGGAAGGAAAGTTCCCGCTCCGAGCGGGACGCAGCAAGCATCGGCGGGATAAGGATTCCCATAGCCTTCCCGCTTGCCTTCCGCAAAGCGCACTGGGGGAGGAAAAGAAATCTTCGGAGAGGCAACAGAGCACCCCCGCCGCAGCTAGTGAGAGATAGGAGCCTCATGATTGCAGGCAAGATGGCTTTCCTTCCGGGCCCCTGGAACCACCTTGCCTTTCGGATATACCAGCTATCTGGCTCTCAATGAACTTGGATATGAACTTTTTTCAGTCTTGTAAGGACAGATGATGCTGGTCTTCGGCAAATGAAAACTGCCTGTTCTTGTGGGATTGGATGTAGGATTCCACCCGGCCCTGAAGCTCCGGGGATAGATTCACAAACTTGACCCCCATCCCCCGGCGCAACTGCCGGCTTTCTTTCCCGTACTTGTTGCTCCACACCACTTTGCAGGCCACCTCGATGGGCGCTTCCCCCTCGGCCAGGTGAAGCTTTAGCACGAATTCCTCTCCCAGGTCTAGGGGGTTGGGGGTGCGGATGAATACACCGCCTTCTCCCAGGTCGTGGGAAAGGGTTAGAGGCTCCCCATCCATGTCCACTTTGAGCATCTTGGTGACCCGGTCATCCCCCTTGACCGCCTCCGCTTCCATCAGCGGAAGGGTCCCCTTCACAAGTTCTTCCGTCTGCTCGGAGAGGGGAGGATTGGCCTCGGCTGTGGCGGCAGGAAGAAGCCTTCCGATATGATCTTCGATCCGCCTTCGCTCCACATCGGAAAGAGTCTGCAACTGGTTCAGGATGGTGTCCAGGTGCTGCTCGTAGCTTTTGCGGAAGCCGGCCCCCTTACGCACTTCCTCCGCCAGGTAGCTATGCTCCATGGAGATGGCCACTTGGTTGGCCAGGACCAGGAGGAATTGGAGGTCCCGGGTGCTGAACTTCCGCTCTTCGTCGATGATGACCACCGAGAGAGCGCCGAGGGACTTATCCTCCAGAACCAGGGGGATACTGATGAGGGAGGTAATCTTCCGATCCCTCTCTCCGTACTTCAGGAAATCGGAAAAATCCGCAGGCTCCCGCAGGAGAAAAGGCCTCCTGGAGCGAAGCGTTTTCCGGGCCATCTCCTTCTCTTCGAACAACCCCACCTGCTCGTGCTGCGGATCGGAGGTGAAGGCAAATTGGGTCTTTAGAATCCCGCTCTTTTCCTCCATGAGAAAGACGGTGGAACGATGGGCCCTCAGGCAGTTCAGGGACTCCCGTCCGATCATTTCCAGGACAGACATAAAATCCTTATGATGAAGGATCGCCGAACCGATCTGGGTCAGGGCTACCACTTCATCCATACTCCCCACCGAACGTTCCAGCCTGACTTTGTGAATGAAAACCTCCCGGCGTTGTGTCCGCAGTTTCCGGTATTGTCGGATCATATAGGCGCAGAAAACGAGAAGGAGGAGAGTTCCCGGAAAAATGAACGCCGAGAATTGGAAGGAAGTCAGCTTTTCGCCTATTTCCCGGGGAGAAAGGACCAAGGCTTCAAAATTCCCGAAGAGGATGAAGAGGACCAGCACCAGGATGATGAAGATAGCCAGAAGGCCGAGGTGAAAGTCTTTCCTCTCCAGGCGCTCGATGTCCTGGAGAGACTTGGCCTCGGCGATATCCCTATCGAAATCCTTTGTAATAATATTGTCTTTGATCTTCTTTTTTAAGGATTTCCTTAAGGCCACTTATTCCCCCGTGATAATCCCCGGTCTCCCGGCCTTCTTCGAATCATCGACCCCCCTCCGGGGGGGATGAGCTTTCCTTGCCCATGGCATCCGGTGGAAAAAAAAGGACGCCGAATCCGCTCTTTCTGGGTGGATCCTGTCATTCCGGGTGAGGGGAAACAGCCCTTACCCCCTGTCCCCTCTATCTCTTTATCGGCTTTCCGACCTTTCTGCTTAAAGGATGAAATCATTCGGGTTTCAAACGGAAAATTGGGGGAGGCAGACGTTTATGCCGGGACCTGGCCATCACCTCTTTCACAAAGCCCACTTTTTCTTTGGATGCCCTCGGCTCCTTCCCCCTTTCCAGGCCTTCGATGATTCGGTCCAGATCCTGATACTTGATGTTCATCTCTCGTTCATCGGTCTGCCCTTCCCACAAGCCGGCGCTGGGGGGGCGGTCTATAATCCGGTCGGGGATCCCCAGTTCCCTGGCCAGTCTGCGGACCTGAGTCTTGGTCAGGTCCCCCAGAGGATTCAGGTCAACCCCCCCATCCCCGTATTTGGTAAAGTACCCCATGGTTCGTTCCGATTTGTTTCCGGTCCCCATCACCAGGTAGTTCAGCCGGTTGGCATAGTAGTAGAGAGTAGCCATTCTCAGGCGGGGTTTGAGGTTGGCCTGGCACATTTGACCGGCAGGGGGGAGCTGCTCCAGGAAGGCGTCATACACGGGAGCAAGGTCCACCCGTTCCCATGGCAGCTGAAACCGGTCAGCGACCAGGAGAGCGTCCCTTTCATCCTGGGGAAGGCTGTGGCAGGGAAGAAGGAGGGTCAGGACATTGTTCCCCACCGATTTTTGAGCCAGGACTGCGGCCACAGCCGAATCGAGCCCCCCGCTCAATCCTACCAGGATCCCGGCAGTACCGGTCTCTTTAATTTTTTTCCGAATCCACCGGCACAACCTCTCACTCAACTTCATCCGTCCCCTACCCCCCGGTTTCATTTCTTTTTACTATAAAGGAACGGGGGGAAGGTGTCAAACGAGGGTGCAGGGGGCAGGGTGCAGGGTGCAGGGTGCGGGGTGTGGAGTGTAGGGGCGCGCGGCCGCGCGCCCGTACGGGGTTCGGAACGGTCGACGGGCGGTCCTTTTCTCAATAAGCGTACAATTTCCCATAAGGGCGATGGGAGTAAGGAATCAGTTTCACGAAGGGGCCCCGGCGAATCTCTTTCCAGGGCAGGTTGAAATCCCGACAGTATTCGTCCAGGATTGGGTCCAGCTCTTCCCGGTCGATCTTGTTGATGTCGAAAATCATGATCTCCTTCCCCAGCTGGTAATTGCGCACGCACCCCCGGATGAAAATCTTGCCCGCATGCATGCCGGTGCCCACGTAGGTGCCCACGGGCGACTTGTCCGCCTCCCCCCGGAGCCCCAATACCACGATCAGGCCCCCGGCCATGTATTCCCCCAGGAAGTTCCCGGCCCGGCCCCCGATGACAATGACCGGAAAGAAAGTATTGAAGGCCTTCATGTGAATCCCCACCCGGTATCCGGCATCCTCCCGGATGAAAATTTTTCCTCCCCGCATGGCGTAACCGGCGATATCGCCCGCGCTGCCGTGGATGATGATCTTGCCCCCGTTCATCGTGTTGCCAACCCCGTCCTGGGCATTCCCTCGGATGACCAGGGAAGGCCCGTCCATGAAGGCGGCCAGGTCATTCCCCGGGGTTCCCTGGATGTGGACCCGCACATCCCCGTTCCGGATTCCGTCTCCGATGTACCGTTGACCGTTGACCTGGTCGATATAGATTTCCCTCTCCCCGGTCGCGATCGCCTGGTGGACCTTTTCATTGAGGACCCGGTAATGCAGGCCCCGGGCTGAAATTCTCATACCTCGATCCCCTCTCCGGTCACATGATGTTTGCGGTATTCCCTGGGAAAATGGATGAGGCCGAAGGTTTCCTTCAGCAGGTGATCCCTCAGTTCGTCAACCTTCATGGCCTCCTTGATCAAGCCGGTATAGACCCCCGCCCGGGTGATGTCCCCCACGAATAAAGCTCCCACGATCCGGTCATTCCGCAGGACCAGCTTCTTGTAGATTCCTTTCTTCTCCTGGAGGGACTCCATCGTCTCATAGCCGTTCCCTTCCGGGGGATCGGTGAGACCCACCGAAATCGTGGGAATGCCACAGAGCTCCACCGAATTCATGACCAGCGGCCCCTCATATTCTTTCTTCCCCCCGGCCATGTTGAACCCGGCCACCTTTCCCTGCCGGACGGCGCTGGGCCAGATGGGGACCACGCGGGGTGCTCCCCCGAAGAAATCGCGGGTCTGACAGCAGTCCCCCGCGGCAAATACATTCTGGACGGAAGTCTTCAGGCCCTCATCCACCAGGATTCCCCGGTCCGAGCGGATCTCCGTTCCTTTTACCCATTCCAGGTTCGGAACGACTCCGATGGCCCCGATGATGACCTGGCAGGGAACCTTGACCTGATTCTGCAGAATTACCTCTCTGACTTTTCCCGAACGGTCCCCCGCGATCTTGGTCACCGTATTCTTGAGGAACACGCGGCATCCTTCTTTTTTCAACGCCCCTTCGATGATTTCCGACGCCCGGCGGTCGAAGGTCGCGGATAGAATCCGATCGGCCAGCTCCACCAGGGTCACCGAAATTCCCCTTCCCAGGAGCCCTTCCGTGGCTTTCAGGCCGATCAAGCCGCCGCCCACCACCACCGCCTCCCGGACCGCGTTGTCTTTCAGGTAGCGCGCCAGGTCCTCGGCTTCCCGCAGGCGAGTAAAGGAAAAGATCCCCTCCGTCTTTTTCCCGGAAACCCGCAGGGGAATGGGCACTCCGCCCGTGGCGATCAGGAGCCGGTCATAGGCCACGGCCTTGCCATCGGACAAAATCACCCGGTTCTCCGCGATCTCCAGCTTCACCGCCTTTTTCTTCAGCCAAAGCTCCACCCCGTTGCGGACGTAAAAATCTTCCGGGCGGTGGGCCAGCTGGTTCTTCTTCAGTTTCCGGGACAACAGGTAGGAGAGGAGGGGCTTGGAATAATTCACCACCCCTTCATCGGAGATCACCGTGATCCGCCCCTTGGCGTCCGCTTCACGAATCCCCTCCACGGCGGCGGTTCCGGCCGGTCCGTTGCCGACGATGACGTAATTCATGATGCTTCCTCGAAGACGATGGCTTCGTTGGGGCAGTTTTTCACGCAAACGGGGATCTCTTCTCCCTGGCACAGGTTGCACTTGGAGATCACCCTTTTGCCCTCCCCGTGGCGCGAGATGACCCCGAAGGGACAGACCATGATGCACATCCAGCAGCCCACGCACTTTTCCTCATCGGCCAGGACCGCGCCGCTCTCCGGGTCCCGGTGCATGGCCCCGGTGATGCAGGCTTCCAGGCAGGGGGCGTCCTCGCAGTGGCGGCACTGGAGGGCAAAGGAGAGATATCCTTTTTCCTCCACCAGCACCCGGGAAACGGGCTTGGGGTACTCCCCCTTGTAGGCTTTGATGATGTTGCGGGTCTTGGAATTCTGGACGATGCAGTGCACCTCGCAGAGGCGGCAGTTCATGCAGTATTCTTCCCGGATAAAGATCTTCTTCATCTCACCAGGCCTCCCCTGCCGGCTTGACCCCCAGGATCTTCATGTCCGTTTCTGCCAGGCCGACGGCCCGCAACTGCTCCCGGTTACCCCGCAGGCTCTCCAGGGCGTTGATTCCCATTCCCCCGAGCATCTCCTTGATCTCCAGGGACCAGGCCCGCAGCAGGTTGACCAGCCGGCGGGCGCCGATCTCCGGGTTCAGGCGCTTGGTCAGGTAGGGGTCCTGGGTGGCGATCCCCCAGTTGCACTTCCCGGTGTAGCATTTCTGACAGACGTGGCACCCCAGGGCCACCAGGGCGGCGGTTCCCACGTAGACCGCGTCCGCCCCCAGGGCCACGGCCTTGACCACATCGGCGCTGTTGCGGAACCCCCCGGCGGCGATCAGGGAGGCCCGGTTCCGCTGGCCCTCCTCCCGCAGCCGCTGGTCCACCACCGAGATGGCCAGTTCGATGGGAATTCCCACATGGTCGCGGATGACCCGGGGAGCCGCGCCGGTCCCCCCGCGCAGGCCGTCGATGACCACGAAGTCCGCGCCGGCCCGGACAATCCCCGAGGCGATGGGCGCCACATTGTGGACCGCGGCGATCTTGACCCCCACGGGCTTCCGGTAGCGAACCGCTTCCTTGAGGGCAAAAATCAGCTGTTTCAAATCTTCGATGGAATAGATGTCATGATGGGGTGCCGGGGACAGGGCGTCGGTTCCCTCGGGGATCATGCGGGTGCGAGAGATCTGTTCGGTGACCTTCTCCCCGGGAAGATGTCCGCCGATTCCCGGCTTGGCCCCCTGCCCGATCTTGATCTCGATGGCCGCCCCCGCTTCCAGGTACTCCTGGTGCACGCCGAAGCGCCCGGAAGCCACCTGGACCACCAGATGCGGGCCGAAGGGATAGAGGTCCGGGTGCAGCCCTCCTTCGCCCGTGTTCCAGAGGGTCCCCGCTTCCCTGGCGGCCTTGGCCAGCGATTTCACCGCGTTGAGGCTGATGGAGCCATAGGACATGGCGCTGAACAGGATCGGGGTCTCCAGGGAGATTTGGGAGGAGAGGAAGGATTTCAGGACCTCCTCCGGCTTCTGCCCTTCCTTTATCTCCAGGCGGTCCGGTTTTCCTCCCAGGTAGGTCCTGAGCTCCATGGGCTCGCGGAGGGGATCGATGGAAGGATTCGTCACCTGCGATGCATTCAACAGGAGATGGTCGAAATAAACCGGGAAGGGCCGGTCGTTTCCCATGCCCGTCAGAAGGACTCCTCCGGTCGAGGACTGGCGGGTGATATCCTCCAGAGCCCTTCCGGACCACAGGGCATTGAGCTTGATCTCCGAAGGATTCCGGCGGATCGTCAAAGCCCCCGTGGGGCAGAGGGTCTCGCAGAAATGGCAGCCCACGCAGCGGCTGTCCTCCGAGGTAACCTCCCCGGCGTCCGGGTCGTAGAGATGGGCGTCGTTGGAGCACACCCGGTGGCAAACCTGGCAGCTTACGCATTTTTCCATATCCCGGATGATCTTGAACTCCGGGGTAATCTTTCCTTTGGCCACGTCTTCACCTCAAATAGCCGACGACCGGTTCTCCGGCCTCCGGGGCCCAGACCCGGTCCGGGTCGGGGCAGACTTCCCGGATGGCCGATTCCTCCGAAGCGATGTACAGGTTCTCCTGCCACTCGGCGGCCACGAGAGGCCGCAATTTGATCCGGTCGTTCAGCCCCACCATGGCCCGGTTGTGGGCGGCGATCACCGCGAAGGGGCCGTTGAGCAGCGCGCTTCCGTAAACCGCCCTGAGAAATTGATGGAAATCCTTCTCCTCCATCCTCTCGATTTCATCCCAGAGGGGAGCGGCCAGGATCTTGGCCACCACGGGGAAGTCCAGCTGGTGCTTGCGGTGGAGGAGATCAAATAGATAGGTGATGACTTCCGTGTCGGTGTAGAAGGCGCAGTCGTACCCGAAATTCTTCAGGTATCGCCGGTTGGTGCCGTAGGAGGAAATCTCCCCGTTGTGGACCACCGACCAGTCCAGGAGCCCGAAGGGATGGGCCCCGCCCCACCACCCGGGCGTATTGGTGGGAAACCGGCCGTGACCGGTCCACAGGTACCCCCGGTACTCCTCGAGGCGGAAGAATTCGGCGATCTCCTCCGGGTATCCGACCCCCTTGAAGATCCCCATGTTCTTGCCGGAGGAGGCGATGAAGGCTCCGGTCTTCTTCTGGTTGATCTCCATCACCGTTCGGACGATGAAATCTTCCTCCGCCTCCACGCTGGAGATCCTTCTTTCCATCCGGGGACGCAGGAAATATCGCCAAACCAAGGGAGGATTCTGGACGGCATCGATCTGCCGGGTGGGAATGGGTTCCTCCTTGACCAGATGATAATTCTCCTCCAGGGACGGTTCGCTCTGTTTCCGCGCCTCCGGGGTTTCATAGAGGACGTGAAAGGCGTAATCGTCCATGTGGTCCGGATAAATCCCGTACCCGGCGAATCCCCCGCCCAGCCCGTTGGACCGTTCGTGCATGCTGGCCATGGCCCGGATGATCACTTCCCCGGAGAAAGTTTTTCCCTCCCGGTTCAAGATCCCCGCCAGGCCGCAGGCGGATGGAATTCGGTAGTCGCGGTCGGCGATGAGAATGGCTTCCTCCCTTCAGACCTTCTTTGCCCCGGAGGTCCGGGTAAAACCCTTTGTAACCCTTCCCGGAATGTCAAGGCTGCCCAGGGACTTCCAGGAAATGATCTCTGGGCCCTCTGCTCCCCCCTCCTTTCGCTTTCTGTCCTTGTCCGCAGAGAAGCCCGGAGGACACAGAGGGGTGAAATATCGACGAAATGGTTCTTGTTTTTAACCTGTATGACGAATAAAACTCTGCGGTCTCTGCGTGCTCTGCGGTTCCATTCTTTAAAGGCCGGGGAGGGCTTGCGCCCCTCCCCGAGAGCCAAGTTGCCTGCCTTCTGGGGGTAGAGGGAATGGCAACCCGGCCGGTTTTTCTTTGCCCGTCCCTTCTACAGCAGGGGAAGATATTTATCGATTTCGTAGGAGGTGATCTGGATACGGTACCGGTCCCACTCCACCTTCTTGTTTTCGATGAAGTGCTCGAATACGTGATCCCCCAGCGCTTCCCGCACCATCTGGCTCTTCTCGGTTAGCTGAATGGCCTCCAGCAGGCTTCCCGGCAGCTGGCGGATCCGCCGTTTCAGCCTTTCCTCCTCGGTCATCTTGTAAACATTCTCTTCCACCGGGTCGGGGGGCACGACCTTCTGCTCGATCCCGGCCAGACCGGCCGCCAGCATGACTGCAAAGGCCAGGTACGGGTTGCAGGCCGGGTCCGGGCTGCGGTACTCGATCCGGGTCGCTTCTTCCTTGCCCGGTTTGTACATGGGAACCCGGATCAGGTCCGAGCGGTTCCGCTGGGCCCAGGAGAGATAAACCGGAGCCTCATAGCCGGGGACCAGGCGCTTGTAGGAATTTACCCACTGACAAGTGACCGCGGTTAGCTCCGGAGCGTATTTCAAAAGCCCACCGATGAAATACCGGGCGGTATCGGAGAGGTGATATTGCCCCTTGGCGTCGAAGAAAGCGTTCCGGTTCCCCTTGAAGAGGGACATGTGGGTGTGCATCCCCGACCCATTCTCCCCGAACAGGGGTTTGGGCATGAAGGTCGCGTACACCCCCTGCCGGTAGGCCACTTCCTTCACGACCAGGCGGTAAGTCATGACGTTGTCCGCCATGGTGAGGGCGTCTTCATAGCGCATGTCGATTTCGTGCTGGGAAGGGGCCACTTCGTGGTGCGAGTACTCGATCTTGATTCCCAGGGCTTCGCAGAAAAGCACGGTCTCCCTCCGCAGATCGACGGCCTCGTCCCGGGGGATCAGGTCGAAGTATCCGCCCCGGTCCAGCACTTGCGTGGAGTGGGGATCCTTGAAATAAAAATATTCCAGTTCCGGCCCCACGTAATAGGTGAAACCCATCTTCTTGGCTTTCTCCAGGTTCTTCTTCAGCACATATCGCGGGTCCCCCTCGAAAGGCTTTCCATCGGGGGTGACGATGTCGCAGAACACCCGGGCCACCCCTTTTTCCTTGGGACGCCAGGGCAGAACGGCAAAGGTGGAAGGATCGGGTATGGCCACCATGTCGCTCTCGTCGATCCGGACGTAGCCTTCGATGGACGAACCATCGAAACCGATCCCCTCATCGAAAGCCTTCTCCATCTCCTCGAAAGGCACGCTGAAGCTCTTCAGAAACCCGAGAATGTCGGTAAACCAGAGTTTCACAAATTTGATATCGCTCTCTTCCATCTTCTTCAAGATTTTGGCCGCTGTTTCTTTCGCCATCGCTTTTCCTCCTGATTTTTAAGTGGTCACCACACGGGTGGAGATTTGCAGATCTCTCATTTTCTTCCTCAGGGTGTTGCGGTTGATTCCCAGCCTGCGGGCGGCCCGCACCTGGTTGCCCCCCTCCTCTTCCAGGACCATTCCGATCAGCGCCTTTTCCACTTTGCCGATGACCGACTCGTGGATGTGATTGGCATTCCCGGTGTGGATCTCCGATTTCAGGACCTCCCGCACCGCTTCAGCCAGCGCCTGATTGGAATCCTCAAGAGTTAGCTCCTTCAAAGAGAGAGGACGCTGCAACGGTTCGGGAAAAGATTTCCCGTTAGCCCTCGCTCGCTTCGCGGGCAGGATCTTTTCAATCAAGCCCTCGAGTTCGTGATCATCTTTGATCACCAGAATTGCTCCCATAGCAACCACCCTGAATGATTTTTGCTCCTTTCTTAAGCAATCCGGATACCAACAAAGATTTTTTCCATTTTTTTATTCCGAAGGAAATCAATCGCTTATCAAAAAAGGCCGGCCAGGCCAAGCAGGCCAATCGAAACCTCCTTTCTCCCTCTTGCCTATTTATTGGGCATCCTTAATCAGGCCAAAGCCCCAGGGAACTGGCAAACGATTGGATTACGATGGGTTATGAAATTGCATGGAAAATAACCAGAGTGCTCAAAATCGGTCAGGCCACCGAGATGGTCCATCTTCCCCGGGGGGGCAAAAAATCAGTTTTCGGAAGTCTCCAGCAGCTTCACGAGCTCTTCCCTGATCATCCCGATTTTTTCCTGGTCTTCAATCTTGGCCCCGCTCAGGTCCTGGACGTAGAAAACATCCACGACCTGATCGACCTTGGTGGAAATGCGGGCCATCCAAAGGTTCAAGCCCATCTCGAAGAGCTTCTGCGCTATGCGATAGAGGAGTCCCGGGCGGTCAGGAGTAAAGACTTCCACGAGGGTATAAAAATCGGAAGTTTCGGTATCGACTTCCACTCGGGTGCCCGCCCGCCCCGGGGAATATCTGTGGAAGAGAGGCGGAAGAACCTCTTGCAGGAGCTGGTTGACTTCGACGTTTCCCTCCAGGACTCTTTTCAGGTCGCCCTGCAGCTTGGCCCATCTCCGCGGCTGGAGGAGGCCCTCTTCGATCAGGCTCTGGACCCGGAACTGATCGACGGCGATCCCGTTCTCCCAGGTGCTGATCTGGGCAGAGAGGATATTCAGGTGATTGGCCGTGAGGGCGCCGCAGATTTTAGCGAAGAGACCGACCTCGTCCCGGGCCACCACCGTGATTTCATCCCCCCCTTCTTCCGGCCTTTCCTCCCCCTCCACCGCCACCGCCTGCCCGGCGAGCTTTTCGGCCATGAGAATCTGCCGGCCGATGGACCGGGCTTCATGAACCTGGTAGTGACGCCGGGGGATGTTGGCCAGGTGCTCGGATATTTTCGGCGCGGGAAGCTGTCCTTTCAGGAGATCCATTACTTCGCGCTGGATCCCGATGATCCGTTCCTGGTCTTCCTTCCGCAGCCCTTCCCCCTTCTCCAGAAGGTGCAAAGTCTTGAGGAAGAGCTCCCGCAGGAGAGTGTCTTTCCAGGCCGTCCAGGCATTGGGCCCCACCGCCCGCAGGTCGGCGAAGGAAAGCAGGTAGAGCATCTTCAACCGGTCGCTGCTGCCTACCATCTGGGCCAGGCGGAGGATTAGATTTTCGTCGTTCAGATCCCTCCGCTGGGCCATTTCCGGCAGCGTCAGGTGCTCGCGGGTGAGAAAACGGAGGGTATCGATCCTTTCCCCGGAGAGTCCCAGGCGCTCCCCGATGGTTTCCGCGATTTTCTCCCCCCGCAGGGCATGAGAAGAACCTTCCCCTTTTCCCAGGTCATGGATCAGCGCGGCCAGTTTGAGGAGGCCGGGGTCCCGGACCTCCTTCATCAATTCCTGGAAGAGAGGCCAGGGAGGAGACGGATTTTTCCGCTCCAGAATCTCCAGCTCCTGGACGGCATAGAGGGAGTGAACGTCCACCGGGTAGAGGTGGTAACGATCGTACTGGATATGACAGTGGACCCCTCCAAACTCCGGTAGGAAAACCTGCAAGAACCCGGTCTCATACATCTCTTCGAGAACCCGGTGGAGATGGCCCGGCTTTTCGAACAGGGATAAAAACGACCGCCTGGACTCCGGGGCCAGACGGAATCGGTCATTCACCAGGCTCAGGTGCTGCGAGAGGACTTCTTTCAGGGGCGCGCTCATCCCCATCCCGTAATGGTGGATGGTCTCGAAGGCTCTCCAGACCTGGAGGGGATTCCGATCGAAGGTGGAAGGATCGGTCAAGGATAGACGCCCATGAAAAAGAAAGAACCCCGGGGCGACCTCGGGAAGGTTTTTTTTGCGTCCCCCCAGGGGTTCGGGGGAACCCTCGTTCAGGCATTTTTCCAGCAGATTCCAGGAAAGATGGTGAACCTGTAGGGCCTGGTGGAAATATTCTTTCAGGAAGGATTCCGTGACCTGAAGGGAATCCGCTCCCCGGTAGCCCAGAGCCCGGGCCATGGCCTCCTGGTCTTCGAAGGAAAGCCGGTCCTCCCTTCGGCCGTGGAAGTAATGAAGCTGGGTCCGGACCCGCCAGAGGAAGCCCAGGGCCTGGGAAAAATTTCCCCATTCCCGTTCACTCAGGAGACGACGCTCGGTCATTTCCCTGGGGGACCGGATTCGATACTGAACCTTGGCCGCCCAATAGGCCGAGTGATAGTCCCGCAGCCCACCTTTTCCCTCCTTGACCTCGGGTTCCAGGACGAAAACCGAATCTCCGAATTTTTGGTGACGACGGGCTGCCTCCTGTTGAATCCGGAGAAGAACCTCCCTTTGCCGGCCTCGCTTGAGGCCCCGGGAAAATTCCTCTTCCATCTGCAGGTGCGGCTCTTTATCCCCGGCCACCCAGCGGGTATCCAAAAAAGACAGGAGAGTCTCCAGATCCTTCTGCGCCTTCCGCCATGCCTCCCGCGGAGTCTGTACCGTGTACCCCACGGTCAGCCCCCAGTCCCAAAGAGGATGGAGGAGGGCCTGAACTCCCTTCTCCAGTTCTTTGCCCCTTCCGGGGAGATGAAGGAAAAGGAGATCGATGTCCGAAAAGGGGTTGAGTTCCTCCCGGCCGTATCCTCCCGTGGCCAGAAGACTGATTCCCGCCCGGCGGTCCCCTTCGTCCGGGGAGGTCATCGCCCTTTTCCAGAGGCGCCGGAGAACGTTGTCCACTAAAGCGGAGCGGCTCTGACAGTACTCTCCCCCCGGCAGTCCCTCCTCATGGCGCTTCTTCAGCCACTCCTGGCCGGTGCGGAAGAACCGCTCGATGTCTTCGAGGCTATCTATGGGTTGAGTTGTAGCCATCATGCTATCCAATATGGCGGGGAAAAAGGGGAAAAGCCGAAGAGGCGAAAAGGGGGGTTACCGTCCCTTTTGTCCCTTTTCGCCCTTTCCCCTTTTCGCCTGTCTTTACAGGGCCCCCTCGCCCCTTTCCCCCGTCCGGATCCGGATCGCTTCTTCCATCGGGAGGACAAAGATCTTTCCGTCTCCGATCTTCCCGGTCTTGGCGGCCTTGGCGATGGTTTCCACCACCCGGGTCACCGCCCCGTCGGGAACCACCACCTCGATTTTCATTTTGGGGACCAGCTCGACGATATACTCCGCCCCCCGGTAGACCTCTTTGTGTCCCTTTTGCCTGCCGAATCCCCGGACCTCGCTAACGGTCATGCCCTGAACCGCCATCGCCGTCAGTGCACTTTTCACCTCATCCAGCTTAAAAGGTTTTATGATCGCTTCGATTTTTTTCATTCCAACCCCCTTGGTAATTGCGGATTTCCGGTCGCGGATTGCGGATTGAATAAAAGGAATAAAAATTTCCCAATCCGAAATCCGCCATCCCTATTTTAGAAATTGTACCCTGTTTCGCTGTGCTGGCTCAAGTCCAGCCCCATCTCCTCCTCTTCCTCGCTTACCCGCAATCCCAGGGTCCAGTCCAGTGCTTTCAGGATCAGGAGGGTCATCCCGAAAGCATAAACCCAGGTTACCACCACGGTCAGAAACTGAACTCCCAAAAGACCCGGGTTGCCGAAGAAAAGACCATTTCCTCCGGCATCGTTGATCGCTCTGGAGGCGAAAAGGCCGGTGGCCAGAGCCCCCCAGGTGCCCCCCACCCCGTGGACCCCCACCACGTCCAGGCTATCATCATACCCGAAACGATTTTTCCCCACCACTGCCATATAGCAGAAAATCCCCGCGGCCAGGCCGATGATCAAAGCTGACATGGGTCCCACGAACCCAGATGCCGGGGTGATGGCCACCAGGCCAGCCACGGCACCGCTCGCCGCCCCCAGGGTGGTGGGCTTCCCCTTGTAAACCCATTCGGCCAAGGCCCAGGAGAGAGCCGCTCCGGCAGTCGAAACGTGGGTGACCACGAAGGCGCTGGTGCTAAGCTTTCCCGCGGCGATGGCGCTCCCGGCGTTGAAACCGAACCACCCGAACCAGAGAATGGACGCCCCGGTGATGGTCATGGGCAGATTATGAGGGGCCATGGGCTCCAACCCGAAACCTTTTCGCCGTCCCACCAGAAGGGCTGCCGCCAGAGCGGAGATTCCCGAGCTGATGTGGACCACCGTGCCCCCGGCAAAGTCCAGAGCGCCCAGCTTCCGAATCCATCCCCCCACTCCCCAGACCCAGTGGGCGATGGGATCGTAGACGAGGGTGGCCCAAAGAAGGGTAAATAGGATGAAGGTGGTGAATTTCATCCGCTCGGCGATCGCCCCGGTGATCAGAGCGGGCGTGATGATGGCAAACATGGCCTGGTAGATCATGAAAGCCTGGTGGGGAACCGTGGCCGCGTAGTCCGGGTAAGGATCGAGGCCGACTCCGTTCAACCCGAACCAGGAAAGACTTCCGATGATGCCCCCCAGGTCGGGACCGAAGGCCAGGCTGTACCCCCAGAGGACCCATTGCACCGTTACCAGGGCCATGATGATGAAGCTGTGCATGATCGTGCCCAGCACGTTCTTCGTCCGCACCATGCCCCCGTAAAAGAGGGCTAGGCCGGGGGTCATCAACAAAACCAGGGCTGCCGAGACCAGCATCCAGGCCGTATCCCCGGTATCGATTTTCGGCGCAGGTATGGCTGCGGGTGACGGCGAAGCCGCTAGCGCTCGGGTTTCCGGTTGGGGTTGCTCTGTCGCAGGTGCTGGGGCGTTTCCCGGGGTACGTGGTTCTTGAGCGTAAAGCGGGAAACCAACCAGAATCAAACCGCAAAAGATGAGGCCCAAGATCAAGGCCCAGCTTATTTTTTGTTGCATATGTACCTCCCCGATTTTTGGAGAAGCCATTCAACTCCCATGCCGAGGTTCCGTCTTCCCGGAATCTTCATGGATTGGATGAAAAATCATGGGCTTGGGGAAAGCTCGGGAAAAAGGGGGCAGCGGGAGAATATGGCGGGTTTTCGACCACCCGGGAGGGGTAGATCCATCGCCGACGGGCAACAAAGTAAGCGATCCCCAAACCTTAGATGATCCTGTTGAATCCTGACCAGAATGGCCAAAATAGGGGCAGGCAACCCAAAGGCGGAATGTGAAATTCGGAATGGGGAATGAAAAAAAAGAAGCCCCAGGGTTGCTTTTTGGCAGAAAAGAATAGAACCGGAGTAAAGGGAGGCAAGAGCGAATTTATCATTGACGAAAATTTTAAAAATTAGTAGGTTAAAAATCCATGAGAGTCTTCTCGCCTTTTTTCTTGTCCAAGAGAGAAGAACGTCCGAAAAAATGAATTGGCTTCAGGGGAAAAAAGAATGGACGACGCAAGCCTTTATCAGGAACTCTCTAAATTGCTGGGGGCTCCCGACTCCAAGATCATTCCGCGGATTCTGCGGCAAATTGCCGACGAAAGAGAGATCCGGGTTCTCATGGCCGCTTTCCCGCCGGCCACCGTTTCCGAGCTATCGGGAAAGACGGCCATCTCCCCGGAGGTCATTCAGGTCATGGTGGAAGACCTCTTTCAAAAAGGCCTGATTTTTTTCTCCAAGAAAGAAGGCGAGCCCCGTTATTATCGGGTCAAATCGGTCCCCCAGTTCCATGACAGTTCGGTCCTCTGGAAGGGAGTCACTCCGGAATTTCTCGGTCTCTGGAAGGAATACAGGGACCTGGAATGGCCGGACTTCGGCAAGGTGATCGAAGCGTTGTTACCCAGGCCGGCGACGCGGGTCATCCCCGTGGGAGCCTCCATTGAATCCAGGGCCAAGGTCCTGGCCATGGAGGACGTCCGGGAGATCGTCCAGCATGCCAGGAATCTGGCGGTCACCCGCTGCACCTGCCGCGTGGTGGACGGGAAGTGCGGAAAACCCGTGGAGGTCTGCATCCAGGTCAACCGGGCTGCCGATTACGCCCTTCAACGGGGAACCGGTCGGGCCATCTCCAAGGAGGAGGCCATTCGGATTCTCCACCTGGCCGAGCAAGAAGGCCTGGTCCACATCGTCGACAACCGGCGAAGTGTTGATCACATCATCTGTAACTGCTGCAAGGATTGCTGCATTAACTGGCGACTTCCCAACTGGCATAAGTTCGTTGCTCCCAGCCGGTTCCGGGCGGTGGTCAACGCCGAAGAATGCATGGGCTGTCAGGGGTGCCTGGACCGTTGTATCTTCGACGCCATTCGCATGGAGGGGGATGAGCCCAAGGCGCGGGTCAGTCCCGAAAAGTGTGTGGG
>LJUR01000017.1 GCA_001304105.1 Deltaproteobacteria bacterium SM23_61
AAACCGAATCCCTGTTCCGATCCGGACAACCAAATCATTTTCCGCCGCCAACCGACGAAAGAACGACTGCCTCATTATTATGTCCTGTCAGGGGCGGGACGCGCCCCCTGGGCCCCTCCCGAATTCCCCTTCCCTTGGCAGCGAGCCTGCCGATGGAAAATCGACCGAATATACCCACTCGATTGGGAAAAAACCCTTATTTAAAAAGGGCCGTCATCTGGTCGAAGGCATCGGCATGGGAGACCCTCTCGGCCACGGCCTGACGGAGGAAGGAATTGATTTCTGGGATTTTCTTGATGGCATAATCGATATTCGGGTTGGTTCCCGCCACATAGGCTCCGATATTGATCAGATCTTCCGACCTCCGGTAGGTAGCCAGCAGGGCCAACAGCTTATTCCGCGTTTCCATCTGTTCCGGGGCAACGATATCTCCCATCACCCGGCTGATGCTCGCCAGGACATCGATGGCCGGATAATGGTTCTGGTTGGCCAGGTCCCGGGAAAGCACGATGTGCCCGTCGGCAATGGAGCGGATCGCGTCGGCGATGGGATCCATCAGGTCGTCCCCGTCCACCAGCACGGTGTAAATGCCGGTAATGCTTCCCGGGCCGGAAGTCGTCCCCGCTCGTTCCAGCAGCCTGGGAAGCTGGGCGAAAACGCTGGGGGTGTAGCCCTTGGCCGTCGGCGGCTCTCCCACGGCCAGGCCCACTTCCCGCGAGGCCATGGCGAAGCGGGTGATGGAATCCATCATGAAGAGAACATCTTTGCCCTGATCCCGGAAGTACTCGGCCAGGGCCGTGGCCAGATAGGTGCCCCTCATGCGCAGAAGGGGGTGCCTGTCGGAGGTGGCCACTACCACTACCGATCTTTTCCGCCCCTCTTCTCCCAGGTCCTTCTCCAGAAACTCCCTCACTTCCCGTCCCCGCTCTCCGATGAGGGCGATCACATTCACATCCGCCGTGGTGTGCCGGGCCATCATTCCCAGGAGGGTGCTTTTTCCAACTCCCGAGCCGGAGAAGATGGCCATCCGCTGGCCCTTGCCGACGGTGAGGAGGGCGTTGATGGCTCTCACCCCCACATCCACGGGTTGGGAAATTCTTTTGCGCAGGACCGGGTTGACAGGTCGGGCGTAGAGAGGGGCCTGGCCTTCATAATCAATGGGCCCTTTTTCGTCGATGGGCTGGCCCATCCCGTCCAGGACCCGCCCCAGAAGGCCTTTTCCCACCGAGGCCTGCGCCGGCGCTCCGAGGGGCATGATTTTGCATCCCGGTTCGATCCCCCGGACTTCTCCCAGGGGCATGAGGAGGGTCTTTTCATCCCGGAACCCAACCACTTCAGCGGGGATGGCCCGGGATTGCCCGGTAACTGAAATGTGGCACGCATCCCCGACTGCGGCCGCCGGCCCGATTCCCTCGATCACCAAGCCGACGACCTGACTTACCCGTCCGAACCGCTGGATAGTCTCGGTCTTCTGGATGGCCTCGCCGTAGGGAAACCAAGGAGATGGGGACGGGGAGCTCATGGCTTGGGTCGGTCCGGAGAAAGGGTGGTCTGTTCAAACTTCTGCCACACCGACTCGGTGAGGGCGCCGATCTGGGCCTCCAGGGTGGCGTCGATATCCCCCAGGGGTGTTTCCAAAAAGCATCCCCCGCGGGTGATGGATGGATCGGCCACAACTTTGACCTTGTCCTCCTCTTTCCCCTCCCCGCTGAAAGGAAAGCCCCCGGGGTGGCTCAGGAGATACTGGTAATCCTTGGGATTCAGATGGAGGATGACCTTGCGGGGTTCCAGGACATACTGAAAGGCAGCCTTCACCGTTTCTTTCACCCATCCCTCCGGCAGGGGCAGATCTTGGCGCAGAATTTTGCGGGTGAGGGCAAAGATGAGCCGCACCATCTCGCCCTCGTACTTCTGGTGGAGATCCCGGCGCAGGCTTCCGATCTCTTCCAGGATTTTGCGGAAGGTATCGAGAATCGCCTCCAGTCTCTTCTCCCCCATTTCCAGTCCGTCCCGCTCTCCCTGGGCGAACCCTTTTTCATACGCCTCCCGTTCAATGAGGAGCGCCCGGTCCCGAGCTTGCTTCAGGATCTTCTCTTCCATCTCTTGGGCCGCCTGATTCAGCTGACGGGCGTTCTCCGCGGACAGCAAGGGATGCCACCGAACGTCAAAGGCCGGTGGGGATTCTCCCCCCGGATGGAGCGGGGAGCGGACAAACTCCTGAGGGTTTTCCCCGGAAGGAGAAAACTGGGGAAGGAATACCTTAGACAAAGACGTCCTCCTTGCTTTTCCCGGTTAAGATCGCCTTGCCTTCGGCCTCCAGTCTCTTTCCGATTTTGATGATCGTCTGTTGGGCGGCCTCCACGTCTCTCAGCCGCACTGGGCCCATGACTTCCAGGTCTTCCTTCAACATCAGGGAGGCCCGTTCGGACATATTCCTGAAGATCCTTTCTTTCAGCTCTTCGGAGGCGGTTTTGAGCGCCGTCTTGAGGGTCTCGGTCTCCACTTCCTTCAGAATGGCCGAGATGCTGCGGTCATCGACGTTGACCATATCCTCAAACACGAACATGAGACGTCGGATTTCGTCCGCCAGGCCTTGCTGCTGCTCATCCAGTGCCTGGAGTACCTGGTTTTCCATGGAGGGATTCATCTGGTTCAGGATTTCCGCTGCCGAGCGGATCCCCCCGACTTTTCCCCCTTCGGCATTCTCCACCCCGGAAACCTCGTCCTCCAGGATCCCGTCGATCTCCTCCAGCACGGCGGGAGGAACCCTTTCCAGCTGGGCAATCCGGTAGAGCACGTCGGTCTGCAATCGGAGCGGCAGTTCGTCCAGGGCAAGGGCGGAATGGCCGGCATCCAGATGGGCCAGCACCACGGCAATGGTCTGGGGGTGTTCATTCCGGATCAGGTTGGCCAGGGTCTTGGAATCCAGTTTGCGGATTTTCTGGAACAGGTTCCACTTGCCCTTGAGGGTGATCTCGTCGATCAAAGCCTGACCCTTCTCCCCCCGGATGGCCCTGGAGAAGATATTCCTGATGAATTGGCCCCTCTGGATCGGATTCATGGACAGGGGACCCTGGGAAGAAGCCAGGGAGTGATATTCCGCAAAAACCGAATCGAACACTCCGGATGACAGGCTGAGGACCTGGGCCATGGAGGTTCCGAGCTTCTTCAACTCATCGTCGTTTAGCTTCTTGAGGATCTCTGAGGCCAAGTCCTCCCCCAGGCTGAAGAGCAGGATCGCCGCCTTCTGTCCGCCGGTCAAGGGCTCTGGGGGGGCAATCTCAGGATTTTCCTTCATTGATCCATCCCCTTATGATTCCCACGGCTTTGGAAGGGTCTTCCTGAATCAGCTGGACCGTCTGCTGCCGGAGGTCGGTAAGCTGCCCCACAGGCCCCGGCTGGGCCTGGGTTTCCGGAGGAAGGGCGGCCGGCTCGGAGCCCGTCGGGGGCAGGTAAGGAATTCCCTGGGCGCCTGGCGGGGTTCTTCTCTTGATGAGCGGCCGTACCACAAAAAGGATGAAGAGGGCCGCCAGGATCAGGCTGAGGAGCGGCTTGTAGGCCAGGAGAACGTATTCTTTCCAGGCTTCGTCCTCCACGGCTTTGGTTTCTTCTTCGGCGTTGGACCAGCTGAAGGGCATGTTGATCACTTCCACCTGGTCGCCCCGGCCTGGGTCGTACCCGATGGCCTTTTTCACGATGGCTTCGATGTTCTGCATCTCTTCCGGAGATCGGGCCTGGTACTCCCGGTTTTTCTTGCCCTTGGCGTCAACCGTCTCTTTGATCGTCCCGTCCACGATGACCGCCGCGGAGATTTTTTTCAGCGTCCCCACCGGATTTTTGATCCGCTTGTTGACCCTGGAAATTTCATAGTTGCGAACCTCGTTCTGCCGTTCCTCCTGTTTGTCCTGGAGGGGAACCAACTCCATCTTCTGGGTCTTGGCTTCCTTCCCCGGGGGGGCTTTGGCTTGCGGTCCTCTCGCTTTGGCGCCGGACTGGCTTTCGATTCTGGAGCCGGCTGCGTTTTTGGCATTGGAGATCAGGGAGGCCTTCTCAAAGTTCTTCTGCTCGCTCCGGATCACCGAATTGGGATCGTACGTTTCCTCGGTGATGTCGATCTGCTGGAAGTCGATGTCCGCCGAAACCCGGGCGATGGCCTTGTTGAAGCCCAGAACTTCTTCCAGCATTCCCTGCACCTTTTTCTTGAGTCCCTCCTCGATGTTCCGCTGGTATCCCAGCTGGCTTGTGGTCATCTGCCCGAAGGAAGTGGCCTCGCTCCTCTTGAACAGGATTTTCCCCGAGGTATCGACCACGGTGATGTTTCCCGAGTCCAGTCCCTCCACGGCGCTGGCCACTAGGTGAACGATTCCTTCCACCTGGGAAGCCTCCAGTTTCATTCCCGAACGGCTCTTGATAAGCACCGAGGCACTGGGTTTCTTCTGTTCATCCAGGAAGAGCGATTCCTTGGGGGTCACCACGTGAACCCGGGCCTGCTCCACTTCCTTGATCTGGCGGATGGTCCGGCTGAGTTCCCCCTGGAGGGCTCTCTGGTAATTCAACTTCTGGACGAAATCGGTGGCTCCCAGGTTGGTCCGGTCGAAGACTTCAAATCCCACCCCTCCCCCTTTGGGCAACCCCTCAGCCGCCAAGGTCAGGCGTACATCGTAAACCTGCTCGCGGGGAACCAGAATGGAAGACCCATTGGAGGAAAGCTGGAAGGGGATCTTCTTCTCCTTCAGTTTGTTGACGATCTCCCCCGCGTCCTCCTGGGAGAGGTTGCTGAAGAGGACCTGCAAATCGGGCTTGCTGTTCCAGTAGATGAGGGAGCCGAAAAAGAGGAGGGAACCGATCAGTACCCCTCCGATCAGGAGGTTGCGTTTCCTGGCGGACGATTGGACCATCTGGGATACTTGATCTAGAAGGGGATTGGCCATCTTTTCGACGCTTCCGGGTTAGATCTGCATCCTCATGATTTCTTCATAGGCGGCCATCATCTTGTTCCGCACCTGGACCATGAGGCGAAAAGAAATGTTCGCTTGCTCCATGGATACCATGGCCTGATGAACGTCCATTTTCCCGGCGATCATCTCCTGCACGCTGTGGTTGGCTTCTTTGGCCAGCCCGTCCACTTCCTCGATAGACCGTTTCAGGATCTTCTGGAAGTCGGTCAGGATATCCCGGGCCTCGGCTCGGTCGGAGTCCATTTTCTCGCCGGGGAAAGAGGCGATCCTTCGAATCTGCAGGTCGTTCATCCCGTCACGCTCCTAGGTTTATTTATTGCCGATCTCCAGGGATTTGAGGGTCATGGTCTTGGCGGCGTTGAAAGCGGCCACGTTGGCCTCAAAGACCCGGGAAGCGGCGAGCAGACCCACCATTTCTTCCATGAGGTTCACGTTGGGCAGAAGAACCAGTCCGGCCTCGTCCGCATCGGGATGGGAAGGGTCGAAAATGGTTTTCAGCCCTTCGGTATCCTGCACCACCTCCACGACTTTGACCCCCATGGCCTCCCGCTCCATCCTGCGGTTCAGGAGTTCGAAAAAAGAGGAATCCCCGGGGACCCGTACGGGAGTCAGGACGGTTCTTTTGCGCAGATAGGGTCCTCCTTCCTCCGTCCGGGTGGTTTGGGCGTTGGCCATGTTCTCGGAAATCACGGTGATCACCGTCCGTTGGGACTGGAGGCCGCTGGCGCTGATTTGCAGGGAATGGAACAGGTTCATGGGTTACCTCGTCTCGTTTACCGAAACTTTCAGGGCTTCGAATTTCTTGATCAGGGATTGAATGCTGGCCTGGAACATGAGGTTGTTCTCCGCCAGCTTGGCCATCTGCTGATCGATATCCACCCCTGGGGCCGGGGCCATTTCGATCTCCCGGGAAAAATCCGTCCTCCCTTCCTCCAGGGCGGGCAGATGGTGTGGATGGGTTTTCTTCAGGGGAAGAACCGAGGGGCCCTCCAGGGAACGCTCAAAGACCTTCTGGAAGGGCAGGTCCTTGGAAACATAACCCGGGGTTTCCACATTGGCCACGTTGCCGGAAATCACCTGGTGGCGGGCGGCCCGGATGTCCAGGGACCGCTGCACCAGGCTCATGGTCTTGTCAAACAGCGTTTTCCCGATCTGAAATTTGTTCATGGTAAGGGTGGTTTAGCAATATCCGTGCCAAAAAGTTTCCAGAAATCAGGAAAGCCCTTCGGCGGGCAGACTCCTCTTGTACTCATTGAGCTTATTTCTCAGGGTGCGGATGCTGATGCCCAGCATTCTCGCTGCATGGGTCCGGTTTCCTTGGGTTTTTTCCAAAGCCCGGGAGATCAATCTTTCCTCCATATCCCTAAGACACAGGGAGGAGAAATCCGTTCCTCCCCCCTCCGGCTCTCTCGCTGAACCCGGGGAGGCAGAAAAATCCGCCAAGTCCAGGGCGGACTGGGAGGAGAGCAGGACCGCCCGTTCCAGAACGTTCTTCAATTCCCTCACGTTTCCCCGCCATTCCTGGGATCTGAGCCAGGCCATGGCCTCCCCGGAAAGGGGCCGGAAGGGACGTTTGTTTTCCTCGGCAAATTTCTTGATAAAATGATTCGTCAGCAGTTCGGTGTCCCCCGGCCGCTCCCGCAGGGGGGGCAGGACAATTTGGATAACCTGGAGCCGGTAATAGAGATCCTCGCGGAACTGGCCCTTTTCCACCCACGCTTCCAGATCCCGATTGGTCGTGGCGATCACCCGTATATCGATGGGGATGGGACGACTGCCCCCGATGCGATCCACCTCGTTTTCCTGGAGGACCCTGAGAATCTTGGCCTGGAGGAAAGGGTTCATCTCACTGATCTCATCCAGGAGAAGGGTTCCCCGCTGGGCCAGCTCGAATTTTCCGATCTTCCTGGCGATGGCCCCGGTGAAGGCACCTTTTTCATGGCCGAAGAGTTCGCTCTCCAGAAGGGTTTCAGGCAGAGAGGCGCAATTGACCGCGACAAAAGGCCCTTGGTTTCTCTGGCTCTGCTCATGAATGTACCGGGCCAGAAGCTCCTTTCCCGTGCCGCTCTCTCCCTGGATCAAAACAGTGGCTTTACTCTGGGCCACCTTCCCGCAAAGGTGGAGAATTTCTTTCATCCCCCGGTCTTGGGTGATGATGGGAATCGAGGAGCCGGGGGCTTGCCCCCCCGGATCCGCGGTCTGGTTCGGCGGTCTCCGGCGAAGGGCGCTTTCGATTCCTCCTTCCAGGACCTCCAGGGGGAAGGGCTTGAGGAGATAGTCATAAGCCCCTCTCTTCATTGCCTCTACCGCGTTCTGGACGCTTCCATAGCCGGTCATCAGGATCACCGGGGTAGAAACGGAATGGTCCTTCATGTGCTCCAGGAGCTGCAACCCATCCATATCCGGAAGGCGGATGTCCGAGACCACCAGGTCAAAGGCCTTCTGTTTGAAGAGCTTCAGGGCTTTCTCGGCGGTTTCCGCCAGATGCAGGGAATAGCCGTTCTGCGAAAGACCGTCCAGAAGGGTTTTCCCCAAGTCCGGCTCGTCTTCAACGATCAATATGGGTCTTCGGTTCATGAATAAACTTGGGAAATGATTTTGTTCCCTAAGAGCCAAGAGGACAAAACGTCCGATATGGAAAGACTTCGAGCAAGACCTATGCCACCGACCAATAAAATAAAGTTGATTTATTTCAATGAGTTATGATTGTTAAGGATGGAGAAAAAATGTCAAAAAATGAATAAACGTCACATTTTTGACTCTTTCCGGGGAGAAATTTGAACAGGAGGAAGGGAAGGAAGCAGAGCGCAGGGCAACCCTCAAGCGCGTCGGGTTCAAGGCATTGCCCTGAACCTCCGGTGGTTGAGGGGGCATGCCTCCATGCTTTTAATTGTCCGGGCGGGTAAGGTTCTGGCGCTTGATCTTCTCGATGAGGGTGGTGCGGTTCAGATTCAGGAGACGGGCGGCTTTGTTCTTCACCCATCCCGTCTTGATCAGCGCCTGCAGAATCAGGTTCCGTTCAAACTCGTTGACCGCCGAATCCAGCGAGATCCCCTCCTCGGGAATCTCCAGCACCTGTGCCGGCTCGGGTTCGGGCAGGAGGTGAAACTTATCCGGGAGGTCCTGGGCGGCGATGATGTCGTGGTCGACGAGGATGACCACCCGTTCGATAGTATTCTCCAGCTCCCGGACGTTGCCCGGCCAGTCATACCGGACCAGAGCTTCCATGCCTTCGTCGCTGATGCCCCGGATTTTTTTCTTCTTGCTCCGGTTGAAATGTTCCAGGAAATGGTGGGCCAGGAGCGGGATGTCGGACTTCCGTTCCCGGAGCGGGGGGATGCGCATGGGAATTACGTTCAAACGATAGTACAGATCTTCCCGGAATTTCTTCTGGGCTACGGCCACCTTTAAATCTTGGTGGGTGGCGGCGATGATGCGGATGTCCGTCTTGATGGTCTTTACCGCTCCCACCCGCTCGAACTGCCGCTCCTGCAGCACCCGCAGCAATTTGCTCTGCAAGAGGGGATTCATATCTCCGATTTCATCCAGAAACACGGTGCCGCCGTTGGCCAGTTCGAACCGACCGATGCGGGTGCGGATGGCGTTGGTAAAGGCCCCCTTCTCGTGCCCGAAGAGCTCACTTTCCAGGAGCTCGCTCGGAATGGCGGCGCAGTTCACCGGGACAAAGGGCCGGTCCCGCCGGTAGCTGTTGTAGTGGATGGCCTTGGCGATGAGCTCTTTGCCCGTGCCGCTATCGCCGAGGATGAGAATGGTGCTGTCCGTGTCGGCCACCTTCTCTACGATCTCGAAGACTTTCTGCATCCGCTCATGATCGCCGATGATGTTTTCGAAACGGTATTTTTTCTTGAGCTGGTTTCTCAGGTTGAGGTTCTCCAGCTTGAGGCTGCGGTACTCCAGAGCCCTCTTCAGGGTCACCAGGATTTCATCCATCTTGACCGGTTTGGTCAGGTAATCAAAAGCCCCCGCCTTGATGGCCTCCACCGCATTCTTCACCGTTCCGTAGCCGGTCAGGATGATGCAGATGGAATCCGGGGAGTGATTCAGGGTGAACTCCAGGACCTTCATCCCGTCGATGCTGGGCATCTTCATGTCGGTGAGGATCAAATCATAGGCCTTCTTCTCGATCATCTCGATGCCGGTGGATCCATCGGCCGAAGTGTCCACTTCATACCCTTCGGCCCTCAGGTATTCGGTAAAAAGGGTCAAGATTTCAGGCGAGTCATCGATGACCAGAATTTTTTCACCGCTCATCTTTTCTCCCTCGGTTGAAGTCTGCCCCTATTGTAAAACATGTCAAATTTCCTGTCAATTCCTTTTTGCTTTGGATTTGAATTATTCTGAAGACTTAGAATTGATTCCGGAGATTTTTTTTAAGAATTGGGAAGCGGGGGGAAAGGATGGAAGGAGGCCATGTTCAAAAATTGGACATTTCCATGCCGATCCGATGGAGGGTAAAAAGGGAAAAAGGGGCTGATAGGGATTAACGGGTTCGCCGATCGATGATGATGTTGCGCAGCATCTCCCAGGATTTTTCTTCTTTCTCTTTTTCTTCCTGCCTGGTTTTCTCTTCTTCCTGCGGGGTGGTGACGGAATAATAGACTCGGTCTTTTCCCCCGTCCTCGCGGGGAGTCTCCCGGGAGCCTAAACCCCCGGAGGGCTCGGGAAGGGCCTTTTCGGGTCCGGAACGCTCCGTTCCATCGGGAGGATCGGCATAAGCCGGCGGGAAAAGACCCCTTCTATCCGGAGAAAAAAGAGCGGCAGTGATTCCCAGAAAACCCGCCAGGTAGACCAGAAGCCAAAATTTTTTCAAATGCCCTCTCTCGAAGATTTTTTCAGCGGTGCAGGGCTTCGCTCGCCTGGAATGCCGATTTCCTCTTCAGGTAAGAATTTTGCAAGAGGCTCAGATGTAATCTCCCCGGTTGAATTTCTCAATCTCGATGGAAGAAAGGATTCCCGCTTCCGTCAAGATCCCCCGCAGCGGGTCCGAAGGGGACATTTTTTCAATCCATTTATCCAGGCCTTTCATTTCCTCCGCCAGGGACTGTACAAGGGGATGGATTTCCCTCAGGGTGGTCCGGGGATTCTCCATCGCTCTCTGGTAATTATCCAGCAGGTCCAGGGCCCTTTCCGCGACACGGGCTCCCTCGAGGTGGAGGGGAGAAGAATCCTTGATTCCCTGAAGCCAATTCACGGTGAGGACCCCTTCGGGTATGATTTCGGGCCCCACCGCAGTTCCTCCTGGGGTGGCCTCGGTGCTCTCTTTAAGGTTCGATTGGGCTCCCTGGAGGATTTTTTGAAAGTCTAAGCCGTTTAACTCCTCTTTTTTTCCCGTTTTCCCCGCGGCTGCGGAAAGGGCGGCGCCCTGAATCTCCTTCACGTCCATAGAATCATTCCTCCTGTCATATCCATCTGCCATAGGCGATGCAAAATTAATGCCCCCCAGGGGGGAAAATATCACCATCCCGGAGCCGGGCCCATGTCCATCCAAAAGGATTGAATTCCAAAGAAAAAAACAGGGCGGATGTTTCTTCATCCGCCCCCATGGATGATGAGATTGGCCCCTCCCCGGGAAATCCGCCCTCCCCGCCGGTGGGCACTGGGCAATTTTTGCCGGGTGGGGAGCTACTGGAACAAAAATTCATCAAAATAGATCTGCCTGATCATGCCGCCCACGGCAGTCCTATGGGATTTCATCAGGAGTTCCTTTCGGATTTCCTCCTTGATTTGAGGGTTCTGCATGTCGGCCAGTTTCTTGTCTCCCAGGGTCATGATCATCATGTCCGTGATGCAGGGAATCTGCTGCTGCACCTCCTCGATCCACTCCACTTTGCCAAGTTCCAGAACGATGGTGGTCTTCAGGTAATGCCGCCCGCCGGGCTCGTTCAAGTTCACCACCAGGGGATCCATCTTGATGAGCGGGCCCAACTTCGAGGCCACCCTTCCCACCTCGGTTTTCTTTTCATTGGCCATGGCCGGGTAAATGTCCCCGCTGGAAAGGGACCCCACCCCCACCCATGCGGCCAGCCACAATAACCCCACCCTTTTCCGAAAAGTCTTTCCTTTTGTTCGAGACTGAAAAAGCCCGATCGAGAGGTTCATGTAAAATCCCTTCTTTATGGAGATATAGAAATCCGTTTCTTCTCCCCGAGCCGCGCAGGGGTCTGCGGGGGTACCCACTACCTCGACCTCCTCCTTACCGGTCTTTTCCCTCCTTGAGGCCTTGCTTCAGGGAACCTTCAGAAACCCTTCCACCTTGTTCATGCGGCCGTTCAGGTCGGCGATCACTTCCTCGAGGTCTTGGGCTGCCAGGGCATACTGTTCCATGACCTCCTTAGCGCCATCGGTGGACAGCCCGTCGGCCCCTCCCCCGGTTCCGGCCATCAGGGCAACCACATCGCACAGATAGGTCAGAGATACCAGGTCATGGAATTCCGGGGCCAGAAAGGGAGTGTGATGATAACGGATTCCGGCCACGATATCCGGGGGAAAATTCCAGCTCTCCGCAATTCTTCCCCCCAGCTCCGCGTGGTCGATGCCCAGGGTCGCTTTCTCGGCCCCGACAAAAGAAAGGTTTTCCTCCTGAACCCGTGTGCGGATCTCTTCCAAATGGTCTCTTACAAACCCGGCGAGAACCACTTTTCCCACATCATGCAGCAGGGCCGCGGTAAACTGGATGGGGGTTTTTTTCTGCTTCAGCCGGTCGGCCAGGATCTGGGACAGAAGGGCGCAGGCCACCGAATGCCGCCAGAGCTCCCCGCTCGGCAATTGATATCCCTGGCAGGCCTGGAAGAAGAGGAAGGAGGTTCCCCGGGTGAGAATGATTTCCACCAGGTTGTTGAACCCGATCCGCACGAGGGCTTCCGCCAGGGAATGGACCGGCCGGTGCAGGGCAAAATAGGCGGAGTTGCACACCATCAGCACGTTGGCGGTAATCGACTGGTCATACTGGATCACTTCCACCACGTCCCGGGCGGATGTTTTGGGGTCTTCCACGAGCTGCAGCACCCGCTGGATCACCGCCGGAAAAGGGGGCAGTTGGGTCACCGACTGCAGAACCGCTTCCAGGAGATTCATTATTCCCTCTCCCCGTCTCCCGAAGACTTCACCCAGATTCCTCCTGAGCTCATTTCTCTTTCTTTTTTGCCGTCCCTTTTATCGTCAAAAATCTCCGGGACTTGAGGCTGGCCGGAAGATTTCTTGCCCTGTTCAAACCCCTGGAAATCCATCCTATTTTATTACCCGATGGAAGAGGTTCCTCTGTTTTCGGAAAATATGCCGGGTGAATTCCTTTTTGATACCTTCGGGCAACTCCAGGAATTCCAGGGCATAAAAGGTTTGCCCTTGGGAAAAATTCGGCTTCGCCCTGATCACCGTCGCCAACGGGATGAAAACCTCGAGAATCCCCCTTCCTTCGGGAATGCATAATCTCAGGTTTTCGATTCGGTCTCCCGGTTTCAGGCCTACTACTCTGCTGGTTAAGAAAGCGATGCCCCCCAGGCTGTAGTCTTTTACGGTCGCTTTCTCCTCCTTCCCTTCGTCCCCCGGGAAGAAGAGCTCGGTTCCCACAGGGGCCCGCAGGCGGAAGAACTTTCTTTTTTGATTCCTCTGAATTTTTTTGGGGATTTCCACCCAGACGCCCCGGAAGTCAATCTGCGAGATCCGGGAGAGAAAACGGCAGGGAACTTCGTCGTTCTCCAGGTATTCGACCAGGATCTCCTCCCCCTGGGAGGCGGAAAAGATCTCCTCGAAATCCCGAAAGTGATCGACCAGCAGGAGAATTCCTTTTTCATCCTCTCCCATTCTTGATGGCAGGGTGAGCCAGCAATGGGAGTTCCCGGAGATCTCCATCTTGCACATCTGCCCGGAAAGAATCAGATTCTGCAGGGTTTCTTTTACTTCCGTTCCGCGAATGATTTCGGCAGATGAGTCCATGTTTGTAGGATCGACCCTTTCCCCGTTTCCCTTCTTCCCGAGCTTCCTTTTTTACCTAGGTTCTCCACTTGGCCTTTCTTCCCCATAGCCTGATCGCCTTTCGCCGCGGACTCCATGCCCTTTCCGAATTCCGCCGTTGGGCATCTCCCCCCGCCCGGCACCCTCCCGGGAGGTTCCGATCTTGGACTCGCGGATCATCTCCAGGATTTCTTCCATATCGAACCGCCAAGAATCCCCGATCTTAAAGCCCGGAATCTCCCCGCTGGCGGCAAGCTTATAAATGGTCGATTCGGAAAGTTTCAGATACTGTCCAACCTCTTTTGCGGTCACGATGTTCGGTATCATTCCCCCTCCGGGAGCATTGCTGGGGCCCATGAAAGAATCCCTCCAGGGTTCTCCTTCAGAACTTCGTGAAATCTCCCTCCCCAAAGGGAGGATGGAATTTCGCCCGACCGGTTCAGGCTCCTAAAGATTCCGAGAGTTCCCCCGCAGGAACGCCCTTTTTAAACTTTCGCAAGAGGTGTCTCTGGATCTCCGCAACATGCTGGCTGAGACGCTTCTTCATCGTTTCTTCCAGGTCCAAAAATTCCAAAGCGTAGACCCGCATGCCGTTCTGGCCAGGGGGTTCCACCCGCCGGACGATCGCCAGGGAGATCTCCACCGTGAACCAATCCCCCCCTTCTGGAATCCGGAGGAAGAGACCTTTCAAATGCTCGTCGGGTTTCAGGGGCAGATCGGCATGGGCGAAAAAAGCCACTCCCCCAAGGCTGTAGTCCCGCACCCGGCCTCTGACCTCGGTTTCCTCCTCCAGGGGAAAAACGATTTCTGTTCCCCCCGTGGCTTTGATCCGGTGATAAGCCCTGCGCTGCATCCGGTAGATCACCTCGGGGCATTCCACCCAGATGGACTGGGGAGAGACATCCACCACCCCGGCATGAAAATGGCAGAAGAAGACCTGGGCGTCGGCATATTCCAGGGTGATCTTCCGCTCTTGAAGCGGGGGCAGGGTTTGCTCGAATCCGCGGATCCCATCGATGAAAAGGTAGCTGCAATTTCCCTCTTCCCGGATTTCGGAGATGCGGGCTTCCCAGGAGAAGGGGGTGTTGGGGATTTTGACCTTACAGGGGTGGTGGGAATCAATGAGGGTTTGGAGGGACCGCCTTACTTTCAGGCCGCTTATGATTTCTCCCGTTTGAAACTTCAAGACATCCCTCCCCGGTGGTTTTCAATCGCTGAATCTCTTCTCGGCCCTCTCTTCCCTTCCCTCCAGGGGGCTCCTCAGCCGAAGTCTGCGCTTTTTGGACTCCCGGATCATTTTCTGGATCTCTTCCAGATCGAAGCGCCAGGAATCCCCGATCTTGAAGCCCGGAATCTCCCCGTTGGAAGCCAGCTTGTAGATGGTCGATTCGCTTAGCTTCAAGAATTGACTCAGTTCTTTGGCAGTCAGGATTTTTTCCATATTCATGCATTCTCCCTTGAGTCGGTCATCGGCGTTCCAGCCCTCCCGCCCGGGGCAAAGTCCGTTGGGAATACCGGCTGTGGGGCAATCCCCGTCGGTCATAGCGGGGGACCGAAGGGAGCGCGGCCACGGAATTGCTGCTCATGATTATGAGATTGCTTCGGCCGTTTCCCTCTCGCTCCTGCCTTGGCCCCATTCTCAAAGGGGAAGGGGAGAACGGAAAAACGGTCCGCTTCATGGATCTGTCCGAAAGATCGTCATTTTCGCCGAAAAACTTTAATCGAGCTTAAAGGTTTGAATCCGATAAAGAGGGCTCTTGACATAAACGAAGGAAAATCAGGAAAATCCCCGGAAGTATCCATGCCCGCAGAAAGAAAAAAATTTTGGGTGTCCTCCCGAAGGACGGAAATTTTTTAAGAATTCTTCAAAAGAGGGAGAAAAGGGGGGGCTTTTCGGTCTGAATTCTGGAGCCTGGGGGAACGGAATTCTTCCCCCGGCTCCTAAGACTCCAGAGGAATGTTCTCTTCGGGGGCAACAAAAAGCGGGGGCTCCGGGGGGCGAATTTCATCCACGAGGATAAAGGTCAGGGATTTCCCCTCCCAATCCAAAACCTCCACATATTCTGGTATCGGCCCCACGGCGGCATGGACCACCTTGGCCTTGTTCTCGATTAATTCGGGCATAGTCGCTCTTACCCCCTTTCTTCACCCATAGACCCGATGCAGGGGGCATGCCAACCCCCGCGGAGGAAAGCGATCAATTCATTCAACCCATTGAATTTTTGTTGGAATCTGCGGGAATAAAGGAAAAGATCAGGAACCAGGAATAAGGCCAGGCCGGGTATTTTTTGCCTATTTGCGGAAGAGGCTGATCTGTTCGAAAGCCTGGATCTCCCCTCCCCCTTTGCGGGCCCCATCCAGGATTTCCCGAACCTTGGCCTCCAGGGCGCTGATGGTGAAGGGCTTCTGGAGAAAAGAAGTGCCCGGCTCGAGCACTCCGTGCTGGACGATGGTATTATCCGGGTACCCGGACATGTAGAGAACGTGCATACTCGGACGCAGGGTCCCCAGGCGCTCGGCGAGCTCCCGGCCGCTCATCTGGGGCATGATCACGTCGGTCACCATGAGGTTGATGGAGCCTTCGTACCGCTCGCTGACTTCGACGGCCTCGTTCCCATGGCGAGCCTCCAGGACGGTGTAGCCTCTGTTCTGGAGGACCTTGCTGACCATGGAGCGGACGGCCTCTTCATCCTCCACCAGGAGAATCGTCTCCGTTCCCCCCGGCGTCCCGGCTTCTTTGGGTTTGAGTTTGGGTTTGTAGGCTTTGGCCGTTTTCTCCGCCCGGGGCAGGTAGATTTTGAAAGTGGTTCCCAGGCCCGGCTCGCTGTAAGGCCAGATGTTTCCCCCGCTCTGTTTGATGATCCCGTAAACCGTCGAGAGGCCCAGCCCGGTTCCCTTCCCGGTTTCCTTGGTGGTAAAAAAGGGCTCGAAGAGATGAGACTGGGTTTCCTTGTCCATTCCGCATCCGGTGTCGCTGATCGCCAGCATGACGTAGGATCCGGGCTTCACCGACACGTGATGGCTGGCATACTCTTCATCGTGGGTCACATTGGTCGTTTCGATGGTCAATTTACCGCCGCTGGGCATGGCGTCCCGGGAGTTGACCGCCAGGTTCATGACCACTTGCTCGATCATGCCCGGGTCCACCTTGACCGACCAGAGGTTCGGGTCCAGGCAGGTGATCAGCTGGACGTCTTCACCGATGAGCCGGCGGAGCATCTTGTCCATGTTCATGACCACGGCGTTGAGGTCCAAGATCTGGGGCTGGAGGACCTGCCTTCGCCCGAAGGCCAGGAGCTGGCGAGTGAGAGAGGTGGCCCGGTCAGCCGCTTTCAGAATCTCATCCACTTCCTCCCGCCGGGGGTCGCGGCGGTCGAATGCGCCCAGCAGAAGCTCGCTGCAGCCCTTGATGGTCATGAGCAGGTTGTTGAAGTCATGGGCGACTCCCCCGGCCAGTCTTCCGATCGCTTCCACTCTCTGCCACTGGCGGAGCTGCTCCTCGCTCTTGCGCAGGGCCTCTTCGGTGCGCCTCCGCTCGGTGATGTCTTCCACCGTGGAGCGGATGCCGGCGATCTGACCCCCCTTGCCCCGGATGACCCGGTCTTCCACCAATACCGGAAGGGTGGTTCCGTCTTTCCGCCGGTAGGTGCGTTCGAAGGTGTTGTGGAAGGAAACATCGCCGGAGAGTTTGGCGAGGATGACTTTGCGGGTGGTATCTTCTTCCTCGAAGAATTTCCAGACGGGCTTCCCCAGCATCTCCGCGGGACTGTAGCCCAGCATCTGGAGCTCCTTGCGGTTGACCCGGGTGATTCTCGCCTTGGTGTCGAGTTCGTGGTATCCCACCGGGGCTTCATCGTAGAACTCTTGAAACTTCTTTTCGCTCTCCTTCAGTGAGCTCTGAAGCCGCTTGCGGTCCTCTTCGAGTTTTTCCAGTTCCCCAACCCGCCGGCGGAGGGTTTTCAGTTCTTCGATGATTTGATCTCTGGTCTCGCTCTGTTCTTTCATCCTGACCCGGCCCGGTTAAAAACAGCCTCCCGCAAAGTTTCCAGGACTTTCCTGCCGCCTTGTTTGCCAAGCGCCTACTTTTACATAGTATAGCGAATGCCACCCCGTAAAATCAATCTTCCTCTTAAAAATGGTATTGAAATCGAAGCCTTATCTGCTTATTCTGCCCCAGAAAAAAACCCGGGTCATGATCCCCGGGTTTTTTCCAGAGGTATTCTTCTTTTCGGATTTCTGGGAAATTTCTTCAACCGATTTTTTGCCAAGCGCTTTTCAGCGTATCCATCATTCGATCCACCTCTTCCCGGCTGACGGTCAAAGCGGGCATGAACCGCAGGGTATTCTTGCGCGGGGAATTGATCAAGAGTCCCCGATTCAAACATTCCTCGACGACTTGAGGACCGCTCTCCTTGTTCAGGTCGAGAGCCCAAAGGAGCCCTTTCCCCCGCACTTCGCCGAGTCCCAGCTGCCTGGAGAGCTCTTCCAGCCGGCCCTGGAGATAGGTTCCGGTCTTGGCGACTTGTTCCAGAAATCCCGGCTTGGTCAGCTCTTCGAATACTGCGATTCCCACGGCCATCATGAGCGAATTGCCGTTGAACGTGCCCCCCTGGTCGCCGACCTCGAACACGCAGACGCCTTCTTTAGCCACCAGCGCGGCAAGGGGAACTCCGCCCCCCAGCCCCTTGGCCAGGGTCATGATGTCGGGCTCAATGCCGTACTGTTCATAGCCGAAGAGTGTACCCATTCGCCCCATGCCGGTCTGGATCTCATCCAGGATCAGAAGGATCCCTTTTTCCCGGGTGAGATCGCGCAGCCCTTTCATGAATTCCTGGGTGGCCACAAAAACCCCGGCCTCCCCCTGAATCGGCTCGAGCATGACCCCGACGGTTTTTTCATTCAGGGCCGCCTTTACACTCCCCAAATCATTCAGGACCGCCTTGGGAAAACCGGGCACTTTCGGCTCATAGAGCTGCTTCCACTCCGCCTTCCCGGAGGCGGACATCATGGCCAGGGTGCGGCCGTGAAAGGCATGGTCCAGAGTTACGATCTCGTAGGCCCCGTTCTTGTTCTTGGCCCCCCACTTGCGGGCCAGCTTGACCGCCCCTTCGTTCGCCTCGGCCCCGGAGTTGGCGAAAAAGACTCTTTGCAGGCAGCTGTGTTTGACAATCAGGTCTGCGAGGCGAATCATGGTCTCGTTGTAGAAAGCGGGGCTGCAGTTGATCAGCTTGGCCGCCTGCCTGGAAAGGGCCTCCACCAGAGGTCGGGGCGAATGTCCCAGGCAGTTCACCGCCCATCCCTGCACAAAATCCAGGTATTCTTTGCCGTCGGCATCTTTCAGCCAGGATCCATGCCCTTCCACAAAAACGTTGGCGGGCCGCTTGGTGATCTCCATGAGAGAATGAAAAGAATATTTTGCTTCGGCCATGATCTTTTCCTTCCTGCCTATTGGATTTTTGTCAAAATTTCCCTTTTGGTTACCTGAGTGTAATCTCCTTTCCTGCTCTTGTCAAACGATTCATGTAAAAAAGTAATGCGCTCATGATTGCAAACAAGATGGCTTTTCTTCCGGGCTAATGAAATCTCAGGACATTCTGAAAAAACCAGCTCTTTGGCTTTCGACGAATTTGGAGATGAACTATATATCTTTACCCCTTTTTCTGGTATAAAATCTGTGTTCATCTGAAATACTGTTTTGCAAAGTCTCTCATCTTTCTTGATTTTTTTCATGAATCCTTATCCGCCTGTATCCGTGTTCATCCGCGTCCCCTTAGGTCTTTTCTCTTTTATTCTTTTGCCAAGAAATCTGTGTTTATCTGTGTTCATCTGTGTCCAACATAAGACTTTCTGTCGCGGCTTTGCCCTCTTGTGTTAATCTGTGTCCCATCGGCGTTTTTATGCTGCCTTACCGAATCTTATTCTCCGGGGGTAAAACGATGAAAAGATTTCTTATGGTCCTTCCGCTGGCGATCACGATCATGCTGGTTTCAACCACCGCCGCGCAGAAACCGGACGCCATCGTGGGAACGTGGTGGAATGAGGAAAAGGATGCGCAAATTGAGGTCTACCCCTGTGAGGGGAAATTCTGCGGGAAAATCATCCTGCTGAAAGAACCCAACTACCCTGCCGACGACCCCAAGGGCATGGCCGGAAAACCCAAGGTGGACCGGGAGAATCCCGAGGCGTCCAAGAGGGAAAGGCCCATCCTGGGGATGAATCTCGTCTGGGGGTTCACCCACTCCGGAGAAAATCTCTGGGAGGGAGGGTTTATCTACAACCCGCGGGATGGAAAAACCTACAAGTGCAAGATGACCCTGGAAAACCCGGACCGGCTGAAGGTCCGCGGGTTCATCGGCATTTCCCTGATCGGGAAGACCAACATCTGGACCCGGGTGAAATGACCCCATGGGGGATTGGAACATTGGAATGATGGAATAATGGAATGCTGGGTTTAAGAATTTCAGTTTCTGCCCATTATTCCATTGTTCCACTATTCCGTTATTCCTTTATTCTCCCCGTACCGCGCAGCCTGCAAACTCTTTAAATTTTGTTAAGACTTTTTTATCAACCATTATCCGTGTTTATCCGCGTTTATCCGTGTCCCATTAAGTCTTTTGTTTTTATGTCTTTTGCCAAAAAAATCTGTGTTTATCTGTGTCCATCTGTGTCCAATAAAAATTTTTTGGTTACGGCGTAGCCGCCCTGTGTAGTGACGGATCAGCCTCGAAAGGCCTGCTCGGCCTCCCGAAACATTTCTTCCGCCTCCTTCTCATACTTGGGTGAAAAATGGAAGACCTGCAGCTTTTTCACTCTGCACTGACGGGCCAGTTCCCCGGCCTGGCGGGCGGTAAGGTGGCCTCTCTCTTCCGCCCGGTTGCGATCCCTGTCCAGAAAGCCTGCCTCGCAAAAAAACAGATCCGCTCCCCCGGCCAGCTGGATAATCCGGCGGGCATTTTCTTCGCTGAAGCGGCAGTCCGCCACGTAGACGATCTTCTGGCCGGGGGTGAGGGTCACCGTATCCCTCAGTGACCCCAGGGGGAATACTTTTTCTTCCCCCCTTCTGGCACTTTCCAGGGGAACCCGCAAGGGGAATTCCGCCGGCTCCCCTCTCCACAGGGCGTCCTTCATCTCTTTCAACCACCGTCCGATGGAAAGGCCCCTCTCGGACAGGCGTTCCTTGTGCACGTTGATGTGAAACCGCTCCTCCAGGGCAAAGGCCAGGCTGGGGATGAAATGATCCAGGTGGACGGCGGATATCTTCAGCTGAGAATCCTTCTCCAGGATCCCGGTAAAGGGAGCCTCCCTTTTTTCTTCCGGCAAAAAGCGCTGCTGACTCCGGAAGGTTTGCGAGAGGATTCGATCCGGATGGACTTCGGCGGCAATCACCGAAAAGGGATAGCCCTCGGTCAGGTTCCAGGTATAACCGGCAAGCCTTCCCCGGACGTTGGCCAGGAACCCCGGCGGTCCAAAGACCCTCAGGGCCTTCTCCCGGTTCAGCATGAGGCGGACCAGGGTGTCGAAACCCACAAAGTGATCGATGTGGGTATGGGAGACGAAAGCGTGGGAGATCTTCAGAAGCTTGGCCGGACGAAAGGCCCCGATCTCGCCCATATCGAAGAGCAAAGCTCGGTGCTCCCACAGAATCTCCACAAAGAGCGCCGGGTCTCCGAAGGGATCATTGATCAGTTCGGCATGAAGGAGAGGTTTCAGGTGGGACCTTCCTTTCCATGAGAATCTGGCCTGAATGAATCGGGTTCCTTCTTTAAGTCCATCTTGCCTTGTTCTTTCTATCCATTACAACAATTTGGGTCCCATTTCAAAGCAAATCTGGCCGGAAAACCATTCCTGAGTAAAAAGTGCTCTGCCGAATTCAAGGGGGGAGCGATGGCCCGGGCGAAGGCTCGCTGCGCTTGCCAAAAAGAGGCGGCCCTCTCTCTTGAGTCAAGGTCGAACTTATTTCGAATCTTCGTGAATGGAGTTTTATTTTGTCCTTACATGGGCCTCTTCCTATGGGCTAGAGTCACCTTGCGGAATACAGGGGAACCCGATTTACTAGGGTTTGCTCCGGCCGATTTTGGCGGCGCCCATCGATCCTCCGCCCGGGCCATGGGAAAATGATGAACCGAATTTGTGACTCAGGACACGAATTCAACGAGCAACAAGGAACCAGTACGGGGAACAGGTGGCGTGTCCCAAAAATAATATGAATCAATTCCCACGTGGACCCGAGGGGGGGACCGCCGTCCGCCGCCAAAACCCGGCGGGAAAAAACCCGCTCCTGTCGGATCCCCGGGCTTCCGCAAAGGAACCCCGTCAGGGCGGGCTGCCCCTTCGTAAGATCCGTAGGGGCGATTCATGAATCGCCCCTACGTTGGCATATACGTCGTAAGATCTCCGTGAGCTCCGGAGGAACCACTGCCTGTTTTGGGGGCGGGCGGCGGTCTGCCCCTCGGGTCCCGGCACCGAGTCCGATTTTTGTCAGCCTATTTCCGGGACACGACCCTAGAAATTCCTTCCGAAAAAACCGGACCTGTGTTATGCAACTACAATGGGCACGGTGAAAGAACGTTTTCATTACGGCTGGATCATCCTGCTGGTGGGGTTCATCGGGGTCATGGGTGCGCTGGGGTTTGGGCGTTTTGCCTACACTCCCATCCTTCCGGCCATGAAAGAAGGCCTTTCCCTCACCTACACCCAGATGGGATGGATCGGGACGGGGAATTTCATCGGCTACCTGATCTTTTCTCTCCTGGGGGGTTATCTGGCCACCCGAATCGGCCCCCGGCCGGTGATCTCGGCGGCCCTGGTTCTAGTGGCCCTCAGCCTTTTCCTGACCGGAACCTCCGATTCCTTTGAATTCGCCCTGGCCATGCGCACGTTGACCGGGGCGGGGAGCGCCGCCTCCAATGTCCCCATCATGGCCCTGGCCTCCGCCTGGTTCGCCTCCAGCCGGAGGGGGATGGCCAACGGAATTCTGGTGAGCGGCTCAAGCATCGCTCTGGTCCTTCTGGGTCCGCTGATTCCCTTGATCCTCGAGGGCTTTCCCGGGTATGGATGGCGGGTTTCCTGGTACGTCCTGGGAGGCACGACCCTGCTCATCGCCCTTCTGAATTATCTATTCCTCCGAAATCATCCGGAAGAAAAAGGCTTGAAGCCCTTTGGGGAACCCGTCAAGATTCTCCCCTCTCCGTCCGCTCATTCTTTTTCCCTGAAGAATCTTTACGCCTCCCGCGCCCTCTGGCACCTGGCGGCCATCTTTTTCACCTTCGGCTTTTCGTACATCATCTTCATCGGCCGGAAGTACGGGCTGGCCCTGGTCTTTTTGACCCAGGGAATCTGCTACCTCATTTTTGGCCTGATGAAGTCGGACGCCGGCTACTTGCTCTCCACGATTCTATTCGGGTTGTCCGCCTGGTCCGTCCCCTCCATCATCTCTGCGGCGGTAGGGGATACGGTGGGCCCCCGCCTGGCCCCGGCGGCACTCGGGTTCACGATTCTGATCTTTGGCACAGGACAGGCCCTGGCCCCTCCCCTTGCCGGGAGGATCGCCGACTTCACCGGCTCTTTCACCCCCGCCTTCATCCTCTCCGCCCTGGTCGCTTTCGCCGGCATGACCGCCTCTCTCCTTCTCCGAAAACCCACCATCCGACCTTGATTCCATATTGCCAATTTGAGATCTGTTCACTGTAGAGTGGGAAAAAGGAATAATGGAATAGCGGAACAATGGAATAATGGGTAAAAACAAAAATACTTAAACCCAACATTCCATTATTCCATCATTCCAATTTGTTTGCTCTGCGGACTCCGCGTCCTCTGCGGTTCATCTTTATTCTTTTGATTGGATCGGATGGGGTTTGATTCCCTTCCGGGGGGCGGCGATCCAGAGGATCAAGCAGGAAAGGGCGATGCAGGCCATGCACAGAACAAAGGCCGGGCGGTAGCTTCCGGTCACATCGTAAATGTATCCGCCGAGCCAGGGTCCAAAGACCGCTCCGACCCCCATTCCGGTCAGCAGCAGTCCCGAAACCGTACCGAAATACCGGCCGTAAAAAATGTCCGCCGAACCGGCAAAGATCGTCGGCGTGAAGAGGCCTCCCCCGTATCCGAAACAGATGGAGTACACATACAGGAGCCAAGGGTTGGAATTGTCGCGAACAAACAGCAGGGCCGCCAGAGCGGCGATGGATAAGGCCGATGCCGCCGTGGCCGCCTTCTCCCGCCCCACCCGGTCCGATAGGAAGCCCGACATCTGGCCCAGGAACACAGTTACCCCGAAGAGGGCGAAGATGGAGACGCTGAACATGCTGCTGTAGCCAGCATCCTCGGCGAACCGGACCTGGTGCGCCAGGACGAGGTATCCCGCAACCCCCCAGTAGAGGGCATAAGAGAAAACCAGCAGCCACAGCTGGGAGGAACGCAGAATCTGGGAAAATGTCCAATTCCGGCCAACGGGTATTCTGGCTCCGCCCATCCTCTTTTCTCCTCCGGGAGGCGGGGTCTTTTCATCCCAACCATAGGCGACCAGCCCTTTATCCTGGGGGCGATAATAAAAAAACAGGAAATATAGGGGAAAAAGAACGCAAACCACCATCCCCGCCAGCACCAGGAAGGTGGTCCTCCATCCCACCTCAAGAATGCTGTATTTCACAAAGATGGTGTAAACGAAGCTGAGGCCTCCCCCCATCTGGCCGATCCCCAGGACCAGCCCGCGCTTCCTGACGAACCAGTTCATTAAAGCCGGGGAGATGATGGGCCACCCGGCAAGCGCGCTGCCCAAGGGCATGAGGGCTCCAAAGAGAACATAGAAATGCCACAGCTCCCGGGCGTAGCCGCACCCCGCGGTTGCCGCCCCCAGGATGCCGATCCCCAGGGGCAATAAAATGCGTACTTTCCATCTCTCCGCCAGGATGCCCGCAACCGGGGCCAAAAAGCCGTAGATGAGTACATTCAGGGACATCATGATGGAGATGTTTCCCCGGCTCCAGCTGAATTCCTCCAGAATGGGGGTAAAGAAAACCGCGAAGGAGTGGCGGATCCCGTAGATAAGGACCATGCCGATGATGCCCACCCAGACAATTTTCCAGCCGTAAAAAGAATTAGACTCTTTGAACATCCTGCCTCACCATTTCCCGTTGCGGCCTTTTGAAGTCGGGCTAAAATACGGTTCAAACTTCTGATTTCAGAATTTGAACTTTATTTGGGTTTGCATTCCCGCTATTATTATATCGGATTTCAGCCCATGGCCAAACGAAATCAACCCGAAAAAGAAAAGGGAAACTTCACCCTTTTTCTCGGACCCTTCCAGCCCGGACTGGAGAACGCTTTCCTGGCCTGGGTCAGAGGGAAGAAAGAAAAAGACCGCTTTGCCCCCCTCGTGGTTCTGGTCGGGTCCAACCTGCTCGGCCTCTACCTGCGAAGGCAGCTTGTCCGGCAGGGGCTGAACCACATCAACCTCCGTTTGCTTACCTTCATCGACCTGGCCCGGGCCATGGCCGCTGAACCTCTGGATCGGGAAGGGCTCCGCCCTCTGCCGACTTACGGCGATCTTGTCCTCATCTCTACCCTGGCCGAAAAAATCCAGGAGGGAAGTTACTTCGGCCCGATCGCCGACCGGAGGGGTTTTCAGCGGGCCCTTTCGGCCACCTTCCGGGATCTGGCCGATGGCGGCATCGAAACCCTGCCTTTGTTGGGAACCCGGAAGATCTCCGAACTCCATGCCCTGTACCAGGACCACCGTTCGCTTGCCAGCCGGGGTTTTTATTCGACCTCTGAACTCCTTTTCCGCGGCGGAAAAGAAGCCCAACGTTTTCCCGAAATATTCGGCAGCCGGGAGTTGGCGGTTTACGGTTTCTATGACTTTACCGAGAGCCAGAAGCGGCTTCTCGAGGCCTGCACCCGGCATCTCACCCTGACGGCTTTTATGCCCTGGCGGGAAACGCAGGGGTTCGCCTATGCGGCCCCGGTCTTACATTGGTACCGCAACCTGGGGTTCCAGCCCCAATCTCTCGGAAAACCAAATTCGAGGGTAAGCAAGCTGGTGGAAGTTGTTTCCGAAGAGATATTCGGGAAAAGGCCCAAAGCTCATTCCACCGGCGAGGATCGCACGGTCCGAATCATTGCCGCTCCCAGCGAAGCACAGGAGGTGCGGGAGATTGCCAGGGAGGTTCTCCGCCTGGCCCGGGAGGAGGAAATTCCTTTCCATGAAATGGCCGTCCTCCTGCGCAACCTCGACCTCTATGCCCCTCTCCTCCAGGAGACTTTTGAAAACCTCCAGGTTCCCATCCATCTCCAGGGGGGCAAACCTCTCTCCCGGACCCACGCGGGAAAGAGTCTGCTCCTTCTTCTCGACCTGCTGAGCGGTAACTTCCGGCGGAGCGAGGTCATGGAGTTCCTGACCTTCGCTCCTCTGGCCTGGGAGCGGTTTTTGCCCGAAGAACCGTCCACTTCTCACTGGGACCTCATCTCCCGGGAGGCTGGAATTGTGGAGGGGAGACAACAGTGGGAAGAGAAATTGGCCTCCTGGACGGCCCAGCAAGAGCAACAGGAAGAAGAGGAAGGAAGTGAAGCCCTGATCCGGGAGGCAGAACATTTCCACGTCTTCCTGAAAGACTTCTTCCCGGCCCTGGACCGGTTTCCCCGGAATTCCAGCTGGAAGGGAATGGTAAAGGCTTCCCTTATCCTGCTGGAATCTTATTTTGAAGCGAACGGGGATCGCCAGGCCATCGGCGATGTCCTCCGATCGTTAGGAACTCTCGACTCCCTCGGCCGGGAGGTTCAGGTTCGACAATTCAAGGAGATTGTCACTGAAGCCCTGGAGGAGAAGACGCTTCCCCACGGATCTTTCCAGAGAGGCGGTGTTTGTGTATCGGATTTGATGCCCGCCCGCGGCCTTTCCTTCCGGGCGGTTTTCATCCCCGGCCTGGTGGAACGATCCTTCCCCGCATCCCCTCGTCAGGATCCCTTGCTATTGGACCCGGAACGGCAGGCCATGAACCAGGACCTGAAAGAAAAGGGCCACCTGCCCTTGAAGCGATACCGCTTTGCGGAAGAGAAACTCCTCTTCACCCTGGCTCTGGGAGCCGCAAGGGAGAGACTGATTCTTTCCTACCCCCGCCTCGATCCCTCCACCGGGCGGGAACGAATCCCCTCTTTTTTCCTTCTCCGGGTGGGGGAAGCCCTGTGCGGGGAAGCCATGGATTACAGCCGTCTGGAGAAGATTCCCCAATACGCGCGCGTTCCTCTCTCCCGCCTCGCCCCGGAAGATTCCGCCGAGACGATCGATGAGGGGGAATTCGACCTGAGCCAGGTGGGCAAAGCGTTCCGCACCCGGGATCGCAGCGAAGTATCCTATTTTCGAAGGGCCTTTCCTTTTTTTAACCGCTCAGCAGAACTGGCCCTCCGGCGGTGGGGCTTCCATACCTTCACCGAGTACGACGGTTGCTTGACCTCTGCCCGGGCCCGCAAGGTTCTGCGCGAGAGGTTCGCCCTCTCCGGGCAGGTCCTCTCCGCTACCAAGCTGGAAACCTATGCGGCATGTCCGTTTCACTACTTTCTTGCGGAAATTCTGGGTCTGAAGCCTCTTCCTTCTCCCGAGGAGATCCGCCGGATTCAGCCCCTGGAGCGGGGGACGATCGTGCACGAAATTCTTTTCCGCTTCTACGAGGCCGCATCGAAGAAATACCCGGGACCTTTGCGCCGAGAAAACCTGGAACCTTACTGGAAGATGCTGGAGGAGACCGCACGCAGATCTTTTACCGCCGCGGAGACTCAGGGCTGGACCGGCTACCCCCTGCTCTGGGAGATCGACCGCCAATCGATCCTCGATGACCTTCGCGCCTTCCTGGAAAAGGAGGCGCAGGCAGAGGGATGGATGACGCCCTCCCTTTTCGAAGTTCGTTTCGGACACGGAAGCCGGCGTTCCCAAAAAGGAGGCGCTGGCGAACCCATCTCCCTGGCCCTCAAGGATGGAGCGGCCTTTTTCCTTCGGGGTCGAATGGACCGGGTTGATTTTTCTCCGGCAAGAGATTCCTTGCGGGTCATCGATTACAAGACCGGTATATTACAGGGAGAAGAAGACGGTTTCTGCGGGGGAACCACCCTCCAGCTCCCCCTCTACCTCATGGCGGCATGCCGGATCTGGAAGGAAGCGGACCTGGAAAAGAGCTGGGCCGAATACTGCAGCGTCAGCCGGAAGGGAAAGTTTGCCCGCATTCCTTTCCGCGGAGACCGATGGGCGGAAAAGGAAGGGAATTTGAAGAAGATCCTGGAAACCATATCCCGGGGCATAAGGGAAGGAACCTTTTTCCCCTTCCGGGAGAAAGACCGGGATTGCGACTATTGTGACTTCAAGAATCTATGCGAACACGGAGTGGACGTCCTTTTCCAAAAGAAAAAGAAGGACCCGCGGGCCGCGGCGTTCCTGGAAATGAGAGAGATCCCCTGATAAAAATTGCGGAATAAAAAAACCTAACCGCAGAAGTCGCAGAGAACGCAGAGGCAGAAATGGTTAAATGCTCAGCGCCAGGATGCAGGGCGAAAAGCGGCCCTCTTTTCCTTCCCTTCCCGGAAGATCAAAATGGCCA
>LJUR01000198.1 GCA_001304105.1 Deltaproteobacteria bacterium SM23_61
CATTGGAAATTGCAGGAGAACTGCCCTAAAAGGGCGGATTTTTTTGCCTTAAAACAGCATTTTTGGCCCTAAAAAACGCTATCTAAGGGGGCAAGAATGCCAAGGGCGAATTGGTCTTATTTGTTACGAGAACCTACGACCGCTTATTAGGTTCTTTCTTAAGGCAAAAATGAGGATTTAAGGTAAAATAATAGCTTCTTTTTGGTCATGTATCTCTGGGTATCAAATAATTAGCCGGGTCCGACTAGCAGAAAAGTAGAAAAAGAGGCGGAATTCGTGAATCTCAAAATAATCCTATCGATGGGCTTGCTTTTGCTTACCATTACCGTTGGATGTGCCACATCGCAAACCGCCCAAAGGTCTGTATCCGTCGTAACCGGTGACCAGATAAAGCTTGATTTCGACTACTTGCCGCCGCTTCTCCCCAAATCCCCTACGGTCATTTTGCTGCCCGACACTCGGTGCGATAGGAAAAACTTCGGTAGTTTCTCTGCCAGACTTAACGAAGCCGGATTCGGCGTATTAGCCATGGATTTCAGGTATAAAGATCTCATCGCAAGGGCGGGAAATATTGCCCAGCAGATTCAAACCATTCAAAGGCAAAATCTCGATCTCTTGGTTGACCAAGACGTGAAAAGCGCAATTGATTTTCTGTCCCAGCAGAGCGGTGTTGATCTGAAGCGGGTCTGCGCGATCGGCACTAGTCTTGGATCAAGAGTAGCGTTGAAATCGGGGGTTAAATACAGGTTCAAGGCTTTGGTGTTGATTTCCTTGTCCGGTAAGGAGGTTTTTGCTGCTGGCAGCGGCTCCATTCAGCAACTGTTGTCCGAGTATGGTGATAAACCGATTCTTTTCATGACTTCTGAAAAGGATTGGGGGAATAATTACAGGGCAGCTCAGGACAATAAGCTTTATATCAACCGGGCCAAAGGAAAAAGCGATTTGAAAATCTGGCCAGGATCAAGACATGGGGTGGATATTCTCAAGCACAGCGAGGCCTCACAGTTTCTTCTGTCATGGTTGAGAAAGAACTTTTGAAATCCGGTCTAATAAATCATGAACAAGTGTCAAAATCAGGGACGCTCTTTAGATTTGCAGTTTTGCTGATGCGTGGGCCGATAGAGTAAAAAACTGTAAATATAAAGGGCGTCCGCCTTTTTAGATTCGGGAGGGCGGCGATGAACACACGCAGGTTGACGGCACTGATCACATGCGCGATCGCATTGATGGCCATCGATGCATACGCCGCTGAAGTCCTGGGAAAGAAGCCCAGATATCTGCTCTCCGGGCCCAGTTCCCCACCGAACGAACAGGCCATCACGAAGATGATATGGGCGCCAGGTCTCGATGATGGGTATGTACCCCAGGGGATCACGGTTGCCGAAGGTTCGGTCCTTCTCTCTGCCTACAGGAGCACCGATCCAAAGGTGGGGAGGGGGCCCTGTCGTGTCTTCCGAATCGCCCCTGAAACGGGCACCTGCACAGGATTCTTTGACCTGCCGTCGGATTGCGGCCATGCCGGCGGGCTCGCCTATTTGGGGAAGGACTCGCTGGTCGTCGCCGATACTCGGCGCTTATATCGAATCGACATGCAACAGGCTTTCGAACAGCAAAGCGCTCAGAATGCTCTCAAAAGCACCGTTGTCCTCGCTGGAGAAGTTAAGGGCTCGTTCGTTGACTTCGACGGCACCGCCCTGTGGGCCGGCGTCTACGACAAGGGTGAGGCCAAGTCTAAGATCTACCGCTTTGCGCTCACGATTTTCGACGAATTCAACGGTACAGGCCGCCTGACAGAACAGCGCGCTTTAACCACGCTTGCGGTCCCGACCCGGGCGCAGGGCGCGGCGTTCGACCGCGACGGAAACCTTTGGGTTACATCAAGCGGCAGCCAATTCGGCATGCTCTACAAGCTGAATCCAAAGACCGGGGAGAAGCTCGCATCGTACGAGATGATCATCGGCATTGAAGACATCGGCTTCGACTCCGCTGGTAGGCTGTGGTCTGTATCTGAGGCTGGTTCTCAGCGATGGTTGCAGTGGTCGAAAACATTCCCGATCGTCTTTCAGATGGACATATCGCGATTGAGATAGCCCGCCCTGCCTAACATCACGATCAACCTCCCGGCGGCTTTGGAACCTCCGGGAAATTTCCATCTTTTAGGTTTTCCTCCTCCCGCTGAATCTTTCCGCAAAATTTTGATCATTACAGCGGATCATCCTATCGGGTAAAAGAATCCTTGACTGGAAAATTCAGTCAATCTATACTTCGCGGGGATGGCCGGGAAGAAGAGAGATGAAACCGAAGAGATGAAGGAGAGGTTGCCATGATCTGCATGCTGATTGAAGTCCACATCAAGCCGTCGGCACTCGACGAATTCCTGAAGATCATCAAGCACGATGCCGTGCACTCGGAGGCGGATGAGCCGGGATGCCTGCGCTTCGACGTGCTGCGGGACAACGATGACCCGCTGAAGTTTTTTTTCTACGAGGTTTACAAAGACGAGGCCGCGCGGCTGGCCCACCGGGAGACGGCGCACTTCGCCGAGTGGGCGAAATTCGTGAAGCACGGCCTGGACCGCGAGGTCGTGCGGCATGCAACGACGAATTTTCACCCGCCGGATGCCGAGTGGCGGTAGATATCTGCGTGGTCCGCGAACTCTGCGGTTAAGTTTTTTATAAAACAGGGTCAAATCACCCTTTCTTTCTCCAGCTGCTTCAATTCTTCCCTGGAGAAGCCCAGCAGGTCCATGTAGATTTCTTCGTTATGCTGACCCAGCATGGGGGCTGGCCCGGAATATTCGGCGGGGAGCTCGGAAAAGCGGATGGGAAACCCGGCGGCCTTCGCGCCGGTCTTGCCGCCCAGCGGATGCTTCAGCTCCTGGATCATCCCCCGGGATTTCAGCTGAGGGTCCTCCAGCACCTCTTTGGCTTCCAGGACCGGGGCACAGGGGATTTTCTTCTCCCGCAGGATCCTCACGGCCTCCTGGCTGGTCAAATTTTTGCTCCATCCCGTAACCATCGCCTCCACTTCGGCCGCGTTTTCCATCCGGTCTTCAAGATTCTTGAATCGGGGGTCCTGCAAAGAGTCTTCTCTTTGAATGGCCTCCACAAATACCTTCCACTGATCGTTCGTGTAAACGCATATGGCGATGTTTCCGTCCTTCGTGGGAAAGGTGCTCCAGGGGACCGCCCGGGGACTCTTGTTGCCCTGGCGGGTGGGAATTCCCCTGGCCACGAGAATGTCCAGAGCCTCGTCCATGACCAAGGCGAAGTTGCAATCCTGCATGGATATGTCGATTCTTTCCCCGCGCCCCGTCTTTTCCCGCGAGAACAGTGCGGTCAAGACCGCGGATAGCCCGTACAGGGCCGGGACCATGTCGCCGATCCATGGCCCGCAGCGAAGGGGAGGGCCGTCCGGGAACCCCGTGACCGCCATGACCCCGCTCGTGGCCTGGATGGTGAGGTCATAAGCGCTCAGGTCCCGGTAAGGACCGCTCTGCCCATACCCGGCGATGGAACAGAAAATGATCTTCGGGTTGATCTTCTTCAGCGCAGGATAGTCAAACCCGAAGCTTTCCATGGTCCCCGGGGCGAAATTCTCGAGAAGCACATCACTCCTGGCGACCAGCATCCGGAAGATTTCCTTCCCCCGGTCCTGTTTCATGTCCAGAGTGATGCCTTTCTTGCCCCGATTCCGCTTCAAATTGATGAGCGAGATATGCTCGGGGCCCTTTTTACCGAACCCCACTCCCCCGGGTCCGGCAAAGGGGATGCTCGCCCGGGTGGCGTCCCCGCTGCCGGGCCTTTCGATTTTGATCACCTCGGCCCCCAGGGCGGCCAGCTGCATGCCGAGAAAAGGCCCCGTCAGCCAGGCAGTCAGATCGATAACCCGGATACCTTCCAGATGTCTCTTGATCGTCGCTTTCAAGGGTTCACCTCCTCCAGCCTTCTGATTCTAAACATTCTTCCACCATTTTCAGCTCTTTTATAGCATGATTCCGCTGGTTTTGTGTGCTGGAAATAAGCTACGTGGCAATCCCTTGCGAAATCCACTGGAGTTTGATAAAAAGACCATACCCCCAAGAAGTCCAATCCTTACCCGAGGAGTCAAACATGGACGTGCGCATGCTGGTTTGCGGCATGGGAAGGGTCGGGCAGGCATTTGTCAACTTGCTGATCCAGAAAAGTAAAGATATACAGAAGCGGTATGATTTAAACCTCAAGGTGGTCGCTGCGGTGGATATCGGGGGGGCAGCGGTTTCGCCGGCCGGCCTTCCCCTGGAAGACCTGATGGTCCATTTGAAGAAAGGCGGAAAAGTCGAAAATATGCCCGGTTTCGGGAAGAAAGGACTCTCGGGGAAGGAAGCCCTGTCCTCCATTGCGGCGGAATTGCTCGTGGAGACTACCCCCACCAATATCAGAGACGGAGAGCCGGGAATGACCCACCTGCGAACCGCCCTGGCCCACGGGAAGCACGTGGTGACCGCTGCCAAGGGGCCACTGGTTCTCCGCTACAGGGAGCTCAAAGACCTGGCCGATGAGTCCAGGGTGAAATTGATGATCAGCGCAGCCACGGCCGCCGCCCTGCCCACCCTGGACGTAGGCCTTTCCTGCCTGGCCGGAACCGAGGTTTTGAGCGCCGAGGGGATCCTCAACGGGACGACCAACTACATCCTGACCCGGATGTACGAGGAGGGGACGCCGTACCAGGATGCCCTGGCCGAGGCCCAGAAGATGGGCGTGGCCGAGCCCGACCCGTCGCTGGACGTGGAGGGGAGGGACACGGCCAACAAAATCCTCCTGATTGCCAATGAAGTTCTGCAGGCCGGTCTTTCCTTGAAGGATATTCCGGTCGAAGGGATCACCCGGGTCACCCCGGAAGATATTCAAAAGGCCAGGAAAGAAGGGAAGGTCATCAAGCTGATCGGCAAGGTGGAAAAGAAAGACGGGAAGGTGGTGGCCTCCGTCGCCCCGATGGGCCTTCCGCTGGATCACCCCCTGGCCAGTGTCCGGGGGACAGAGAAAGCCATCTCCTACCTCACGGATACCATGGACCGGGTCACCGTCTCCGGCGGGAAATCCAATCCCCTGGGGGCCGCGGCTGCCGTTTTGAAGGATATCATCCGCATTTACCAAAAGTGAGGCTGGGGATGAGAAAAAAGGAGGGTTGACGCTCAGCGGAACTCAATCAATCCATCCTTGCGGAGAAATGGAAGCAGGGTTAGAATAAAAAACTCCTTATTCGCTTGGTCTGACAGGAGGAACCGTGAAAAAGAAGAAGAGCATTCAGGATTTTTACACCATGAAGGAGAAAGGTGAGCAGATCACCTATATCACCAGCTATGATTATCCCACCGCCACCTTTGCCGAGAGGGCCGGCATCGACATGATCCTGGTGGGGGATTCTCTGGGTATGTGCGTGTACGGGTATGAAGGAACCATGCCCGTGATCATGGACCAGATGATCTGGCACACGGAGGCGGTCCGCCGCGGAGCGCCCAACACCTTCGTCATCGGGGATATGCCCTTCCTTTCCTACCAGACGACCGACGCAGCGGCAGTGGAGAATGCCGGCCGGTTCTACAAGGAAGCCCGGGTGGACTGCGTCAAACTGGAAGGCGGCGTTCGGGTGGCCAGCAAGATCAAGGCCATCGTGGAAGCGGGCATGCTGGTCATGGGACACATCGGGCTCACCCCCCAGAGTTCGTCTCAGCTGGGGGGGTTCAAAGCCCAGGGGCGCACCCTGGACAGCGCCAAGGCCCAGGTAGAGGATGCCCTGGCGGTCCAGGAAGCAGGGGCCGGGATGATCCTTCTGGAAGCCATCCCCCCCGAGGTCTCCGGGTACATCCGGGACACGCTTACGATTCCGGTTTTAAGCATCGGCGCCGGCCCCTACTGCGACGGGCAGCTGCTCATCGTGAGCGACATGCTGGGGGTTTTCGAAGCATTTACTCCCAAGTTCGTCAAGCGGTACGCGGAAGTAGCCAAGATCTGCACGGATGCCCTGACGAATTACGTGGAGGACGTGAGGGCGAAGAAATTCCCCGAGCCCAAGCACATCTACCCCATGATCCCGGAAGAGCTGGCCAAATTCAAGGAGTGGACGGCCAGTCAGAAAAAAAAGAAATAAGGATCGTCATGCCTTCGGCATGACTTGAGGACCGTGCCGCCTTCAGCGGGACTCGAGGAGCGCCACGCCAAAGGCATGGTTTGAGGCAAAAGCCTTAGGGCTGATAGCTGATAATGGATAGCTCATGGCGCTAGGCTAAGATCGAGGCTGAGGCTAAGGTCGAGGCTCAGAACAACTCTCGATTCACGGCTCTCAACTTACGGATCAATAGAGGAGGATCAAAGGAATGGCCAAGAAAAAGGGTAAGACGGCAAAGGTTTCGAAGAAGGCAAAACCTTCCAAGAGAACCAAAACCATCAAAGGTTTAAAAACATCCAGGGCGACGAAAAAGCCGAAAGCTTCGACGGCCCCGAGAATCAAGGGTACTCCCTGGAAAACGGATAAGTGGTTCGTCAGCCCCTGGAATTACGAACCGGAGGTGATGAAGCAATTCAAGTTCCCCCCGGCCAAGGATATCAAGATCCACGACATTACCCTGCGGGACGGGGAGCAGCAGGCGGGCATCGCCTACAGCCTGGAGGATAAGCTGCGCATCGCCAAGGCCCTGGCTGAAGCCGGGGTGCACCGGATCGAGACGGGGATGCCCGCGGTTCTCGGATGTGAAATTGGCCAAGCAGTGCGGGGTCAAAGGGGTGGTGGTGGAGATTCCCTCCAGCGAGCACATTATCAAACACGCTTACGGTTGGGACCTGCAGAAGGCCATCGACCTGTCGATCGAGGCCACCCTGCTCTGCAAGGAATTGGGGCTTTACACGGTCTGGTTCCCCATCGATGCCTCCCGCGCCGACCTGAACTGGTTCTTGGACCTCATCGAAGAGATCGCCACCAAGGGCCACCTGGACGCCCTGGCGGTGGTAGATACTTTTGGGGGCATTTCCCCCCATGCCGTTCCTTACCTCATCAAAAAGGTCCGCGAACGGGTGAAAAAGCCCCTGGAGCCCCATTTCCACGACGACTTCGGCATGGGTGTGGCCAACACCCTGATCGCCCTGGCTTGCGGCTGCACGGTCGCCCATACTACGGTGACCGGCATCGGGGAGCGGGCGGGCAACGCGGCCATGGAGGAACTGGTCCTGGCCCTCCTGACCATGTACGGGATCGACATCGGGATCAAAACTGAAAATTTCTATTCCCTTTCCAAGCTGGTGCGCGAGCTCTCCTGCACCACGATTCCTTCCAACCGGCCCATCGTGGGCGAAACCCTGTTGAACGTGGAGTCCGGAATCGTGGCCAGCTGGGTCCGGCGCTGCCGGGATGAGAATCCCCTGGAACTGGGCCCCTTTGTTCCTTCCCTGGTAGGTCAGCGCCCGGTCGAGATCGTCATGGGGAAGAGCAGCGGGGTCGATTCCGTGGCCGAATGGCTGGAGAGAATGAACGCCGACGCTTCCCCGGAGCAGCGGGAGGCGATTGTGCTGAAGGTAAAGGAGGCTTCCATTCAGAAGAAGGGGCTGCTCAACGAGGAGGAGTTCAAGAGGATCTACGAAAGCGTGGTTCACGGGTAAAGCCGTTTGAAGGCCCAGGCCGGGGCTCAGAAAAGGCATAATCCGGGGTAAGATTATGCCTTTTCTCGTTCTTCCCCAGGAGGGCCAGCAGATAGCATTTGAGGAAAATAAATGCCCGGCAAGGAGGAAACGTAGAATGGTTGATCAGGAAAAGTATTTCCAGGCTCTTTCCGCTGGAAAGATGGACGAAGTGAAGGCTCTGACCCAGAAAGCCCTGGATGCGGGGGATTCCCCGGATAAAATATTAAAAGAAGGGCTTATCAAGGCCATGGACCGGATCGGGATGCTTTTCAAGAACAATGAAATTTTCATTCCCGAAGTTCTCATCGCCGCCCGGGCCATGCATGCGGGGCTGGGGGTTCTGAAGCCTATATTGGCCAAGTCCAAAGCCCGGCAGGCCGGCAAGATCGTGCTGGGGACGGTCAAGGGCGACCTCCACGACATCGGAAAGAACCTGGTGGGAATGATGTTCGAGGGTGCCGGCTTGGAGGTGATTGACCTCGGCACCGACATTCCCCCGGAAAAATTCATCCAGAAGGCCCAGGAGCACAAGGCCGACATGATCGGGATGTCAGCCCTGCTCACCACGACCATGATGCAGATGAAAGCCACGGTGGAAGCCCTGCAGGCCTCCGGCCTGAGGGGGAAGTTGAAGACCATGGTGGGGGGCGCCCCGGTGACCGAGGAATTCGCCCGGCAGATCGGGGCAGACGGGTACGCCGCGGATGCCGCCTCGGCGGTGAGCAAGGTGAAGGAAATCCTCAAGATCTCCTGATCCCGAGCGAGCTCTCGAAATTCCTTTTTATTCTGGGTGCTTTTCGACCTCTGGGGGTAAGTTTTTTATTTCGCCAAAGGAGATGGTACGACGCCGGGGTGCTTCCCGAAACTCCGGAGGGAACGGGAACCAAACATGTCCAAAGTATTGCGCCACTTCTTTGAACCGCGCAGCGTGGCGGTCATCGGGGCTTCGAAGACCCCGGGAAAGGCCGGGAATGAAATTCTGGTGAACCTGCTGGCCAACGGTTACCAGGGGAAAATCTTCCCCATCAACCCCGGCGGGGAAGAAATTCTGGGGTATCCCTCCTTCCGGTCGGTGGAGGAAATCCCGGAGCCCATCGACCTGGCGGTCTTCATCGTGCCCGCGGAAAAGACGCTGGCTCCTCTCAAGGAGTGCGCCAAGAAAAGGGTCCCGGCGGTGATCATTGCCTCCGGGGGGTATGCAGAAGTGGACGAGCAGGGGAAAAACCTCCAGGAAGAAATCCTTAAGGTCGCCCGGTCGGCGGGGATGAGAATCATCGGCCCCAACACCAGCGGCCTGACCAGCACCCCCGTCAACCTGACCACCACCTTTTTCCCCCTGGGGAAGGTACGGCGGGGGCCCATCAGTTACATCGCCCAGACGGGGAACTTTGCCACCCACACCATGCGGTGGATCAACACGGCGGAGAATTTCGGGGTGGCTCGCGTAGCCGGTCTGGGGAACAAAATCGACGTGGAAGATTCGGAGGTCCTGGAATACCTGGGAGAGGACCCGGAGACCCAGGGGATTCTTATGTACGTGGAGGGATTCCGCGAACCCCGCCGCTTCCTGGAGGCCGCCAAGAGGGTGACCCGAAAAAAGCCGGTCATCATTCTCAAAGGGGGACGGACGAAGGCGGGGGCGGAGAGGGCCTTTTCCCATACCGCTTCCCTGGCGGGGAACGATGCCGTTCTGGACGGGGCTTTCCGGCAGGCGGGCATCGCCCGGGTGAGGCGCTACGCCGACCTGGTCAACGCGGCCAAAGGAATCGCCTTCCAGGCTCTTCCCCCGGGGAGAAGCGTGTCTTCCCTGGCCCCTTCCGGAGCCCTGGGGGTGGTGGTGGCCGATGCCTGCGAATCCGCGGGCCTGCAGATCGCCCGTCACTCGGAGGCCAGCCTGAAAAAGCTCAGGGAAATCAGCGCCTCCTGGGTAACCGTCTCGAACCCGGTGGACATGTCGGCCATCACCCCGGTCCTGGGGCCGGTGGAGGCCTACCGGAAAGTCACGGAGATTCTTTTCGCCGACGAAGGAGTGGATGTGATCGTTGCCATTCTCCTCGCCTCTCCCGGCACTCCGATGGAGTCCTACCGGTTCCTTCCTGAACTTTCCAGGAAATACCCCCGTAAGCCTATCTACGTCAGCTTTACCGGGGACAAGCCTTCCTTCGATGAGGCCAGGGACTACCTGGAGAAGCATTCCATTCCCGTTTTCTCACCCGTGGAAGACGCCTTCGAAATCCTTCCCATCCTGTGCCGGTGCCAAGAATTGATCTCCTCTTCCTCGCTTTCAGAGTGAGGTCATTCTGTCCGTGTTGCCGGGCCCGTAAGCCAGAAAAAATCTCGCCGACATAATGAGGCAGCGATCATTTCATCGGTCCGGGCGGGGAGTTCTTCTTCGTCCTTGTGGCCAGCTTTCGGGGAATCCCGCCTCTCTTTGAGGAAGCCAGGATAGCCTTCGTAGGAACACCGAATCCCGCCGATTCTGTCGGCAAGATTTTTTCTGGCTTACGGGTCCAAAAAAAGAATCTCTGAAGTGAAAAGGGCAAGGAATCAGATTTTATTGAAAATAACGGGGTAGGAATTTATACTGATCTTAGGGGATGGTGATGCCACTAGCCCGTTCTACGTTGCCCCCTGGGGCGGGGACTGAAAAAGGAGAAGGAGGATTCTCCATGCCCGAATTTAATCCTTTCAAGATTGCTCAGGCGCAGCTGGATGCGGCCGCGGCCCGACTGGGGTTGGACCCGGCGACGCACGAGCTGCTCCGCTGGCCTCAGATCGAGTTCAAATTCACTCTTCCGGTGGAAATGGACGACGGGAGGACTCGTATTTTTCACGGCTACCGGGTGCAGTACAACTCGGCCCGGGGACCGACGAAGGGCGGCCTCCGGTGGCATCCCGAAGAGACCATCGACACGGTGCGGGCTCTGGCTGCCTGGATGACCTGGAAGACCGCGGTGGTGGACATTCCCCTCGGGGGAGGGAAGGGGGGAGTGACCTGCAACCCCAAAGAAATGTCCGAGCGGGAAAAGCAGCGCCTGGCCCGGGCTTATATGAGAGCGGTGGCGCGCATCCTGTCGGTGTCCAAGGACGTTCCCGCTCCGGACGTATACACCACCCCCCAGATCATGGCCTGGATGATGGATGAATATGAGGTCCTGGTGGGAGAACACCATCCCGGAGTCATCACCGGGAAACCCATCCCCCTGGGGGGTTCGGAATGGATGAATATGAAGTCCTGGTGGGAGAACACCATCCCGGAGTCATCACCGGGAAACCCATCCCCCTGGGGGGGTCGGAAGGCCGGGGAGATGCCACCGCCCGCGGGGGGATTTATGCTCTCCGGGAAGCCGGCAAAGTGCTGGGGGTTGACCTGAAGGGTAAGACCATGGCCATCCAGGGGTTCGGCAATGCGGGGCAGTTCGCCGCCCTTCTGGCCCATGAGATCCTGGGGTTGAAACTCGTGGCCGCCTCCGATTCCAAGGGGGGAATCCTCAACCCCAGGGGGCTGGACCCCAGGCAGGTGGTGGAGTACAAGCTGAAGAAAGGAAGCCTTCAGGGCTTTCCGGGGGCGGATCCGATCACCAACGAACAGCTCCTGGAAATGGAAGTGACCGTTCTCTTCCCGGCGGCCCTGGAGAACGTGATCACCGATTCGAATGCCTCGAAGGTCAGATGCCGGATCTCCTGCGAGCTGGCCAACGGGCCCACAACTCCGGAAGCGGATGAGATCCTGCATGCCAACAACGTCTTTGTCATCCCCGACTTCCTGGCCAATGCGGGTGGGGTTACGGTGTCTTACTTCGAGCAGGTCCAGAACACCTACAACTTCTACTGGCCTCTGGACGAGGTCCACCGGCGGCTGGATGAAAAGATGAGCCGGGCCTTCCACGGGGTTTACCAGATGCACCAGCGGGAGAAGGTCAACATGCGCCAGGCCGCTTACCTGGTATCCGTGGCCAGGGTGGCGGAAGCGTGCAAACTCCGGGGATGGGTGTAGCAAAAAAAGGACGGCCGACGGCCGACGGCAGACCGCCGACTGGCGATCGTCGACCGACGGCCGCGGACCGAAATAGGGAAAGTCTTCATGCGGCGGTCGGCGGTCTTCGGTCGGCGGTCTGAATAGAGTTTTCTTATGGAAAACAACTGGGACATCTTCAAAATCTATCGTTTGATCCGGAAGAAAAGCCAGTATCCCCACCTGATGGGGCTGATGGGCATTACCTTCATGGAGGTTCTGGAACAGAGGGGAATCATCAGCCGGGAAACCCTGTACCAGAAAGCGTTGGAACATCTGAAATCCGACGGACTGGCGGACACGGAAGAAAACCGCCAGGATTACCTGGAAGCCCTGATCGACGCTTATTTCGCCAATTCCTTCGGCCCGGTGGAAATCGATAGCTATATCAACCTGGCCCGCAAGAGGGACCGGGCCCAGACCCTCAGCATGGTGGTCAATCGCGACCAGGCCACCTCCATGGAGATCTACCAGGCCCTGCGGGAATTTTGCGAGATTCCCAAAGGGGAGGTGTACATCTCCCCGGAGGAGGCCATCGGAATCCGGGTGGCGCTCATCAGTCGGTTCTTCTCTACCCAGCTCCC
>LJUR01000199.1 GCA_001304105.1 Deltaproteobacteria bacterium SM23_61
GAAAGGAACTCTGGTTAAGGACCGGGCCACTGCGGAAGAGATCATCAATCAGTTGGAAAGAAGTCTGACCACGGATAAGCCCCCTGCCTTCGAAAAAAGACCGGCAAGAGGAAAGAGCCGGCCCAGGGTAAAGAGCATGACCAGGAATGGACCCGTCAGGTCTGCCGGCCACACCCTGGTAGGATTCCAGGAAGGATTCCAATGATCAAAAAAGGGTGCAGGGTGCTGGGTACAGGGTGCTGAGCGCAGGGCCGAAGGTCTCCAAGGAATTTTTTTTCAGTCTTATGCCTTGAACCGTGAGCCTTGACCCTCTAACAGGTATTTTCGGACCTGGGACAGGGCCATTTTCGTCATCCGGTTTTCGATAAACCGCATGGCGGAAGGCCAGCGCTGTTCCAGGGTTTCGGTCCTCCCGGCGTGGGCCAGGGCGATGAAAATGACATGGTCCTGCCCCTTTCCTTTGCCCGCCCGCCCGGTCAACCCCAGCCCCAGATCCGCCCCTGAAAAATCCCGCACGCCTTCGGCCAGGAGCCGCGCTGCATCAGGGCTGAAAAGGTCTCTCTCCACGGGTAACCCTTCGGAAAAATTCAGAATTTTTTGCATCAGCGCCGGATCGGTGAGGGTCAAACCCAGGCGGAAGAAGTCTTCGCTCCCTTCCATCCCTTTCAGGTACTGGATGATCGAACTGCCGAAGGAAGTCTCCGCGGCGGCCAGGGAAAGGCCGGATTGGCGCAAGAGCGCGCTCAGCACCCCTTCGAAGGTATCCTCATCGGCCCCGAAAATGAAGTCCCCCAGTCGTTCCCGAATCTCTTCTTCCACCGGGCGAATCAGGCCGGTGGCCGAAGCGGCATCCGGTGTTTTGGCGGTAAGCCGAATATGAATCTCCCCGATCTGCGTGTGGGCCAGGAGCCCGATGGTCGGGTTCGTACCCCCCTCGATGAGGTCTTTGATCCTCTCATCCACCATGCTCTCTCCGATCCCGAAGAGCTTGAGTACCCGCGAGACAATCACCTCCCGGATGCCCAGCCGATTCCGCAGGTAAGGCAGGACGCTGTGCTCCAAGAAATAGCGCATTTCATGGGGGACCCCCGGCACGCTTATGATGGCTTTTCCGTTCTCCTCGGCTATGAAGCCGGGTGCGGTGCCCACCGGGTTTTCGATGGGGGTCGCTCCTTCTGGGACATAGGCCTGTTTCCGGTTGTTCTCGCTCACCGGCCTCCCCAGACGGCGGAAGAAGTCGCTGATCTGCTCAAAAAGCTGGGGCTGAAAAACAAGGGGCCGGTTCAGAACTTGGGCCACGGCTTCCCGGGTCAGATCGTCCAGGGTGGGACCGATCCCCCCCGTGGTGATGATGAAATCCGAGCGGCTGAGGGCGGTCCGCAGGGTGCTCTTGATCCGCTCCAGGTTGTCTCCCACGGTGCATTTGAAATGGAGGTCCAGGCCAATGGTGGTGAGCTGCTGGGCCATGTACGCCGAGTTGGTGTCCACGATCTGGCCCAGCAACAACTCCGTTCCCACGGCGATGATTTCCGCTTTCATTCTCTCTTTTCCTCGATTTTATTGGGACACAGATAAACACAGATTCTTCTCACACTCACACCTCGCATTTTACGGCTTTTATTGGGACACGGATGAACACGGATGCACGCGGATCAAATAAGGTTTAAAATCATGACCTCCACCAGAGGTGGAGGTATGAAAACCGTGAACCGCTCAAAGCGGATTAAAATGGGCGCCACCTAAAGGTGGCCTTCGCTCTGGTGCCAGGCCCAGGGGCAAGGACCTTCCGGACAAAAACCATGAGGCGGCTTCCATTCCCTGGACCAGGCGGGCCAACCCTCTGAACCTCCGATGAAGAGATTCTCTCCGGGTAGGGGCAACCGGCCGGTCGCCCGATCGGCCCGCCGCAGGCTGCGGAAGCCAGCCAAAGCCTTCAGGAAAAGGGCCCGCCCGGCCGATGCTTTTTGCCCGGAAGCTCCTTGCCCCCGGACCACAACCCAAGCATCCCGGAAATGTCAAACTCTATTAATCCCCCGGCAGAGCCGGGGGTTTACCAGAATGAAATTAAGAATAAAACCCTTTCGTTTTTGACTGCGAACTTCGAACTCAAAACTCCGAACTATTTTTGGACACAGAGGAACACAGCGCGGCCAAGCCGCAACCAAAATCATAAACTATGCTCAGGACCACACGCCTTCCAGAAATCCCCCCTTGCCCCCCTTTTCTAAAGGGGGGCGGATTTTTTAATCCGCGTTCATCCGTGTTCATCCGTGTCCCATTCGATCTTTTTCCTTTGATTCTTTTGCCAATAAGATCTGTGTTTATCTGTGTTCGTCTGTGTCCAATAAAATTCTGTCTTTTAACCAAATTATCCGCGTGAATCTGCGTTCATCTGCGTCCGATTTCAGCCTCCCGTTCCCCGGATGACCTGCCGCAAGGCGCGGTCGATCTCGGGATAGGTGAATGAAAACCCGGCCTCTAAGAGCTTCCGGGGAAGGACCCTCTGGCCTTTCAGCAGAATCGACCCGAATTCCCCCAGGGCGAGCTTCAGCATGAAACCCGGGGCCGGCAAAAAGGCCGGCCTACCCATGATCCTCCCCAGCCATTGGGCCAGTTCCTTATTCCGCACCGGGTTGGGGGCGGTAAAATTCACCGGCCCGGAAATCTCCGGGTGCTCGAGGAGGAACAAAAAGGCCCGGGTGAGGTCGTCGATGTGAATCCAGGAAAACCACTGTTCCCCGCTTCCCAGGGGCCCCCCCAGGTATTTCCGGAAGAGCGGGATCATCTGCCCCAGGGCTCCGCCTTTCTCCCCCAGCACAATCCCGAAACGGGTGACGACCAGACGGCAGCCTTTCTTTTCCGCCTCTTTCGCTTCCGCCTCCCAGTCTCTGGCCAGGAGGGACAAGAAATCTGCCCCCGGGGGCGATTCCTCGGTAAGGTTTTCGTCGCCGTGAAAACCGTAATAGCCGATGGCCGATGTGCTGAAGAAGGTCTTCACCTTTCCCCCTTCCATGGCCTCCACGAGATTTCGGGTGGTAAAGATCCGGCTGTCCCGGATCTTCTTTTTCGCCTCTTCCGTCCAGCGGGTGAATATGGAAGCCCCGGCGAGATTGATGATGACCTCGTGTTCCCTTACCGCTTCCTGCCATTTCCCCTTTTGCGCCGGATCTCCTTCGACCCAGGAGACCCCCGAGGCATCCCCCTTCCCCGACCGGGTCAAAATGCATACCCCATGCCCCGAGCGGATCAGCGCCGGGGCCAGGGTCCTTCCCACAAACCCCGTTCCGCCGGTAATAAAAATTTTCATGACCTTTCCTCCCCAAAAAACTAGGAATTTTAACCCGGGGAAATACTACCCAAGGTGAACGTTTTATGGCATACTGTTTCAGGAAGATTTCATGATCTTCTCGGCATTCGAAATTCATTTTAAGGCCCGGCGAAAGGCTTGGCAACCGGGAATTTAGCCCCAGTCCAGAAGCTCAGCCAGGAAGAATGGCTGGATTTCCCTTGAAAATTTCGCCGGCCCTGCTGTTTTTGGACCTTTTCTTGGGGATTTCCGCGGGCAACAAGAACCTTTCCCCGGCGAAAATCATCCATTATAATAGGAGTCCAAATAGCGGAAATAGGAGATCGTTCATGCCTGTCATTTATACCGATCATGCGGCGGCCATGCCTCTCGATCCGAAAGTATTCGAGGCCATGGTGCCCTACTTCAAGGAATTTTACGGAAACCCCTCGAGCATTCACGAGGATGGGGAAAATGCCCGGCAAGCCCTGGAGGAAGCCCGGGGCAGGGTGGCCCGGCTGATCGCCGCCCAGCCGGAAGAGCTGATCTTCACCTCCTGCGGCACTGAATCCAACAACCTGGCCCTGAAGGGCATTGCCCTGGCCCATCAGTCCAAAGGGAAAGAGATCATCATCTCGGGGGTCGAGCATTTTTCCATCATGCACTGCGCCAATGCCCTGGAGAAGGCAGGGTTCCATATCACCCGCCTGCCCGTCGACCCGTATGGCCTGGTCGACCCCGGGGCGGTGGAACGGGCGATTACCCCCCAGACCATCCTGGTTTCCGTCATGCACTCCAACCCGGAAGTGGGAACCATCGAACCCATCGCCGAGATCGGAAAAATAACCCGGGCGAAAGGGGTGCTTTTCCACACCGACGCCGTGGATTCGGTGGGAAATATTCCCGTGGACGTGAACGAGCTGAACGTGGACCTCCTCAGCCTGGCCAGCAGCACCTTTTATGGACCCAAGGGAGCGGGCGCTTTATACATCCGGAAAGGGGTCAAAATACAGCCCCTTCTCGACGGGGGAATTCAGGAGCGGGGTCTGCGCGCCGGGACGGAAAACGTTCCTGCCATCGTGGGAATGGGGGTCGCCGCCGATTTGGCCCGGGAGGAGATCCCCCGTAGAATGAGTTACCTAAAAAGCCTTTCGGTACGGCTGACCGAGGAATTACCCAAGCGGATCCCCTATATCCGCTTTCTCGGCCATCCGACCCAGCGGCTTCCCGGTAACGTGAGCGTCGCGGTGGAATATATCGAAGGGGAAGCCATGCTCCTTTTCATGGACATGGAAGGGGTCCGCCTCTCCAGCGGTTCGGCGTGTATTTCCCGCTCTCTCAAGGTATCCCATGTCATGCTGGCCATGGGGATCGATGCCGCCACGGCCCAGGGATCGCTTTTATTCTCCTTCGGAATGCAGAACAAGCCGGAGGATGTGGACCACATCCTGCAGGTTTTGCCGCCCATCGTGGAAAGGCTCAGGAATATGTCGCCGGTCTACCGGAAAGCCATGGCGAAGAAAGCCTGAGGCGATTAAGAAAATTCGTCAAAAGGAAGGGAAGCGATATGTACAGTCAAATGGTTCTGGATCATTTCAAAAACCCACGCAACGTGGGGGTCATCGAAAACGCGGACGGGGTCGGAGAAGTGGGGAACCCGGTTTGCGGAGATATGATGACCTTTTACATCAAAGTCAAGGACAACGTGATCGAAGACGTCAAATTCCAGACCTTCGGGTGCGGAGCCGCCATCGCGGTTTCCAGCATGGTGAGTGAAATGGCTCTGGGCAAGACCCTGGAAGAGGCTTCCCAGATCAGCAATAAAAGGGTGGCGGAGGCCCTGGAGGGTCTTCCCAAGCAGAAGATGCATTGCTCCAACCTGGGAGCCGACGCCCTGCATAAGGCCATCGAGGATTACAAAAAGAAGAAGGAAGGCGAGGCTTACAAGCCGGCCCCCAAGAAATGCTACTGCCCCTTCTGCGACGTGGAGAACCCCGAGGAGTCTGAAATCTGCACCGGCTGCGGCAAGGGATTGCACGACGAGCACGGGCACGAACACGTCCACTGATCCCTTGGGGGTGAAGGGCCCGCAATTCTGAGGAGTCTTTTCCATGACCAAGCAGGATATTCTGAGGGTGCTGGACCACATTCTCGACCCTGACCTGCGGGATCGCAGCATCGTGGAGATGGGATTCGTCCGGGAAGACGACATCGAGGTCAAAGAGGAAGAGATCCAGGTCTCTTACACCGTGGGAGGCCCCCTCTGTCCTTACAGCGCGGCGGTGGGGATCATAATCCGCTACACCCTGCACCAGAAATTCAAGAAGCGGATCAGGGTCCGCATGAAAGAGGGACATTACCAGCAGGAACTGGTCAATCAGATTCTGGGAGACGAGGCGCAGTTCAATGAATTTTTTGAGAAGATCAAATCCCAGAATCTCCTTTCTGCCTGCCTGCGAGCCTAGGTTTTCTCCTCTTTGAGCTTTCCTTTCAAACCCTCGATTCGGGGATGGAGGGTTTTTTTATTTTTCCGGGCTTCAAAATCCCCCTAGGAAGGTCGTCGGGTTGACACCGGCGGCTGGGGATGATAGATAGGGTTCAGCGGATCTCAAATCATTTGGAGGAAACATGAAGGTTTATCTGGGAGAAGTCATCCATCCAGACGCGGTTGCCCTTCTGGAAAAACACGCCCAGGTCGTTCGTCCCAAAGACCATTCCCGGCAGGCTTGCCTGGAGGCGCTCCGAGAGGTGGATGGAATGGTGGCCCGTAAAATCCACGTGGGGGCGGAAGAGATGAACGCGGCGCCCAGGATGAAAATCATCGCCCGTCACGGGGTCGGACTGGATTCGGTGGACCTCGAGGAAGCGACGCGAAGGGGGATCCTGGTCACCAATACCCCCGGGGCAAACCGGGAGTCCGTGGTCGAGCTGGCCCTGTCCTTCATGCTGGCCCTGGCCCGCCGAATTCCCCAGGCCCAGAAGGCCATGGCCAACATGCCCAAGGGGGACATTGGGATCTTCAGCGCCCTCTTGAAGCAGTACAGCCTGACCGGTATAGATCTGGAGGGCAAGTCGCTGGGGATCATCGGGACGGGCCGCATCGGGTCTACGGTGGCGCGAAAATGCATCGCCGCCTTTGACATGAAGGTAAAGGGTTACGATCCCTATGTGTCCGCAGAAGCCATGAAGTCCTTCGGGGTGGAGAGAGTGGAACGCCTGGAAGACATGCTCCCGAAGATCGATTTCCTTACCGTCCACTGTCCTCTGACTGAAGAGACAAGGGGGATGGTCGGAAAAAAAGAGCTGGCCCGGATGAAAAAAGGGGCCTACGTGATCAATACCGCCCGGGGAGGAATCGTGGACGAAAAGGCCCTTCTGGAGGCCCTCCAATCCGGGCAGATCGCCGCCGCGGCCCTGGATGTGTGGGCCGAACTTCATCGGAACCCCCCACTATGCCGGGACCACGGAGGAGAGCCTCCACCGGGTGGGGATTGCCGCAGTGGAAGAAGTGCTCCGGGTTCTGCGCGGGGAACCCCCCAAATATCCGGTGAATCCGGAAGTGTTGAAGAAGAAATAGCCGATAGCTGATAGCTCATAGCTCATAGTTTATAGGGTCAGTTAACCTGAAACCTGGAACCTGTTTTTTCATGATCCCCATTGTCTCCATCGTCGGCACCTCTGACAGCGGCAAGACCACGCTCATCGAAAAGCTGGTCCCTGAACTCGTCCGCCGGGGTTATCGAGTCGCCACTATCAAACACGACATTCACGGTTTTGAAGTGGACCGGGAAGGGAAAGACAGCTGGCGGCACAAACAGGCCGGGGCCCACACCGTGGTCATCTCCTCCCCCCAAAAACTGGCCCTGATGCGCGATGTGGACCACGATGCCGAACTGGCAGAGCTGCGGGACAGGTACATTCAGGATGTGGACATCATCCTCTCGGAAGGTTTCAAGAAAAACCCCCAACCCAAGATTGAAGTCTTCCGCAAGGAGAGCCGCCGCGAGCTGCTCTGCACCAGGGAAGACAACCTCCTGGCCATCGCCACCAACCAGCCCTTCCACATCGGCATCCCCTGCTTCGACCTGGAGGACGCCCGGGGGATGGTCGATCTGATTGAGAAAAAATTCCTGAAAAGGAAGGAGTCCCCCCGAGCCCGGCTGAAAGTCAACGGAAAGAATGTTCCCCTTTCCCCGTTTGTTCAGAAATCGATCATCGGGACGGTACGGGGAATGGTTTCCGCCTTGAAAGGGTGCGAGTCCCCCCAGAGCGTGGAAATTCGAATCTCGGGCGATAAAAATCCTGACTCCTCCGAGGAATGAAAAAAACTTAACCGCAGAGGTCGCGGAGAACGCAGAGGCGGAAAAGGCCAAATGCTCGGCCCCAGGATTAAGGGCAAGAGCGGCCCTCTTTTCCCTCCTTTCGCGGAAGGTCAAAACGGCCAAGGAGCTTTCAAGGAACGATCTCTGCGCTCTCCGCCTCCTCTTGGTTCATCCTCTGGTCTTCATCCCCGGGGGATCGAAAAGCAAAGCGGAGTCCATATCCATAAAAGAATTTGTTTTTTTGGTCTTTACCAAGAAAAAGCTCAGCGATCTCTGCGTGCTCTGCGGTTAATTTTTTTTCCCCCCTCGGAGGGCGCAGAGACTTTTATAATTTCTCAAAGAAAGATAAAAATCGAATTCTCTCCGAAATTGAAGGGTCGCTTCATGGAGCCTGAGGAATTCCAACAACTGATGAAAGCCCGGCAGGGCGTCTACGATCTGCTGCGCTGTTTCTTTCTCCAGGAACCGACCGAGGCCCTCTTCCAGGCCCTCCGGGAAGAGGACGTCCTCAAGAACCTCTCCGGCTACCACCCGGAGCTGGACGAGGGGGTGAATCTGCTGATCGGGATCATCTCCTCTCCCCATGCGCCGCAATGGGTTCCCGACCTCCTCCAGGAGTTCACCCGCCTCTTCGTGGGGCCCTCGCCCCTGCCCCTCTACGAATCCGTGTATCGTTCCAAGAGCGGCCTGGTGATGCAGGAGGAGACTCTGGCGGTCCGGAAAAAATACATGGAAGCAGGGCTGGTGGTCCACCCTGACCGATCGTTCCCGGATGACCATATCGGGGCCGAGCTGGAATTTGTCTTCTACCTCTGCGGGAAGTCCGCGGAACCCCAAAAGATGGAAGACCTTTTCCCCTGGCTGAAGATGCAGCATGCTTTTTTCCAGGACCATCTGAACCACTGGGTTCCTCCTTTTTGCGACCGGCTTTACCAGGAGGCCGAGTCCCCTTATTTCAAGGGGATCGCCAAGACCACCAAGGGTTTTATTACCTGGGATTTCGAGGAGATCGTCTCTCATTTTTTCGATTAACCGGTAGGAGGCCCTCCCCCAAATTTCGGTCAAAATAAGGAATGGCCTTTTCCCCTTGATAATAGATTCCAGTACGAATATACTTTAGGAAAGAAACTCTGAGGAGGTGAGGGATTTGTTTGGACTGGGCACGCAAGAGCTGATCATCATCCTGGCCATCGTTTTCCTGATTTTCGGCGCCAAGAAGCTGCCGGAGATCGGGTCAGGGCTGGGCAAAGCCATTAAAAACTTCAAGGGCGGGGTGAAATCCATCGAAGAGGGAAATTCTGAAAAGCCGCCCGAGGAGGCAAAAAAAGAAGCCCAGAATTCCGGCGGGTCCAAATCGGCTTGATTCGGTCCCGGGCGGTTTTCCCCCTATTCACGCGGACAACTTCTTTCCTTCCTCGTTCCCCCCAAAGCAATAAACCCGACCCCGGAGGGGTCTTTCCGGACTCCTCCTTATGCGCCCTTTTAACCCCGGCGCTCGGAGGCCGAGAAAAAGCCCCCTGCGGCTTTATTCATTCCCTTTGAATGGAAAGGCAAAAAAACATGGCCCCAAACCCGGAAGACCGATCGATCACCTGGGATTTGACCGACCTTTACCCGGCTCCCCGGGAGCCGGCCTGGGAGGAAGACCTGAAGCAGGGGCTGGATCGGGCCCGCCAGTTTCAGGGGTTTTATAAAAATGCGGACCTGACCGCTCTTTCCCCTGCCGCTTTCCTTCAGGCCTTGAAGGATTACGAATCCATCCAGGAGGAAGGGGTGAAACCCTTTCTCTATGCCAGCCTTCTATTTTCCGAGGACTCCCAGAACGTGGAGTACAAGACCCTGCTCCAGAAAGCCAAGGAGCAGTGGAACGAGCTGGAAAATCAGCTCCTTTTCTTCCGCCTGGCCCTGATCGACCTACCCGAAGAAAAACTCCGGGAGCTCCTGGTCCATCCGCCCCTGAAAGTCTACGAACATGCCCTGCGTTTTCTCCGGCGCTTCCGGCCGTTCACCCGCGGGGAAAAAGAGGAGGAGATCCTCAACCGAAAGAACCTGACCGGCAGGTCGGCCTTCACCACCCTTTTCGATGAATTCACCGGGTCCTTTTCCTTCCGCATCGAGGTGGAGGGAGAGGAGAAGGAGCTCACCGGAAGCCAGGTGCTCTCCCTCCTCTATTCTCCCGACCGCAGCCTCCGGGAAAGGGCCTTTCGGACCTTCCTGGAGCGACACGGAGAGAACCATCTCGTTCTGGGCTCCATCTTCAACGCCCTCATTCTGGACGCCCAGGTGGAGGATGACCTCCGCGGGTACCAGGGACCCATGCACCGGACCCATCTGGAGAACGAGATTTCTGCCGAAACCGTGGAATTGATGATGGAAGTGACCGAAAGCCACTATGCCCTGGCCCAGGAATACTTCCAGGCCAAGGCCTGTCTTCTGGGGCTGCCGAAGCTGAAGAACTATGACCTGTACGCCCCCCTTCCCGGGGGAAGGAAGGAAATCCCCTTCGACGAAGCCAGAGGTCTTCTTCTGCAATCCTTCCGGGATTTTCACCCTCTCTTCGGCAGGATTGCCGGGGAGTTCTTCGAAAAGCGCTGGATCGACGCCCCGCCCCGCAAGGGAAAGTACGGGGGAGCCTTCTGCACCGGCATGACCCCTTCCCTGCATCCCTACATCCTCCTGAACTACACGGGCCATCTGAGAGATGTACTCACCCTTGCCCATGAGATGGGGCATGGAATCCACTTCTACCTGGCCCGCAAGCAAAACCTGATGAACTTTGACCCCCCTCTCACCCTGGCGGAAACCGCTTCCGTCTTCGGGGAACTGGTCATGACCCAGGCCCTCCTCCGGGAAGAGCGGGACTTGGCGGTCCGCCTCGCCCTGCTGTGCATTGAAATCGAGGACATGATCGCCACCGTCTTCCGCCAGAACGTCCTGACCCGGTTCGAGCAGCAGGTCTACCAAAGACGCCGCGAGCGCCTCCTGAGCAGCGAGGAGGCGGGCGATCTTTGGCTGCAGGCGAACGCCAGGCTCTTCGGCGACAGCGTCGAAATGATTCCCGAATACCGTTGGGGATGGGCTTATATCTCCCATTTCATCCATTCCCGCTTCTATTGCTACAGCTATATTTTCGGAGAGCTGGTCTCGCTGGCCCTCTTCCAAAAATACGAGGAGGAAGGCTCTTCTTTCCTGGATCCCTTGATCCATCTGCTGGAACGGGGCGGGTCCGCAAGCCCGCAGGAGCTCCTGAAAGAGGCCGGGGTCGATATCGCCCGGGCGGATTTTTGGCAAAAGGGGTTCCGGGTGATCCGCCAGCTCCTCGACGAGCTCAAGAGCCTTGGACCCTGGGACAAAATCTGCGTCGGGCCTCCGGCCTAGACTGCGGAGAAGGCCAAGCCATGGGTGCACAGCATCCTGATGAGAATCCCCTCATCTCCATTTCCCGATGATTCCCCTCGAAGAGCCCCAAATACACCCGTTTATCAAAAAGGTGGGCGGGAAGGATTTCTGGCAGGGGCTGATCCTTCGGCAGGAATTTTCCTCTTGGTAAGAAAAACTAATTCCGCTACAATCACAGTGCAGCAAAGCCGCAGCCAAAAGGAATCACCCCCTCCCTCCCCTCCCCCCTGGAGGGGGAGGGTTGGGTCCTGCACCACGGAGGGTGCAGGACAAAAGCTCTGAACCTAATACGGTTCAGGGGTGGGGGGGATGCTTTTGGGCGAGCAAGAATTTCAGAAATTGAAAGTAAGTAGCGTATTGCCACCCTTAGGGCCTGCCGATCGGAGAAGAGAAAATGGCGCGAAGGATCCACCGGGGAGCTGAAATCTTCGGAAAGACGAAAAAACTGTTCCAGGATCGGGAAGGAGCCATCCATCAGGACGCCCCCTGCCTCCCCGTGGATGCGTTCCCCCGTTATGACCTGGAGTCGGGCCCATCCGAGGCCCCCAAGGAAAAATTATTGGAGCAAAGCCTGGAGATTGCCGGGCAAATCCTGCAAACCGAGCAGGTCCTCCCCCTCGCCGATCTGGCCCACCGCATCGTGGAAGATCTCATGGTCAACCCGAACTACACCTATCGCGAGTTGCTGACCTCCCTGAAAGAGGACCCCCGGTTTTCAGTTACCAGCGGCCAGCTGATCAGCCTGCCGTCGGTGGAAAACCCCGCGGATATCTTTTTCCGGAAGATCGCCCGGATGAAGAAAACCCGGAGAAACGGCTAACCCAGGGAGGATGATCGAACAGGAAATGGAGATGACCAAAGGAAAGCCGATTCACACCCGCAAAATAGAAATTAACGCCTTTGACTTGGGGGATCACCGCGTCCTGGTGGAAGGAGAGCTGCTGGACACCCGGCCCGTCGGTTCCATACACCACCTCTTGGCCAGCATCCGGGTCCAGGGTCCGGACCTCACCATCACCCATGTGGATGCGGAGATGAAACGGATCCCCAGGGATGCCTGCCCGGAGGCTCTGCCGGCGGTTCAAAAACTGTCGGGCCTCCGGATTATCTCCGGGTACACCCAGAGGGTCAAGGACCTGATCGGGGACGTGAAAGGATGCTCCCACCTGACCAGTCTTTTCCTGACCATGGGGCCGGTGGCCGTTCAGGGATACTTCGCCGCCTACGGGAGGAAAGGGACGGCCCGGGCTCCGGGCAACCCGGCCTTCGCCCGCCTGCTCAACAGCTGCCACGTCTGGCGAGAAGACGGGCCCTATGTGCGGTCCCTGATGGCCGCGTTGAAAAAAACTTAACCACAGAGGTCGCAGAGCACGCAGAGGAAAAATAAGGAATAATGGAATAATGGAATATCGGAATGGTGGGCAAAAAATATCGTAATTAAACCCATTATTCCATTATTCCA
>LJUR01000200.1 GCA_001304105.1 Deltaproteobacteria bacterium SM23_61
GTCCGCAACCTGGCGGCCAAAGATCTGGGTGTGGCACCGGTTGGTATACTGGAGTATCTGAACGCCGCCACCGGTGCCGGTTATACACTTGAAGAGCTCATGCAGGCCGGGGAACGCATCATCACCGCCGGGGCACTGTTGCGCCTGGCCGGTGGATCGGCAGGCTGCCATGCCACCCAGAAAAACGACTACCAGATTACCGTCATGAAGGGCCATTCGGTCAGTGAGGTCATTCTTGCCGATACGGAAATCGAATACACCTGGATGGAAGACCCTTCGGTGGATATCGCCCTCGCGGCGAGGAAGATCGCAGCGTGATGACGATCCGCCATCATGCCCAACCATCACCCCGTTTTGCAAAAGGTGAAAACATGGAAAGCATTTTATCGGAGCGTGCACGGACCATCAAGCCGTCCATTACATTGACAATTTCCGCCAAGGCCAAAGCCATGCGAGCCGAGGGGATTGATGTGCTCAATTTTTCCGCCGGTGAGCCGGACTTCGACACCCCGGAGGTGATCAAGCAGGCCGCCTCAAAGGCCATGGCAGAGGGTTTTACCAAATATACCCCCTCCGGGGGCATCCCCGAAGTCAAGGACGCCATTATCGCCAAGCATCAGACCGAACAGAAGATCGGCTACGATCCATCTCAGGTGTTGGTGTCCAACGGGGGCAAACACGCCCTGCACAATATCTTTCAAGCGGTGCTGGATCCCGGTGACGAAGTGGTAATCCCCAGCCCGTACTGGCTCTCCTATCCTGATATGGTCAAACTGTCCGGTGGAACGCCGGTGATTCTGGATGCGTCCATCGAAGATAACTTCAAGATCTCCCCGGAGGCCTTGGCCGAAGCCATTACCCCTAGGACCAAGTTGCTGATTCTCAACTCGCCCTCCAATCCTACCGGGGTTGTCTATTCGGCCGAGGAGCTTAGCGCCCTGGCAAAGGTGATCGAAGCAGCGGGCATCATGGTGATTTCCGATGATGTCTATGAGAAATTCGTCTATGATGGGAAGACTTTTGTCAACGTGCCCATGGTGGCACCCCTCCTTGCCAAGCAGGTGATTATCATCAACAGTGCCTCCAAAACCTACTCCATGCCCGGTTGGCGGATCGGTTATGCCGTGGGCCCCCAGGAGGTGATCCAGGCGGCCACCAGGATCCAGGGCCAGGCCACCTCCTGTGCCGGATCCATCTCCCAAAAGGCGTTCGCCATGGCCCTGAACACTGATGCGGCATTGATTGAAGCATTCAGACAGTCCTTCGAAAAACGGCGGGATATAATGTTTGAAGGGCTGGCGGCCATTGGCGGTATCAAGACCTTCAAGCCTGCGGGGGCCTTTTATCTGTTTGTGGATGTCGGTGCGTTATACGAAAAGCTGGAGGGGGTTACCAACTCGGTGGAATTTTGCGATTACCTCCTTGAAAAATGGCGGATCGCATGTATCCCAGGCCAGGCTTTTGGAGAGGATCGCTGCGTTCGTTTCTCTTCCGTTGCTGATGAAGCGACCATCCGCGAAGGGCTCGAGCGGCTTGTGGATATCTAGGTTCAGCTTTCTGGGTTCAACATATAACGTTAACGGGTTGAGGTTGACCCGGAACCTGCTCACATAAAGGATAGCTTTAAACAGTGTATAATCAAAATTCTTAGAAGTAGGCTTAATTTGGATGGACCCATTCAATCTGTCCCGAACGTTTTAAATCATAATCTAGGGCGGCACGCAGGTCAATGACGCCATGGCTGTCGAGTGCGGGACGGATGCCGGCTTCGGCAGGGGGACCAGGGGTAGGCATGCGGGGAGCTTTATTGGTGGAAAAATAATGAGCGAAAATATATCATCAAGCCGGATACTTCAATAATGGGGAAACCCATAGCTCGAATGAAAAATGCAGAAATCATCGCCGCCGATATAGGCAGCACTATAACGAAAGTCAGCGCCTTTTCCGGGCTGAGTGACGGACACAACCCCTGTTTTCTGGGCCAAGGGTTGGGATTGACGACCGTTGCCGAAGGCGATGTGGCGCAGGGGCTAGCGGCGGCCCGGAAAGATTTGGAAACCCGCGTAGGCGTGAATACACGGGACGCTGCGCTGATGGCTGCGTCATCGGCCGCCGGGGGTTTGCGAATGACCGTACACGGATTAACCCGTGACATGACACTGCGGGCGGCCCGGGAAGCCTCCTTGGGGGCCGGAGCCATTGTAGCTTTAACGACCGCCGGTAAGATTCACCCGGACGCTATCGAAGAGGTCCGCCAGATCAAGCCCAATATTATTCTCCTGGCCGGTGGGGTTGATTACGGAGACCGTGAAATCGTCCTGGTCAACGCCCGTTCCCTGGCTTCATTGAAACTTGAGACTCCCCTTGTATATGCCGGCAATAAAACCGTTAGTGGTGAAATCAGGCGTTTGTTCGAATCAGTTGGTATATCGGTATTCATAGTGGAGAATGTGTATCCGCGCATCGATGAACTCAATATCGATCCCGTCCGCAAGGTCATCCAGAACGTGTTTGCCCGCCATATCGTCACGGCGCCGGGCATGGAAAACGTTCGGGAAATGGTCCGGGATGATCTTATTCCCACGCCCGGAGCGGTCATGCGGTCCACCGAGATTTTGGCCGAAGCCATGGGAGATGTAATGACCGTGGACGTGGGAGGCGCCACCACGGACGTTCATTCGGTAACCGAAGGCTCGCCCGAGTTCTCAAAAATGATGATTGCCCCGGAGCCGCGATCCAAACGGACCGTCGAGGGCGATCTGGGGGTTTATATAAATGCTTCTCGAATCGTGGAGGCCGCAGGAAGCGAACCCCGGAAGTTTAAAGATGTCCGGCCGATACCGGAGACGGCATCTGAGCGCGAAGTCTCAGGGCAACTGGTCCGGTGGGCAGTGGATATTTCCATCTGGCGGCATGCGGGAGATCTGCGTGTCGCTTACGGCGCTTATGGAAGAAATGAACTCGTGGAAGGCAGGGACTTGTCCGCCGTCAGGCATGTGATCGGTACCGGCGGCGCATTGACCCGCCTCGGAATGGGCATGGAAATTTTGCATAACATCAAGCCAGACCCGCGCAAGTCCAAACTCTTGCCTCCACGCGATGCGGCGGTTTACCTGGACCGGAACAATATCATGGCGGCCGCCGGTGTGCTGGCCCGTCGGTTTCCCGAGGCGGCCAAGATCCTTCTCCTGGAGAGCCTTGGGGTTGCGGGGCGATCTTCGGGAGGGGCGGAACCTGACGGGTAGACCGTCCCTTGAGGATTGTGTAAAACGGCATATGGCCAAGGTTGAAGACCCAAAGGCTCCGTGCTACCGGCATGGACGGTTCAGAAACGGCCTTTTCCCTAGGGCGGCGGATTTCCAGGGCCCCGTTCGGGTCTCAGGCCTCGAGATTTTAGGATGCTTTGCTTTTTTTGGAGAGACCTATGTCGAGACCATTCATTACCATTGATCTTGAAAAGATCGAACACAACGCGCGCACCATCACCAGGCTGTGCGGGAAATATGGGATCGAGGTCGCGGGTGTCACCAAGGTGACCTGCGGGATGCCCCAGGTGGGCAAGGCCATGCTCCGGGGAGGCGTCACCGCCATCGGGGAATCGAGGATGGAGAACATCCTCCGTCTTAAGGCCAACGGGGTCAACGCCCCTTTCATGTTGCTGAGAATCCCTCCTCTTTCCGCGGTGGAAGACATCGTGACCTCGGTGGACATCAGCCTGAATTCGGAACTGTCCGTGATTGCGGCCCTGTCCGAGGCCGCCCATCGCCGGGGCCTCGTTCACAAGATCATCATCATGGTGGACCTGGGTGACCTCCGGGAGGGCGTGTGGCCGGACGACCTCTTGCCTATGTCCAGGGAGATCATGGAATTGCCGGGTGTCCGCATCGTGGGACTGGGCGCAAACCTGAGTTGCTACGGAGGGGTCGTGCCCTCCGAGGAGAACATGGGCAGGCTGGTGGCGTGCGCCCGCGATCTTGAGGGGCATTTGGGGATTCAACTCCAGTATGTGTCCGGCGGGAATTCAAGCGCCCTTAATCTCATCGCTTCAGGAAAGATGCCCCGCGGGATCAACCACATGAGGATCGGGGAGGGGATTCTCCTGGGACGAGAGACGGTGAAACGGGCGCCCTGGCCCGGGACTTACCAGGATGCCTTTCTGCTTAACGCCGAAGTGATCGAGCTGAAGGAAAAGCCTTCGATTCCCGTTGGAGAGACGGGTGAGGACGCCTTCGGACGGAAGCCCGTGTTCGAGGACAAGGGGGAGATGCTCAGGGCCATCCTGAATATCGGGAGAGAAGACGTGGATGTGGCCGGCATGGCACCTGATGACGAACGTCTCTCTATCTTGGGCGCATCCAGTGATCACCTGCTCGTGGATGTGACCGTCGCAGGAGACGAGATCCGCCTCGGGGACGATTTGAGGTTTGGCCTGAACTACAGTGCCCTGCTGGCGGCCATGACCTCCATGTACGTGGAGAAGAGGCCTCTGCGTGAAGGGGTCGTCGAGCAGCCCCACAAGGGGATCGTGATGATCGGGGTGCCCAGTGCCATGATTCTCCGCGCACCTTCCGTGGTTGAGAGGCTGGTCCGGGGATACGGGGTCATCAAACCCCATATTCCTGGCGGCGTTGAAATCTGGAGCCCAGGCCCTGGAGTCGCCAGCTATTTGATCCCGGGATTCGAACGGCTCGGGTTCCATGTCGTCAATAAGGGGGACCTGTCATTCCCGTTTCTCAGCAAGGAGTTTGCCACGGAGTCCAGCACCTTTGAGGACAGGAAGGCCCTGGTGATCCGGATCGCGGAAGAAGTGGCCCCTCACATCCAAGAGAGCGTCTCGGAAGACTGTATCCCGATCGTGATGAGTTCCCACCCGGCCGCCTCACTGGGCGTGTACCTGGGCCTTTCCAGACTGTCCAATCGGCCCGGTTTAATTGTCTTCAGTGCCCACGGGGGATTCAAAGTTGCCTTGGAGGAAGGCGAAGAAAGGATCAGCAGGATGACCCTTGCGGCGGCCCTTGGGTACGGCGATGAAGAACTGGCCTCCTGCGGCGGGATCAGCCCCAAACTGGAACCGGAAAACATTGTCCTTGTGGGTCTTAGGGATGTCGGATCGGAGGAGGCCAAACTGATCACGCGGTCCCGGATCAAGGTCTTCACCATGGAGGATATTGACGCGCTTGGAATGCGGGAGGTGAGTTACCGCGCCCTCCGCGCAGCGGGAATGGGAACATGGGGACTGCATGTCACCCTGGACCTTTCGGTGCTCGATCCGACCGTCGCACCCGGGGTGATGAAACCCGTGAACGGTGGTATCTCTTATCGGGAAACCCACCTTGCCATGGAAATGATCGCCATGTCGGGTCTCCTTCGCTCCCTTGATGTGGTAGGCTTTTCTCCGGAGCGGGATCCGGAAATGGTCACGGCAAGGGTAATCTCCGAATTCATCCTCTCTCTCTTCGGCAAGAAGATCCTAGGTCAGTAAGAGGAAGAGGCATATCACCGGGGAAGACGGGATTTCAAAAGGCCGTTTCTTTTTCAAGGGTTGGGGTGAGGGGAAGACTGAGGGCGAATTGAAAATTTCGGAGGCATGCCGGTGAATCTTTTGGTTGCTTCGTCGCGCTATTCTGATAGAGCGGCACGGAAAATTAGTATCGTCTGACTACAATCTTCGCATTTTCGCGGTCCTACAACTTGGGTTCAAAGATCACACACAATGGAGGAGGGTAAAAATGATTGTGGGCATCCTGAAGGAGATCAAGGCCGAGGAGAATCGAGTCTGTATGACGCCCGCCGGGGTGGAGGTCATGAGGCAGAACGGGCATGCGGTGCTCGTTGAGAAGAATGCGGGCACGGGCAGCGGCTTTGAAGACGAAAGGTATGCGGCAGCGGGCGCCGAAATGGTGGATACGCCGAAGGAGATCTTTGAGCGTTCGGATATGGTCATGCATGTGAAAGAACCCATGCCCCCGGAGTATGACCTGATCCGCGGGGATCAGATTATTTTTACCTACCTGCATCTGGCAGCGGCGGAGGAACTAACCCACCTGCTGATCAAGAGCAATTCCGTCAACATTGCCTATGAGACCATTCAGAAGGCGGACGGTTCCCTTCCCCTGCTCACCCCCATGAGTGAGGTGGCGGGCCGGATGGCCACGCAGCAGGGCGCCAAATACCTGGAAATGGCCCAGGGCGGGCACGGGGTGCTCCTGGGCGGGGTTCCAGGGGTGGATCCCGGAACAGTCCTGGTGATCGGTGGAGGGGTCGTGGGAACCAATGCCGCAAAAATGGCATGCGGTCTCGGCGCCAAGGTCTATATCCTCGACATGAACCTGGATCGCCTTCGCTACCTGAGCGATGTCATGCCCTCCAACTGTTTCCCCCTCATGGCGAGCCCGGCCACCATTCGCAAGCTTGCGAGTGAGGCGGATGTGATTATCGGCGCCGTGCTGGTTGCGGGGGCCAAGGCACCCAAACTGGTGACCAGGGACATGCTGCAGACCATGAAGAAGGGCGCAGTCCTCGTGGACGTGGCAATTGATCAGGGAGGCTGCTTTGAAACCTCCAAACCCACGACCCATGCCGATCCGATTTACATGGTCGACGGCGTGGTGCACTACTGTGTGGCCAACATGCCCGGTGCCGTGGCCAGGACCTCCACCCTCGCCTTGACGAACGCCACGCTGCCCTACGCGGTGGAGAT
>LJUR01000201.1 GCA_001304105.1 Deltaproteobacteria bacterium SM23_61
AGCGCCAACGACCTCCGCCTCCGGATCAAGATGGAAGAGGTGGCCGAGAAGAAGGAAGTTCAGGAACTCAACCTGCGGCTCACGCCGGATACCAGCCGGACTCACCGCTATTGAGAGATTTTTCCCGGTTTCTCAGGCCGTGGCGGTTGGAGATTCAAGTCATTCGGGCGACGAAGCGGCGGGACTCCTGCAGCATCTGTTCAAATTCATCCGGCCCCAGGCCGGCCCCCAGGGCCCCTTTCAGGGCTTTTTCCCGGGTGATCAAATCGTCGGGAGAGTGGCTGTCCGTATTCAACACCAGAGGGACCCCGAATTTGCGGGCCATCCGGGCCACATGCCCGTTGGCCAGGCTGTGTCCCTTCCGTGCGGAAATTTCCAGGGCCACCTTCTGTTTCCGGGCGAGGCTGATTTCCTCTTCGGTAATCAGCCCGGGGTGGGCCAGAATGTCCACCCCGGACTCGATGGCCTTCCGGTTGGTTCCCGGAGACACCGGCTCAACCAAGGTCTCTCCGTGAACCAGCACCAGCCGGGCCCCCAGGGTGCGGGCTTTTTCCGCCAGGCCGCCGATCATCTCCGGCGGCACATGGGTGAGCTCGATTCCGGGGATGGCCCGGATCTTCCACCATCTGTTCAAATCCCCGCAGACCTGGACGAGGCGGGGCACGATCCAGTCGAGGTTGGAAGAATCGGCATGATCCGTGAGGGCCACGGCTTCGTAGCCGATCATCTCCGCCCGGCGGACCAGTTCGGAGGGCAAAAGCTCTCCGTCGCTGAAAAGGGTATGGGTATGCAGGTCGATCATGCTTGTCTCCCGAAATACTTTGATAAAGCCGGATCCTGGTGCCCGGAGCCGAGATTTGGACCGCTGCGCTTGCCAAAATAGGCAGTGATGCCCCCTGCGCCCACGGGGATCATACGATGGATACTGCCAATGAGTGTGCTTTTTGGGTACTTACGAAGGCGTAGCCTTTGGGCCCGGGTTCCTTTGCGGAACGCCACGCATCGCATACAAAGCAGGCTCATACCCGCCGGATTTTGGCGGCGCACATCGGTCCAAATCTCGACTCCACACGGCGATTTTTTCGCATTATTTATGAGACTTCAAAATCGCAGCCAGTAACCAGTAACGAGCAACGAGTAACGGGTTTTTTAGATCAGTTCCCCCCTCAGGCTGTGGGCCAGGGCCTTTTGGATCCGCACCCTCACCAGAGCCCCCACGGCGATCGAAGCCCCGGGAAAATTGACGATGTGGTTGGCCCGGGTCCGTCCTGTTTTTTCCTCTCCCCCCGCCTTGCTCGGACCTTCCACCAGAATTTCCGCTTCCCTGCCCTCCCAGGTTTTATACCGGCGCTGGGTGATTCCCCGCTGCAGGGCCTGCAATTCGGTGAGGCGTTTTTGCTTCGATCCCTCCTGGATTTTAGCCGGGAAGGTCGAGGCCCGGGTGCCGGGCCGGTCCGAATAGCGGAAAGAAAACATCTCCTCGAACTGGATTCTTTCGAGCATCTCGAGGGTTTGCCGGAAGTCTTCCTCCGTCTCCCCGGGGAAGCCCACGATGATGTCGGTGGTGATGCTGATCCCCGGACAGGCAGCCCGAAGTCTTTGCACCCTTTCTAAATATTCTTCCTTCGTGTATCCCCGGTTCATCCGCTCAAGGATGTGATTCGATCCCGACTGGAGAGGAAGGTGAATGTGCTCGCAGAGTCTGGAAAGACGACCGAAAGCGCCGATCAGGCCCGCTGAAAGGTCTTTGGGATGGGATGTGGTGAAACGGATCCTCTCGATCCCCGGGATCTTTTCGATGGATTCCAGAAGCCCCACGAAGTCCGGCTCCCCGGGGGTACCCCGCCCGTAGGAATTGACGTTTTGTCCGAGAAGGGTGACTTCTTTCACTCCTTTTTCCGATAGCGCCTTGATTTCCTCCCGTATGTCCTGGCTCGGACGGCTCACCTCCCGGCCCCGCACAAAGGGGACCACGCAGAAAGAACAGAAGTTGTCACACCCCTGCATGGTGGAGACAAAGGCTGTGGGGCCGCCCGGGGCGGGGAAAAGGGGAAGTTCCCGGTAGGGGTCGATTCTCCCGTCTAAAGCGACGGCGCATGCCCGGCCCGCGGTCCTTTCCAGGCGGTCCAGGATCTCGGGAATTTTCTTGAGCTCCTTGGTCCCCAGCACAAAATCCAGATAGGGAACCCGCGCCAGAAGCCCTTCCCCTTCCTGCTGGGCCACGCACCCCGCCACCCCGATGAGGAGTCCCGGTTTCTTCCTTTTCAGGGTCCGGAACCGTCCCAGGGCGCTGTACACTTTTTTCTCCGGCTTCTCGCGCACGCTGCAGGTGTTGAGCAGGATCAGATCGGCCCCGGCGGGGTCATGGACGGGCTGATAATTCCGGGCAGTCAAGATCTGGGCTATGCGCCCGGAATCATAGACGTTCATCTGGCAGCCGAAGGTCAGGATGAAAAATTTTTTGGAACCCATGGGCTTCACTTCTTTCTATCACCTCTCCAGGCCCCTGTCAATTCAGGGCTATTCCTCCTATTTTCTTCCATTTTTCCGCATCAGCCCCCTTCTTGAATCCATGTCTGCCCCTTATTTTTGGCCAAGGGGATTAAATTTTTCCCGAAAAATGCCGAAGAATATAAACAAAAGGAAAAAAAGGGAGGAGGTATGCGCCTGGAAAGACCTTCACGAACCAAGGGAAGAGCGGCGGGAGCTCGCGAGGAAGAAAAATCCACACCGCCGGCCAGGAAGAAAATCCTGATTGATCGGGTCATCCAGGAAATCGAGCATCTGCCCACCCTCCCCCATGTGGTCATGAGGGTCCTTTCCATGGCCGAGTCCCCCAAGATCAGCGCCCTCGAGCTGTCCAAGACCATGGATCAGTCTCTGGCGGCGAAAGTCCTTAAAATGGCCAATTCCGCCTATTACGGGGGTCGGGACCGGAAGATCAACAGCATTCTGCACGCCATCGTAATGGTGGGGTTTGAAGCGGTCAAGGAGATCATCCTGACCACTTCTCTCTTTCATACTTTCCACGACGCCCGCGATGTACAGGCCCTACAGCCCCTCTGGCAGCATTCCATGGAGTGCGCGCTCATTGCCAAGCGTTTGGCCTGGATTTACCGGTATGATTCATTGGATGAGGCTTACCTTTCGGGGTTGACCCACGACATCGGCCGGCTGGTCATCGAGCAGTATTTTTCCGATCAGTACTGGGAAATCGAGGAAAAAAGAGAAGCGGGAATGGATCTGCTCGAGGCCGAAAAAGAGGTTTTGGAAATTACCCATGCCGAAATCGGCGGGAAAATCTCCGAACGGTGGGGGTTCCCGGCCAATTTGGTCGACTCCATCGCCCATCACCATGATCAGGGTTGGACCGTCAACCCGGTCCTGGGAAAAATCCTTTATTATGCCGACCAATTTACCCTCGGACAGATCACTTTCTCCGGCATGCTGGAGGCTTTCAGCAAAGAGGGCATGAATTATCCCGCCACCTGGGATTCTTCCGACCTGGAATCGGTGGAACAAATCCTGCAAGAGGAGATGGCCAAAGCCCAGTCCATGTTCACCCTGGCAACGGATAAAAGTCCGAATACAAATTCACCCCCCTCCTCCTGAAGCCTCCCCGGCGATAAACGGTTTTCCCCGCTCCATTCGGCTCGCTATTCATTTTTTGCCGCAAATTATTTCCCCTACCCCTACACCTATTTTCATCCCCTTCAAGATCCCTGTCAGCGCCAGAAATTTATCTTCCCGATATTAAATTATTGTATGATTTCAATGTATTATTGATTGATCAGCTAATTTTCTGATGATTTGCATATTTTTATTGACATTTGTTTGATTTTTTAATAATTTAAATAGGCTGAAAAAAGGGCTCCTCTGGCTGGCATTCTGGCAACCTAAAAAAAAGTTCATCGCAACCGCTTACCGGGGCGTGTAGAATGGTACATGCCGTTTCTGCGAGTTTCCCCTTTCCAGGCGGAGAAGGCCTGGTTTTCTACCACCCCTCGCCGGTGGAAAAATATGTCCCCGTGGCGCCGGGAATCGAAGTTTCCATCGAGCCCTGTGCCGATATTCAGAGCGGGGAGCCGAGGGTGGATTCTCCGTTATATGATCGGCGGGGGAGATTGGTTACGGCCAAAAGGAAGGGCGATCTTGTTGATTCTTACTTATAAGACCCGTTCTCTAATCTTTTCCGTCCCTGCTTTCCTCCCCCGTTCTTCTCGAATTTGAAACCTCCTGCCTGGTAGACGCTTCTGCTCTTTCACCCCTCCCGAATCCGTGTTGATCTTTGTTCATCCGCGTCCTGAAAAAACCGTCAAACGTGAGAAGTGAGGGGTGAGGGGGATAAAGGTCTTTATCTTGATCTTACGCCCTTAGGGTTGTAGGGGCGCGCCGCCGCGCGCCCGTGCGGAGTCCGGAGTCCTTTATTCATTGGCTGACTGGAGAAGGCAATGAAACAGGACATTGGCCCCCGCTTCGCAGTCTTCCCAGGAGGTGTTTTCCACTTCCACGTGGCTGCGGCCTCCGATGCTGGGGACGAAGATCATCGCCGTGGGACCGACCTCGTTCACGTATGCGGCGTCGTGTCCGGCTCCGCTCACCATGGAATGATCGGAGTAACCCAGCTCCCGGGCGGTCTTTTCCACCCTTCGCACCAGGCTGGGGTCAAAAACCGTGTGGCGGATGTCCCAGATGAGTTCCATCCTGACCGGGCATCCTCGCCTCTTAGAAATCGCCGCAAACTCCTTCTCCAGCTCTTCCGCCCCCTCCTTCTTGAGGTTGTCATCCCAGGAACGGATATCGACGGTAAAGCGTACCCGGTCGGGGATGATGTTGCGCGAATTGGGGGAATTTTGGATCTCTCCCACCGTAGCCACCATATTTCCGCCCATCTTCCCGGGAAGTTCATTCACCCTGAGGACCATTTCCGCCGCCGCCACCAGGGCGTCGTTGCGGGCATCCATGGGTGTGGGGCCGGCCTGATTGGCTTTCCCCTCGACCCAGACGTCATACCAGCGAATCCCCAGAATGCCCTTCGGGGCTCCGATCCGCTTGCCGATTCTCTCCAGCACGGGTCCCTGTTCGATATGGTATTCAAAGTAGGCATGGACCGGCCATTTCCGCGCTGGCGCCCGGCCTCTATACCCGATCCTTTCCAGTTCTTCCCCGAATTTTTTTCCCTGCACATCCTGCCGGCTGTAGGCCCAGTCGCGGTCAAACCTGCCGGCCCAGACTCCGGAGCCGAGCATGGCCGGGGAGAAACGGGTGCCCTCTTCGTCCGTCCAATTCACAATGGTCACCGTTCTCCGGGTCTCCATTCGGTTCTCCCGCATTACCCGAAGCGCCTCCAGCGCCCCGGTGACTCCCAGGATTCCGTCGAATCGTCCCCCGAATGGCTGGGTATCCAGGTGGGACCCGCTCAGGACCATGGGTAAATCGACTTTTTCTCCGGGTTTTCTCCCGAAGATGTTGCCCATTTCGTCGATGGTGATTTCCAGATGAATCTCGCCCAGCCATCGAACGAACAAATCCCTGGCCTTCTGATCCGCATCGGTCAGGGCCAACCGGTGCATTCCCCCGCCAGGAGTTCCTCCGATTTGGGCCAGTTCTTCAATCGTTGATTTCAGGCGTTGACCGTTGATCCTGAGATCTCTAAAGTTCATGAAAACCCTCCTTTGGGTACAAAAAGGAATACCTGGATTGGACTCCTCGGGGAAAAGCTGCCTGCGCCCGGGGGGCATTCTCAGCAGCCGGGGGCCCAAAACCCGTATTCGACATTTAGCAGGAATCTTGCCTTTCTTGTCAATGAAATTTCCTCTGTCCATAGAAAAAAGAGGAAAAGCGCATGAATTCCTTGGATAAAACAAACAAAATGCCGATAAGAATCATACCCGGAAATCCCATGGCTGGAACTCTTTCCTTTTTTAGCTCCCGTAGAAATGGTATAGAGGGAAAAATTGGAATCTCGGGCTAAATGGGCTAAAATGAAAAATAAGGATTTTTGTTTATAAACCGTAACCCTGGGGCGGGGTGGAGAGAGCTGAACTCCGAGGCCCGGTCCCCGGGATCTTTCCCAGGAGATCTCCCATGAAGGGTGGTAAAAAGAAGCCAGATCAACTCCCTGTCGATCTGCCCTTTCGCCTGACCGAGCTGGAGGAAGCCCTGAGGGTCTCCGAAGAAAAATACCGGACCCTGGTGGAGAACGCGGCCGAGGCGATTTTTATCCTCCAGGATGAAAGAATTCAGTTTGCCAATCGTCGGGCCATTGCTCTTTCCGGATGTACGGCCGAAGAACTCTCCCGAACGCCATTTGCTGACCTCATCCACCCGGACGATCGCGAGATCGCCCTGGAGCGATACGGGCGGAGAATCCAGGGGGAAGATATTCCCGGACCCCAGGCCTACCGTTACCTGAAGAAATCCGGCGAGATCCTGTGGGTCCAGATGAATTCGGTCCCCATCACCTGGGAGGGACGGCCGGCGACGCTACACTTCGCCCGGGATCTCACTCAGGAAAAAAAGCTGGAAGCCCAGTTTCAGATGGCCCAGAAAATGGAAGCCATCGGAACCCTGGCCGGGGGCATTGCTCATGACTTCAACAACCTCCTGATGGGAATCCAGGGCCACATCTCCCTGATGCTCTTCGACCTGGATTCCAGCCATCCCCACTATGAGAGCCTGAAGAAGGTTGA
>LJUR01000202.1 GCA_001304105.1 Deltaproteobacteria bacterium SM23_61
GAGCAATCTATGTGCCAGGCATGGTATCTTTTCAACCTATTGTTTTTCTTGGCTTTGTTTCCTTCAAAAATCTTAGTAGGGCAGAAGATTGACGTTCACCCTCTTCATTTCATGACGACGGCCAAAAATAAAAAACCCCATTCCATTCAAGAAATGGGGTTTCAATTTCTTTTTCCGGCCCATGTCCCTTTCCCCTTAGGGGTTAAAGGAAACTACTGCGGGAATAATTGCTGGACCTGATAACCCGGGAGCACTTTCCTGGCGTCCCCAAGGGGATTCGAACCCCTGTTACCGGCGTGAAAGGCCGGTGTCCTAGGCCTCTAGACGATGGGGACCCCGAATATCTTTCAAGTTATTAAAGTTACAATAAAAAATTGTCGATGTAAAGAAGAAATTGTGATAGGATAGCAGTTATGAAGATGATCTCCAGATCTCTCATCATTTCTCTTTTTCTAGCCTCATTGGGGCTCCTCGTTTTCCCCTGGGCACCCCCGGCAGAGGCCGCTTTCTATAAGTATACCGACAAAAACGGGGTGGTTCACTTTACCGATCGCCTTGAATCGATCCCTTCCGAATATCGGAACCAGATTAAGGAATACAAAGAAATCATCAGGGAGCCCGAGGCGCCACCCCCCCAGGAAAAGGGAGCCACCAGGGAACGCAGGGCTACGGAGCGCGACCGCCATTCGCGGGAAACCGAGCAGAAGAAAAAAGAGGCTGAGGCGAAGGCCGCCCAGGAAAAAACCGCCCGGGAGGCCAAGCAGAAAGCCAGACAAGAGATACAAGAACAAATATCCGCCTTGAATGAGGAAATTGCCGCCAAGAATAAAGAAGCCGCAAGCCTTCGGACCAACTGGATGGTCTACGACCGGATCAGGGTCAACCAGTTGAACGAAGAGGTCGCCTCCCTGCAAAAGCAGATCGAAGCCCTTAAGAAAGAACTCTCCGAGTTGCCCTGACGTCATACCCATCCTCATACCCCTGCCAGTTGCCAGATTCCGGTTGCCTGTTGCCGGTTCCCGGTTTCCCGTTTCCCGTTCCCCGTGCCTTCATCGACCTAATAACGAATAACGTATAACGTATAACGGTTTTTTAAAAAAAGGGGTTGAGTATTTTCTCGGTTTTCTCTATATATGAGGCCTGGAATATTTGATTTTTGGGAAGGGAGGAGCGAAGATGGCGGTCCAATTTTTGGGTGAAGAACACGAGATCTTCCGCAGGTCCCTGCGCAGTTTCCTGGAGAAAGAAGTCAAGCCCCATCAGGAGGAGTGGCGGAAAAACCGCCAGGTCCCCAGGGAAGTCTGGCGCAAGATGGGGGAACAGGGCTTTATCGGCTACTGGCTGGACGAAAAATACGGCGGCGTGGGAGTGGATTTCGCCTATTCCGTGGTCCTGATCGAAGAGTTCAACCGCGCCGCGGTCCGGGGGTTCTCCGCCGGGTTCGGGGTGCACAACGACATCGTCATGCCGTACATCGAAATGCTGGGGACCGAAGAGCAGAAGATGCGCTGGCTGCCCAAGTGCTGCACCGGCGAGTGCATCCTGGCCATCGGAATGACCGAACCGGGAGCGGGGTCGGACCTGCAGGCCATCCGCACCACGGCGGTCCGGGACGGAGACGATTATGTCATCAACGGGCAGAAGACCTTCATCACCAACGGGTACTACTGCGACCTGATCATCCTGGCGGTGAAGACCGATCCCAGGGCCCAGCCGCCCTATAAAGGGGTCTCTCTGATAGCGGTTGAAGCCGGGACTCCCGGCTTCATCAAAAGCCGCAAGCTGGAAAAGATGGGCCTCCATTCCTCGGACACGGGGGAGCTCTTCTTCGAGGACTGCCGGGTCCCGGCTTCCAATCTTCTGGGGCGGGAGGGGGATGGGTTCGTCCCGATGATGCGCAACCTCCAGCAGGAACGGCTCGTCTCGGCGCTGGGCTCCGTCCTGAGCGCCGACCGGATGCTGGAGAGCACCATCGAATACTGCAAGACCCGCACGGTTTTCGGCAGACCGATCTCCCGCCACCAGCACAACGCCTTCAAGATCGTGGAGATGGCCACGGAGATCGAGATGGCCAAGGATTTTACCTACCACCTGGTGCAGGACCATCTGGACAAGAAAGACATTACCAAGAAGGTGTCCATGTGCAAGTGGTACAACGGAGAACTGGCCAACCGGGTGGCCTACCACTGCGTCCAGCTCCACGGGGGCTACGGGTACATGGATGAGTACCAGATCTGCCGGGACGCCCTGGATGTTCGCATGGGGTCCATCGCCGCGGGCACGACCGAGGTCATGAAGATGATCATCGCCCGGATGATGGGACTGTAATAGAAGCATAGAGCAGAGAGCATAGAGCAAAGAGCATAGAACATAGAACATAGAACATGGGGCAAACAGCAAAGAGCATGGAGCAGGGAGCAAAAGAAAAAACGTTATACGTTATTTGTTATTGGTCATTCGTTTAAAGCGGCAACTGGCAACCGGCAACTGGGAACTGGTGGGAACTGGCAACCGGCAACGGGGAACCTTGAAAACCGTTACTCGTAACCGGTAACCAGGAACGGGGTTTATTCTTTGGTTAGATGAAAATGACTTTCATCAGGCTAAAATATTCTTGACAGGGAGGATGGGGTATAATATGGTTAACTAGCGGCAAAAGAAACCGGCCGTAATTTCTCTTTCATAATATGGTTAACTAGCGGCAAAAGAAACCGGCCGTAATTTCTCTTTCTGCTCATCCAGGGGAGGGAAGATGTCGCCGATGTCATTCTTCTGCGGTTCGAACATCGCCCTGTCTCTTCTATTCTATTTTCCCCCCAGAATCATTCTTTCCAAAAATTCACTCCGCCAAAAAGTCTGTCCAAGGGATCCCGAGACAACCCGCTCGGACTCCGGCGGGTCAGGACCAGAAAGGATTTTCCCATGCTAAGTCCCGACGTGCTGCAAAAATTAACCTCCATCGTCGGCCCGGAGCGCTGCAAGACTTCCCGGGAAGATCTCCTCACGTATTCCTATGACGCCTACGTCCATGAAGTCATTCCCGAGGCCGTCCTCTTTCCGAAATCCACCCCCGAGGTGAAAGAAATCATGAAAGTGGCCTCAGCCCAGAACGTCTTCGTGACCCCCCGGGGGGCCGGGTCCGGGCTGGGGGCGGGATCCCTGGCCAAACAGGGGGGGATCGTCCTGTGCTTCACCATGATGAACCGGATCCTGGAGATCAACACCGCCAACCGCTATGCCGTGGTCGAGCCGGGAGTGGTCATCTCCGAATTCCAGAAAGTCGTAGAGAGCCAAAGCCTTTTTTTCCCGCCGGACCCGGGGAGCGCCACGGTGGCTACCATGGGGGGAGCCGTGGCGATGAACGCCGGGGGAATGCGCGGGGTGAAATACGGGGTCACCCGGGACTACATCCTGGGGCTCGAAGCGGTCCTGCCCTCCGGGGAGGTCATGGAGACCGGGACGGTCACTGCCAAGGATGTGACCGGATACGATTTCACCCGGTTGCTCTGCGGTTCGGAAGGGACGCTGGCGGTGGTGACCAAGATCATCGTACGGCTTCTTCCCAAACCGAAGACCAAGCGGACGCTTCAGGCGATTTACGACCGGATCGACGATGCGGGCGATACGGTGGCCAAGATCATTTCTTCGGGAATTATTCCGGCGACGCTCGAGCTCATGGACAAGACGGTCATCAAGGCGCTGGAGGATTTCGCCCACCTGGGCCTTCCCCTGGATGCCGAGGCCGTCCTGCTCATGGATGTGGACGGAGACCCGGAAACCGTGGAGAGGCTGGCCGTCACGGTGGGCGAATTCTGCCGGAGCCACGGAGCCCGGGACGTGCGCGTATCCCGGTCGGAGAAGGAGAACGACCAACTCTGGACGGCACGACGTTCCGCCTTCGGGGCGGTGGCCCGGATGCGTCCCACCTGTGTGGTCGAAGACGCCACCGTGCCGGTCAGTCTCCTGCCTTCGGCGATCAAGAAAGTGATCGAGATTGGCGAGCGGAACCGGGTGCAGATTGCGGTTCTGGCCCATGCGGGGGACGGAAACCTTCATCCCCTCGTCCTCTGCGATCAAAGGGACAGGGAAGAAATGGTCCGGGTGGAGAGGGCCATGGATGAAATCGTGGACTACGCCCTGTCGGTGGGCGGGACCCTGTCCGGAGAACACGGGATCGGCATCGCCAAGGCCCGGTATTTGCCCCGCCAGCTCAGTGAAACCAGCCTGAGGATGATGCGGGCCGTCAAGAAGAGCTTTGACCCCCAGGGAATCCTGAACCCGGGAAGCTTTCTGGAGCACAGGTCATGATCCCCGAGAGCTTGAAAGAGGAAGTCTATAACTGCATCAAATGCGGGCTTTGCGTGAATTCCTGCCCGGTATACAAACAGCTTCTCTTCGAAGGGGCTTCCCCCCGGGGAAAGGTGCAGCTGATCAAAAAAATCCTGGAGGGGGATTTAGAGCCCTCCGAGAATTTTCACCTCCTCCTCTTCACCTGCCTCCTGTGTGAGACCTGCACGGTTCAGTGCCCCAGCGGCCTCAAGGTCGACCGCCTGATGAAGGCCATGCGGGCTGAGATGCTGGAGAAATTCGGCCTTGCCTGGCAGAAACGGGTCCTCTTCCACCTCCTCTCCGGCCGCCACCTGCTGCCTTTTTTCCTCTTCTGGGGACGGAACCTGGGCAATCCCCTCCTTTCCCTCTTGCCCCGGAAGGGGCGCCTGGGAACGATCCCCTATGGCAAACTTCCCCGTTTGAACCCCCGGCCGCTCCGCAAACAGTACCCGGAGAAAATCCCGGCTTCTGAACCCGCGGGTCGGGTCCTCTATTTCACCGGCTGCGCCACCCAATACCTCTTCGAAAACGTGGGACACTCGGTGATCGCCGTTTTGAAACGGCTGGGGGTCGAGGTCCTCATTCCTCCCGACCAGGTATGCTGCGGCCTGCCCATCTTTCTCTCCGGGGCGAGAAAGACGGCCTTGCAGAACATGCGCAAGAACCTGGAGATCTTCAGCCGGGAAGATGTGGATGCGCGCTGAAAAAGGAATATCCCCACCTCCTGGAGGAAATGGGGGAGGAAGCGGGAGCGGCCCGGGCCCTGGCGAAGAAGGTGCAGGATATCTCTCAATACCTTTCGCGATTTGATCTGAAAAAATTCCTGCGGCCGGTTCACGAGCGGGTAACCTACCACGATCCCTGCCACCTGCTTCGCAGCCAGGGGGTAAAAGAAGAGCCCCGCCGCCTGCTGACGAGCATTCCCGGCGTGGATCTGGTGGAAATGGAAGGCGCGGATGTCTGCTGCGGAGGCGGCGGGTCTTTTCAGTGGGAGCACCCCCAGATTGCCTCCGGGATCAGCGCGGCCAAGGTCGAGGCGATCCAAAAAACCCGGGCCGGGGTGGTGGCTTCAGGATGTCCGGGCTGCCGGCTGCAGATCTACGGAAACCTCGGGGAGAATTCGATCCGGGTGCTTCACCCGGTGGAAATTCTGGCCAAGGCTCTCTTGTGAATATGAACGTGGATTTGGAAATCAAAAGGCTGAAACTCGGGGGGAAGATCAGGGATCTTCGGCTGAAGAGGCAACGGACGCTTCGTCAGGTGGCCGAGATGACCGGGCTTTCCGTTCCGCTCCTCTCCCAGGTGGAAAACAGCGCCGTATCGCCGCCCGTAGCAACCCTGCTGAAGATCAGCAAGGCGCTGCAGGTGGGCATCGGCTATTTCTTCCGGGAAGAAGAATCGAAGGAAAGAGCGGTGGTGGTGCGCAAAGACGAACGGAAGAAGACCTTCCGCCCCATCCATACCCGGCAGAGCGACGGCGGGTACACCTATGAAGCCCTGGCCTATACCAAGAACGCAAAGCACATGGAGCCTTTCCTGGTGGAGTTCGAGCCCAAGAAGAGGGAGGCCGTATCCTTCCTGAGTCACCGGGGGGAAGAATTCATCTTTCTCTTCCGGGGTCATCTGGCTTTTTATTACGACCAGCAGGAAATCGTCCTGGAACCCGGCGACAGCCTTTACTTCGAGTCGGAGTTCCCCCACGGCTTCCGGGCCCTGCGGGGCCGCAAGGCCCAGGCCGTGGTGGTGGTGTTTTCGGAAGAATAGCTCTGGGAGTTGAGAGTTGAGAGTTGGGGGTTGAAAAAGCTCAGGCCTGAGGTTTTTCAACTCTCACCTCCCAACTCCCACCTAACGGTTTTTTAAAGGAGTTCCCATATGATCGAAATCCGCATCCACGGGCGGGGAGGGCAGGGGGCGGTGATCGCCTCGGAGGTCCTGGCCGCCGCCTTTTTCAAGGAAGGAAAATTCGTCCAGGCCTTCCCCGCCTTCGGAGTGGAACGCCGGGGAGCGCCGGTGACCGCCTTTACCCGGGTGGACGAGGAGCCCATCCGCATCCGCCATTTCATCTACGAACCGGATCACGTCGTCATCCTCGATCCCACGTTGATCGAGAGCACCCAGGTGGATGCCGGGCTGAAGGAAAACGGGTGGATCATCATTAACACGGACAGGGAGCCCAAATCTTTCGGGCGTTTCTCCCGCTTCCGGGTGGCCACGGTGGACGCCAACCGGATCGCCATCGAGCACCGGCTGGGTTCCCCCACGGCCCCCATCGTGAACACCGCCATTCTCGGAGCCTTTGCCAAAATCACCGGTATGGTAAAGGTGGATTCGGTCGTCGAAGCCATGGCCGAATTCGTCCCGGCCAACAAAGCGGGAAACGCTGCGGCGATCAAAGAGGCGTATGAGAAGGCAATGGCCTAAGGCAGCGATCAGCGATCAGCTATCAGCTTTCAGCCTTCATCTTTTCGCTTTAGCTGACCGCTGAACGCTGATAGCTGATAGCTATAAGGAGTTTATATGTCCAAACCGATTCCTTTGCTGCGTGAAGGGGAGATGCCTTGCCAGCCCGTCTCCCTCGCTTCCATGGAGTGGAACAAAACCGGAAGCTGGCGCTATCTCCGCCCCCGCTTCGAAAACAAGATCCCCCCTTGTAACGAGGGATGTCCGGCAGGGCAGGACATCGAAGGGGCCATAGTGCTGATCGGAAAGGGTAAATTTCTGGAAGCCTGGGACCTGTTCAAGGAAGAAAACCCTTTCCCCGGGGTCTGCGGGCGGGTTTGTTACCACCCCTGCGAAACCTCCTGCAACCGGGGAGATTTCGACGAGGCCCTCTCGATCAACGCCCTGGAACGGTTCATGGCCGACATGGCCCTGAAACACCGCCGCAAGCCCTCGCTGAAGAGAAGGGAGAAAAGGCCGGAAAAAGTTGCGGTCATCGGTTCGGGGCCGGCCGGCCTGACCTGCGCCTACAACCTGGTCCGGCTGGGGTACGGGGTGACGGTCTTTGAGGCCCTGCCGGTTCTGGGGGGAATGCTCCGTGTGGGGATTCCGGAATACCGGCTTCCCAAAAAAGTATTGGGGGAAGAGATCGACCAGATCCTGGAGCTGGGAGTCAGGGTGGAGGTCAACGCACGCCTGGGCGCCGGTCTGTCCCTGGATGACCTGAAGGAATACCAGGCCGTCTTCCTGGCCCTGGGGAACCACAAGAGCAGGAGCCTGGGCATCCCCGGAGGGGAAGCCCGGGGGGTCATGAGCGGGGTCGAGTTCCTCAAAGACGTGAACCTGGGGAAAAAAGTGGAACTGGGAAAGCGGGTGGCGGTGATCGGCGGGGGGAACACGGCCATCGATGCAGCCCGCGCAGCGCTCCGCCTGGGGGGTAGACCCATCATCCTCTACCGCCGGACCCGGGAGGAGATGCCGGCCTTCGCCAGCGAGGTTCACGAAGCCGAGGAGGAAGGGATTGAAATCTCCTTGCTTACCTCCCCGGTGCGGGTGATCAGCCAGGACGGGAGGATCAGCCAGCTGGAATGCGTGAAAAACCGCCTGGGCCCGCCGGACGAGGACGGCCGCAGGCGGCCGGTAGAGATCAAGGGATCCAACTATGTCCTGGAAGCAGATCAGGTGATCTCGGCCATCGGAGAGGAGGCCGATCTAGCCTCTTTGCCGAAGAAGCTGGGGGTCGAGGACAATACGGTTCCCACGGACGAACGCGGGGCCACCAAACAGAACGGGATCTTCGCCGGGGGGGACATCATCCGCCAGCCCCATACGGTCGTTCACGCCATCGCCTCGGGCAAGCGGGCGGCCATTTTCATCGACGCCTACTTGAGAAAGCAAAAGTGGGAGGGTTTCTTCGAGGCCCTGCGGGTGGGGCAAAAAGGAAGCCTGTCCATGAAGCGCTACCTCCAGGAGGAGAGCGATCGGCCCCCGCTGAGCGACAAGACGGTCCTCCTGAAGGATTTGAACCTGGATTACTTCGAATATAAGAAGCGTCTCAAGATGCCCAGGGCCAAGGCTTCCCGTCGAAGCGGGTCCTTTGATGAGGTGAACCTGGGCTTCAACGAAGAAATGGCCGTCGAGGAAGCCCGGCGCTGCTTCAACTGCGGGGTCTGCAACCTTTGCGACAACTGCTACATCTTCTGCCCGGACGTGGCCATCCACAAGGGAAAAGAAGGGGAGCTCAACATCATCGATTACGACCACTGCAAGGGCTGCGGGATCTGCATGGAAGAGTGCCCCCGGGACGTCATCGTCATGGAGGTGGAGGGAAGATGAAGAAGATCATGGTGGGGAATCATGCGGTTTCCTGGGGGGTCATGCTGGCCCGGGCGGAGGTGATCCCGGCCTACCCCATCACTCCCCAGACCACGATCGTGGAGGAACTCTCGGTCCTTTGCGCCGACGGGAGGCTGAAGGCGAGATTCATCCCCGTGGAGTCGGAACACTCGGCCATGGCCTGCTCGATCGGGTCTTCGGCGGCGGGGGTCCGGACTTTCACGGCCACCTCCTCCCAGGGGCTGGCCCTGATGCACGAGATGCTCCACTGGGCCTCCGGAGCCCGCCTTCCCATCGTCATGGCCAACGTGAACCGGGCCCTGGGTTCCCCCTACAACATCTGGGGAGAGCAGAGCGACAGCCTGGCCCAAAGGGACACGGGGTGGCTGCAGATCTACTGCGAGAGCAACCAGGAAGTCCTGGATACGGTCCTCCAGGCCTTCAAGATCGCCGAGCAGGTCCTCCTCCCGGTGATGCTGGTCCTGGATGCGTTTATTCTTTCCCACACCGCCGAGCCGGTGGACATTCCGGATCAGAAGCTGGCCGATAACTTTCTTCCTTCCTACCGTCCGGACATGCGCCTGAATTCCAAAGACCCCCGCATTTTCGGCTGCCTGGCTCCCCCCGAGTATATGATGGAGTTTCGCTACAAGATTCAGCAGGCCATGCTCCAGAGCAAGGAAGTCTGCCGGCGTGTGGATGAGGAATTCGGCCGGACCTTCGGCCGGAGCTACGGAGTGGTGGAAGCGTACCGCTGCGACGGGGCGGACTTGATCCTGGTGACCGCCGGGTCCATCACCAGCACGGCCCGGGTGGCGGTGGATGCCCTGCGGGATAAGGGACGGAAGGTGGGGCTGCTGAAGTTGCGCCTCTTCCGGCCCTTCCCCAAGGAGGAGCTCCTGGACATCGTGCGGGGGGTGGACAAGATCGCGGTCCTAGACCGGAATCTGTCCGCCGGAATCGGGGGGATTTTCGCCCAGGAGATCCGGGCCGCCTTCTGCAACGAAAAAGACCGTCCCCCGATTTACAGCTACATCGGGGGTTTGGGGGGCAGGGATATTACTCTCCAAACCTTGAATGAAGTCGTCTATCAGACCTACGAACGATCCAGGCCGGAAGAGGTGAGTGCCTGGGTGGGATTGAGAACCTAAAAACCTAGGGGGCAGGGTGCAGGGCGCAGGGGGCAGGGTGCAAAAAGAACCATATACTGCACCCCGCACCCTGCACCCTGGGCCCCGCCTTTTGAGAGGGAGCTGCCATGCGTGAGGGATACGAGTCCACGGAGCTGATGTATTCGGGGCACCTGGCCTGTGCCGGCTGCGGGGCCACGATCGCCATGCGGTACGCCCTGAAGGCCCTGGGGGACGACACGGTGATCGTCCTGCCGGCCTGCTGCTGGTCGATCATCGGGGGTCCCTTCCCCTATGCGGCGGTCAAGGTTCCCTTGATTCATACGGCCTTCGAGACCGGGGCGTCCACCGCCTCGGGCATCAAGGCCGGGCTGGAGATGAGGGGGGAGCCGGATACCACCGTGGCCGCCTGGGTGGGGGATGGGGGAACCTTCGACATCGGGATCCAGGCCCTCTCCGGCGCCGCGGAGCGGAACGACGACATCATCTATTTCTGTTACGACAACGAAGCCTACATGAATACCGGGATCCAGAGGAGCTCGGCGACCCCCTGGGGGACCTGGACCACCACCACTCCCTCCAACCACCCCAAGGGGCAGCCGAAAAAGAACATGATGGAGATTATGGCCGCCCACCGGATTCCCTATGCGGCCACCTGCTCGGTGGCTTTCCCCGAGGACATGATCGACAAGGTCCAGAAGGCCAAGTCCATCCGGGGGACGAAGTTCATCCATATCTTCTCCCCCTGTCCCACCGGGTGGAAGGCGCCCTCTTCCCTGGCGGTGAAGATCGCCCGCCTGGCCGTGCACACGAAGGTCTTCCCCCTTTACGAGGTGGAGGGCGGGATGCGGTACCACATCAACGTGAACCCCAAGAACCTTCCGGTGGACGAATACCTGCGCCTCCAGGGGCGTTTCAACCATCTCTCGGAGGAAGATGTACAAAAAATTCAGGAGAACGTGGATTGGGAATGGGAGCGGCTGCTGAAAAAGGCGCTGGACACCATATAAGAGGGCGCAGGGTGCAGGGGGCAGGGTGCAGGGGGCAGGGGGCAGAACGGGAAGCGCGAGGAACGAGGAAAGAGGAACGGGGTTTGAGGTTTGAGGTTGGAGGTTTGAGGGTTGAGGTCCGAGGAAGAAAACGGCGGCGAATCCAGGGGAAAAATAGATGAAAAAAATGGATATCTACAAATTGGTCGTCTGTATCCTGGTTTGCCAGCTTGCCGGGGTTATCGGGTCTATTTTTACCCGGCCAGCCGTCCCCACCTGGTACGCCGGATTGCTTAAGCCGCGGTTCATGCCTCCCGACTGGGTCTTTGCGCCAGTTTGGATATCCCTCTATTTCCTGATCGGAATCGCCGCTTTTCTGGTCTGGCGCCGGGGGCTCCATCACCGGGTCGTGAGGAGGGCCCTGGCCTTTTTCGGGGTCCAGCTGGTCTTGAACGTCCTCTGGTCCTTTTTATTCTTCGGGCTGAGATCTCCCCTGGCGGGCCTGGTCGAAATCTCCATCCTGGGCATCGCCATCATCCTGACGGTTCAGAGTTTCCTTAAAGTGTCCCGGACCGGCGGGCTCCTGCTGATCCCCTATTTCCTCTGGGTTTCTTTTGCCACCGGCCTCAACCTGTCCATCTGGTGGTTGAATTGTTAAAGAAGACTCTTCCCCGGAGCGAATAACCAAATTCTGCCCTTGCTTTTTCTATTCTTTAACCTGCCTAAGAACAAGCTTGTGGCCCGGGAGCAAGGGCATTGCCCGGAAAAAGCATCGGCGGGAGAGGTTTTGCCCAGGGAAAGGAAACCCGGTTTCCTCAAAATGAGGCGGGCCCACGGGCGCCCAGCCGGGCGCCCCTTTGCCCGCCCGGCCCAGGTAATGAAGCGTGCCTCATGGTTTTTTCGGGCAATGCCCTTGCTCCCGGGCCTGGCAATGCCAGACATTCGATTCGTCTTTGGCCTACTGAGTAAAAGATGAAGGAGGCCAGGAACAAAATTCGCATTGATCCGCCCCATCAAATCCGTTAAAATCCGCGTTATGGTTACCCGAATCAAAAGCCTCGTTGTCGTCGGGTTTTTGGTTTTGGCCGTCTGGCTTGGCCATCTTCCTTGCGTTTTTGCCCAGACCCGGGTGGGGGAGAAAGCTCCGGGGTTCATAACCACCACCCTGGAGGGGAAGAGGGTTGCTCTGAAGAAATACTGGGAGCAGAAGGGATACAAGGCCATTGTTCTTTCCTTTTTTGCCACCTGGTGCCAGCCCTGCAGGGAGGACCTCAAATACCTGCAGGGGCTGCAGGCACAGCTGGGTAGCCGGGGATTTCTGGCGTTGGCGATACTTACCCAGGATTCTTCGGTCAAACCGGAGGCGGTCAAGAAGTTTTTGAAAAACCTGGGAGTCAACCTGCCGGTTCTCTTGGACGAATTCGGAATCATCGGGAAACGCTACGGGGTCATCGCTCTCCCCTGCAACGTCCTCATCGACAAGCAAGGAATCCTGCGGGCGAAATATCTGGGGTATGGCGACGCGGTGAAAAAGGACTTTGAAGGGCGGCTGAAACCTCTCCTCTCCCTTCCCTGACCCTGCCAGGCCGAAGCCAAAGAAAAAATCCTTCTAAATAGGAGTCTTCAGCAGGCTGGAACGGTAGAGGGCGAAGAGCGCCTTCAGCGCTTTCTCCGGGGAAGGAAACACCGGTACATGCTGGTCCTCCAGCCACCGGAGAGACTCATCCCTTCCCGAGGGGAATCCGGCGAACCAGAGAGCGACCGGCTTTCCGGCTTTCAGGGGCTGAAGGAAGGGCTGGAAAAACTCCCTCGGGGCGTTTGAAATCCGCGGGGGAAGCTGGATGGCCAGGGCATCCACATTCGGGT
>LJUR01000203.1:0-12571 GCA_001304105.1 Deltaproteobacteria bacterium SM23_61
CCTTCCGGGGTCGAATGCGGGTCTCGGGATTGAAAACAAAATTAAATCTTCACCACCTTTGTCGCTTGCGGCCCCTTGGCGCCTTCGATGATCTCGAATTCCACCTTCTGCCCTTCGGCCAATGATTTGAACCCCTCTCCCACAATGGCCGTATAATGCACGAAGATGTCGCGACCTCCCTCCTGTTCGATAAAACCATACCCTTTGGCATCATTGAACCACTTCACCCGACCCGTCAACTTCATTCAAATCCTCCTTTTCCGCACTTGGACCGATGACCCGCGAAATCGGTCCCTTGCCTGCCGAGAGAGATTCGGCTGTTCGTGCCATTACCACAGATACCCAAATCCTGTCAAGCGATTTTTATGAGCATTTTTGCGGCTCTTTTCTATCTGTGTTTATCCCTGTTCATCCGTGTCCCTTTCGGTTTTTTTATTTGGCGTGCCCTCCCAGCTGCCCGCAGGCCGCCAGGATGTCCGACCCCTTGCTCTGCCGGAGCATGGCCGTGAAACCCTTGGCCCTGAGGACCTCCCGGAATTTCTGCACCGTCTCATCCGCAGGCCTGCGAAAGGGGCTTCCGGGGTGTTCATTGAAAGCGATCAGATTTACCTTGGCCCGGATCCCTTTTAACAGCCGGGTCAGCCGCAGCGCATCCTCCTGGGAATCGTTCACCCCGTGGATCAGGACGTATTCAAAGGTGATCCTCTCCCGGTTGGGCAGGGGAATCTTCCGGCAGGCGGAAAGAAGGTCTTTGAGGGGGTACTTCTTGTTGACGGGCATGAGTTTGCTGCGCTGTTCATCCGTGGCGGCGTTGAGGGATATGGCCAGTTTGACGAAGTTCCTGCGGGAGAGGAGGTCAACCATCTCCGGGATGATTCCTGCCGTGGACACGGTGATCCGGCGGTTGGAGAACTGGAGCCCCAGGGGGGCCCGGAGAATTTCCAGGGCCTGGAGAACATTCTCGAAATTCTGCAAAGGTTCCCCCATCCCCATGAGGACCAGGTTGGTGAGCTTTTGTCCGGCAGACAGGCCGGCCCGTACGCTGATCACCTGGTCGATGATCTCCGAAGGTTTTAAGTCCCGGATCCATCCCCCCTTGCCGGTCAGGCAGAAGCGGCAGCCCAGGGCGCAGCCCACCTGGCTGGAGAGGCAAAGGGTGAAGTGGTCCCTTTCCGGCAAAAGGACGCTTTCGATCGCCTCTCCGTCGGGAAGGATAAAACGGTATTTCTTCGTCCCATCCTCGGAGGAATGGATTTCCGCCGGTTCCAGCCAGGTGATCCGGGCGGATTCTTCCAATTTCCGGCGGAAACCCCTGGAGAGGTTGGTCATTTCTTCGAAGCTGCGCGCTCCCTTCCCGTAGAGCCACCGGGCCACCTGGATGGCCCGGAAAGACTTTTCCCCCAGGGAGACGATGAAAGTCTCCAGGTCCTTCAGCGAAAAGTCTTTCAGAGAAACGCGGCCATCCGTCTCGCTCATGAATCCTTCGCCGCCGCCTCTCCGGCCGCCCAGCCCGTGCTGAAGGCCGCCTGCAGGTTGTACCCGCCGGTTTTCCCGTCGATGTCGATTATTTCCCCGCAGAAATAAAGACCGCGGATGATCCTCGATTCCAGGGTGGCGGGATGAATCTCCTTCACCGTAACCCCTCCGGCGGTGATGATCGCTTCCTCCATGGGCCTGGCTTTCCGCAGGGTAAAACGCCAGTCCTTGAGCAGGTGAACCATTTTCTTCCGTTCTTCCATCCGGATTTCTCCCCCTTTCCGGTCAGAGGGCAGCTCCGCCCTCCGCAGGAAAACGGGGACCATACTCCGGGGCAGAAGGTTGGGCAGAATATTGAGGATCTTCTTTTTGCCCCCCGTCCCGAATTCCCGCAGGAGACGCCGGTCCACCTGCTCGGGAGAAAGGGCCGGTTTAAGGTCGATGGAAAGCTCCACTTTTCCTTTTCCCAGTTCATCCACCGCCCGCCCGCTCAAGGCGAGGATGATCGGGCCCGAAACCCCGAAATGGGTGAAGAACATCTCCCCAAATTCTTCCTCCACCTTTTGGCCCGAGGCCAGGAGAGAGGCGCGGACATTCTTGAGGTTCAGCCCCTGCAGGTCCCGCACGTACCTCTCCTCGGTCTCCAGCGGGACCAGGGAAGGCCGAAGGGGCTGAAGCGTGTGACCCAGCGCCCTGGCCATCCGGTAGCCATCCCCGGTGGATCCTGTTTGCCCGTACGTGCATCCCCCCGTGGCCAGGATGACCCGGGGGGCCTCCAGGATTCCGGAATCCGTCTTCACCCCGGCGACCCGGCCCTTCTGCGTCAGAATCTCCTGGGCCGGAGTGCGGACCAGGCTCCGGACCCCCTGGGAAGAACCATATTCCTTCAAAACCCGGACCACGTCCTGGGACCGGTTGGTGGCGGGGAAAATCCTCCTTCCCCTCTCTTCCACCGTGGGTAGGCCCCGCTCATGGAAGAAGGAAAGAAGGTCGTGGTTGAAGAAACGGGAGAAGACGTTGTGGAGGAATTTTCCGTTGTGCCGGTAGCTTTCGATGAAGGACGGGAGGTCGCCGCCGTTGGTCAGGTTGCACCGTCCCTTGCCGGTGAGGCCCAGCTTGATCCCCACCCGCCCCATCTTTTCCAGGAGCAGGACCCGGGCCCCCAGACCGGCCGCCCTTCCCGCGGCCATCAGCCCCGAAGCCCCCCCTCCGATGACAATGACATCAGGATTAAAATTCAAAGACATTCACCGCAGAGCACGCAGAGAACGCAGAGGAGGCAAAAATAAAGACATCAGGTGACAGAACCAAAAAAAACCTCGATTTTTTCCTTCATTTGAATGTTTTTGTCTTGTACCTGAAAATTCTCTGCGCGCTCTGCGTGCTCTGCGGTTCAATCTTTTTAACCGCAGATTTCCAGGGCGTTGAAAAAATAAGCAATCTCAAAGGCTGCCGTCTCCGGGGCGTCCGACCCGTGGACGATGTTCTGTTCCACGTTGGCGGCAAAGGCCTTGCGGATTGTTCCCGGGGCGGCGTCCTTGGGATTGGTGGCGCCCATGAGCTCCCGGTTCCGGCTGATGGCGTTTTCTCCCTCCAGGATCAGGACCACGCAGGGCGCCGAGGACATGAAGTCCGTTAGGCTTTGGTAGAAGGGCTTTCCCCGGTGGACGGCGTAGAAACCTTCCGCCTCCTTCTTGCTCATGTGGATCATCTTCATGGCCGCGATCTTCAGGCCCGCCTTTTCAAACCTCCCGATCACTTCCCCGATCAGCCCTTTTTTCACCCCGTCGGGCTTGATGATGGACAGCGTCCGTTCCATGGAATCCTCCAAAGACAGCAGTCAGCAATCAGCTGTCAGCCATCGGCTATTCGTTACTCGCCTTTAGCTATGAGCCATGAACTATCGGCTATTCGTCATTCTTCTTTATCTATGAGCTACGAGCTATGAGCTATCAGCTATTTTATCAATTGATACCCTTCCTCAAACCCCTTCACGTTGGCTTCTTTGAACCGAGTGGGGGAGTTGGCGGCCACCAGCAGCTTCATCTCCGCGTACTCGAAGAAGGGAACCACCTTGGCCAGGGCTCCGAGCATGACCACATTGGTCATCTGGACGTTCCCCAGTTTCTTGGCCGTGGCCGAGGCTTCCACCACGTGGCCGTTGGGGCAGTATTTTCGGATGGCCTTCAGAATTTCCGACTTTTCGGGGTACTCGTCCAGGGCCATGTTGTTCAGCACCGTGGGGATTTTCATGGCGTTCAGGAGATACATGCCCTTGGGGTTGAGCAGACGCATGTGCCGCAGCATCTCCACGTATTCCATCCCGATGAGCAGGTCGGCCTGCCCGCGGGAGATGATCGGGGAGAAAATCTCCCCGTCCGCGATGCGGATGTGGGAAACCACGGCTCCGCCCCGCTGGGCCGCGCCGATGGTCTCCGCCCCGATCACCCTCAGGTTTCTTTTCATGGCGTATTCGGAGATGACCAGGGAGGCAAAGATGTTTCCCTGGCCTCCCACGCCGGATATGACCACGTCCATTTTCATGAGATGGCCCCCTTCTGGCAGACGTCGATGCAGAGCGCGCAGCCCACGCAGAGCATCTGATCGATGGACACTTTCTTCTTCTCTTTATCGAAGGAGATGGCCGGGCAGCCGAAATCGTTGATGCAGATCTGGCAGCCGGTGCATTTCTCCGGGTCAACCTTCACCTCCCGCGGCTCAAAGACCTTCTTCCCCTGCCGGGTGGAGAGAAGGTAGCAGGGCATGGAGGAGACGATCAGCGACGGACCTTCTTCCTTGACCGCGGCCTCCAGGGCCTCCTTGCACTGTTTGATGTCGTAGGGGTTGACCACCCGGTAGCTGACCCCCATGGACTCCGCCAGCTTGGGCACGTTGACCGGAGTGGTCTTCTCCCCGGCCAGGGTCATCCCCGTTCCCGGGTGGGGCTGGAAGCCGGTCATGGCCGTGACCGTATTCTCCCCCAGGATCACGTTTACGTTGATTTTATTGTTGGCCGCGTTGATCAGCCCCAGGATGCCGTTGTGGTAGAAGGTGGAATCCCCGATGAAGGTGAAGACCGGCCGGTTCACCCCGGAAAGGGCCATTCCGCTGGCCATGGGAACGGAAGAGCCCATGCAGTAGATGGTGGACTGGAGTTCCAGGGGGCGGAAGGAGCCGGCATCGTGGCAGCCGATGTCTCCGGCCACAATTCCCTTGTCAGGATCCCCCGGTAGTTGCAGCCCACGCACTGGGTCCGGGTCCGGATGGGAATGTGGATATCCATCGCCGGGGTCTCCGGCTTGCGGACTTTGACCTTGGGGGCCGCCTTTTCGATTCCCTCCAGAACCGCCGCGAGGCTCAGCTCTCCGTCGGATGGCAGGAAACCGCTTCTTCCGAGGACCTCGACCCCGATCCTTTCTTCCTGAAAGATCCTCCTGCAAAGGCCTTCCACGAAGGGCTCGGTCTCCTCAAAGATTACCACCCGGTCCAGGCCTTTGACGAAATCCAGGAGCTTCTTCCGGGGAAGAGGGAGGGTGCCCAGGGGAAGCTTGGCTCCCAGGAACTGCTCCGCTTCCTTGACCCAGGTGTAGCCCATGCCGCAGCCGATGAGGCCGACTTTCCCCTTTCCCCCTTCCACCCAGTTGTACAGGCTCTCCTCCATGATCTCCTCGAGGACCGCCTGTTTCTCGTTCAGCCAGCGGTGCCGGATCTGGGGTCGTTTGATCCCCCCGAACTGGGGCATTTCCACGGCGCTCATGATGAACCGCTCCCGATCCGGCTCGTAGTGGGCAGCAGGAAGGTCCGCGGGCAAATCGTCGAATTCGATGATCCCCCGGGCGTGGCAGACCCGGGTCACGGGGCGGAGACAGAAGACCAGTTCGGTCTTCTCCGAAAGGTCAAAGGCTTCCTTGATCATGGCCTTGGCCTCGGCCGGGTTGCTGGGGTCAAAGATGGGGAGGTGAGCGTACTGGTGGACCAGGATGCGGGTGTCCTCTTCGTTCTGCGAGGACAGCCCCCCCGGGTCATCGGCGGAGATCAGCACCATCCCCCCGCGGATGCCGGTGAAGTTCACGTGCATCAGGAAGTCGGTCACATAATTTGTGCCGTTGTGCTTCATCACCGGCAGGGCGCGCACGTGGCAGAGGGAGGCTCCGGTGCAGAGCTCGAAGGCCACTTTCTCGTTGTTGGCCCACTCCACGTGAACCCCCGGAACGCCCAGGCACTCGTCGACGATTTCCGTGGCCGGAGTGCCGGGATAGCCGGCGACCACCCGCACCCCGGCTTCCAGGGCCCCCCGGGCGATGGCCGTGTTTCCCATGACGTATTTTTTCTCTTTCATATCTTCTTCTCTCCTGATTTTCAGACTTCTGGCGAGTAAAAAAATCCCTCGCCGAATACCGCATGAAAGCAGCGAAAAGCAATCAAGGATACCTATTTCTATCATTGCGAAGTGGGTAAGGCAAGGGAGAAAAAATTTGGAAGGTTGAATTACCCGCCATTCCATGCGATATTGAAAAAAAGAAATAAAATTTTTCTTCGAGGTTAACCGATGAAAATAGAGTTTGTTGAGGCGAGAGACCTGCCGGACGCCTGGTTCCAGTGCGTTTACCGGATCCTGGATTCCGGCTACGAGTACACGATCGACCACGGGAGCTTTGCCGGGCAGAAGCGCCGGGAGTTCGACTTCGTGGTGGTCCACATCAAGTTCCCCGGGGTCCGCCCGCTGATCCCGGACATCCCCCCCGGCCTGGGAATTCCCGCTCCCACCACCATGGAGTACGTGGACCAGTACATGAGGTACTGGATCACCGACGAGCGCCAGGAGGGAGAAACCTACACCTACGGGGAACGGCTGGTGAACCCCAAGATCAACGAAGTCCCCCTGGGGGTGAACCCCGTGGAAGAAGCGATCAAGATCTACAAGACGGGCGGCCCGGGGACCAACCAGGCGACGATGGAAGTGGGCATGCCCCAGGACATTGTGAATCCCGATCCCCCCTGCCTGCGATTGATCGATACGCGGGTTCGGTACGGGAAACTCCACTTCGTGGTCTATTTCCGCTCCTGGGACCTCTGGGCCGGGTTCCCCGCCAACCTGGCCGGAATCCAGCAGCTGAAAGAATACATGGCCGCCCAGATCGGCGTGGAAGACGGAGAGATCATTGCCGTCTCCAAAGGCATGCACCTCTACGACTACACCTGGGACCTGGCAAAACTGCGTACCTATAGGACCTGATTTAAGAACCCTTTTACCAAAGAGGAAACAGAAAGCACCGAAGTTAAAAAGGCCCCAAAAATGGAATAATGGAATGTTGGAATGATGGGCAATACAATTGGTTTTCCCATGATTCCATTATTCCATCATTCCAATATTCCGGTATTTCCCATGGAAAAAAAGATCAGAGAAATTCTGGCCTGCCGGGAAAAGGCCTGTATCGACCAGCCCGGGCTGGTGCGGGCCGCGGTGCTCATTCCCCTCTTCGAGAAGAACGGGGAATACCACGTCCTCCTGACCCGGCGGACCGAGAGGGTAAGGCATCACAAGGGCCAGATCTCCTTTCCCGGGGGTCGGCAGGATCACGGCGAGGATCTCCTGGCCACGGCCCTGCGGGAAGCAAAGGAGGAGATGGGGATCGAGGAAAAGGATGTGCGCATCCTGGGCGAGCTGGACGACATGTGCACTTTTTCCTCCGATTTCTGCATCGCCCCATTTGTGGGATTGATCCCCTACCCCTACCCTTTCAAAATCAATCGCCACGAGATCGAGGAGATCCTCGAAGTTCCCCTTTCGGTATTCCTGGATGAGACCAAGTTCCGGGAGGAGCTCCGAAGCCGTAACGGGGAACTGGTTCCTGTCTATTTCTACGAGCACGATGCGCACACCATCTGGGGCGCCACCGCCCGGATGCTGAAGCAGCTGACGGGCCTCATATCCTCCGAAGAAAAAAGAGAATCAAAAAACATTTGAATGGGACACAGATGAACACAGATAAACACAGATAGAATAGCTTAAAAAATCTCATCGAAATCTTCGGAAAGCGGCCGTTAGTGGCATATCTTTAAATATTTAAATTTGGTAAGGATTTTTTTATCAATCTTTCTTTATCCGTGTTTATCCGCGTTCATCCGCGTCCAATCATGTCTTTTGTCTTTGCGTTTTTTGCAAACACAAAATCCGTGTTTATCTGTGTCCATCTGTGTCCAGCAAAGAAATTTTAGTCGTTTATCCGTGTCCGGTTCGATCATTTTTAGGGGGTGCAATCGTGGACCTGAGAGTCATTCTTACAACCTTCGGCTCCATCTTTCTGGCCGAATTGGGCGACAAGACCCAGCTGGCCACATTCTGTTTCGCCGCCGAAAGCCCTTCCAAATGGTCGGTCTTCATCGGGTCAGCCGGAGCTTTGGTATTGACCTCGGCATTGGGCTGCCTCCTCGGCTCCGTGGTAAGCCAGGTCGTACCCCCAAAGTATATGAACCTCGGTGCCGGGGCCATCTTCGTCGTCCTCGGCTTATGGATGATCTTTTTCTCGGGAGGAAAATGACGTTGCCGGCGGGAAATGAAAATCCCGATAGTGGATGATATGGGTGATAAGATTGAAAAGCATGGCAACTCCTGGGCGCGTCTCATTATCGCCGCCGGGCTGATTGCTGTGATTCTCTTGATTGCCAGCCAGGCGGGGTTTATCGACTTGCTCGGGGGAGGTACGCTTCGGGAACGGGTCGAGCGGTTGGATGCCCTGTTTCAGTCCCTCGGCGCCCGGGCGCCCACGGCTTTCATCCTGATCTGGATCGTCGCCTGTGTAATTCTGCTTCCCGGGCTGCCCATTTCCCTTGTGGGGGGCCTCGTGTTCGGGGCCGTGTGGGGGTCGGTGTGGACAACGGTGGGTGCCAACCTCGGGGCCGCCTCCGCTTTCCTGATCGGCCGGTACGCCGCCCGGTCCATGGTTGAGGGATGGATTGACAGAAACCAATCCTTGAAGAAGATCGATGAAGGGGTAAAGCATCAGGGGTGGCGCATGCTGATGATCACCCGGCTCGTGCCCCTCTTTCCCTTCAACCTTCAGAACTACGTCTACGGCCTGACCGACATCCCCCTCCGGACCTATGTCCTGGTCACGCTTCCCTGCATGATACCTGCCACCATAGCTTACAACTTTGCATCGGGTTCGGCCCGGGAGGTAATCCTTTCCGGCGGGCAGCCCGAGGCCTTAAAGAAGACCTTTCTTTACCTGGCCATCGCCGCAGTGTTCTTCGTCCTCGTTTCTCTCTTTCCCGGGTGGGTGAAAAAGCGTTACGGAGCCGCAGCAGGCACCGATCCCGGGGAAAAAAGTAACCCATAATTTCATCAAGGACCGGCAGGCATGAGTTTCCCCGGCGGTTGTCCTTTGACAACCCCAAAAAAAGTGGAATAATAAATGTGTTCATCCCTCCAAAATGGATGTGAATAAATCGGGAAAAATCAATTCCTTGCTTCAAGAGGTAGAGGTCATGAGCGAAACTTATTACGACCCCATGGACCTTTCCAGGTTTCCGGAAATCGGCGAAGAGGCTTCCGAGCTGGCCAAAAAGTTTTTCGACTATTACGGGGCGGTCTTCGCCGGGGGAGCTCTGTCGGAAAGGGAGAAGGCGCTGATCGCCCTGGCCGTGGCCCATGCCGTCCAGTGTCCCTACTGCATCGATGCTTACACCCAGGCCTGCCTGGAGAAAGGCTCGAACCTCAAGGAAATGACCGAAGCGGTCCATGTGTCGGTGGCCATCCGCGGGGGGGCATCCTTGGTTCACGGAGTCCAGATGAGAAATGCAGCCAAGAAAATCTCCATGTGAGAGCTTGGGCGAAGGATAGAGTTATGGCTTTCGAGTCTAAGGTCGTAGACCGACAGTACCAGAACCAGGAAAAGGCCTCCGCGGTGGAACCCTTCTCCGCGACCCTGGCCCGGCACGGCCTGGAACTGAAACGGGGGGTGACCACCACCCTGCAGATCAACGTGGGCCTGCGCTGCAACCAGTCCTGCCGTCACTGCCATGTGGAAGCGGGACCCGATCGAAACGAGCTCATGTCGCGGGAAACTTTTGAGGAAGTGGCCGCTTATGCCCGGCGGGGTTCCTTCGAGGTCATCGACATCACCGGCGGATCCCCGGAGCTGCACCCGCGGATCACCGAGATGATTTCCCGCCTGGCTCCCATCGCCAATAGGACCCTCTTCCGCTGCAACCTGACCGTCCTGGCCGAGGAGAACCGGGAAGAGTTGATCGCAGTCTGCCAAGCCCATCGGGTGGGTATCATTGCCTCTTTCCCCTCCCTGGATGCGGCCCAGGCGGAGGCCCAGAGGGGACGGGAGGTTTTCGGCAAGAGCCTGGCCACCTTGAAACGGCTGAACGAATCCGGGTACGGCCGCCCCGGGTCCGAGCTGGAATTGAACCTGGTCTCCAACCCCGCCGGCGCCTTCCTGCCGGTTCCCCAGGCTCAGGCCGAAAAGCGCTTCCAAAAAGACTTGAATGAACGGTGGGGAATCCGCTTCCACCGCCTCTACACTTTTTCCAATGTTCCCCTGGGGCGTTTCCGCCGCTGGCTCGTCGAGTCGGGGAATTACGGAAAGTACATGCAGAGACTGGCTTCCGGCTTCAATCCCTGCACCGTCGGCGGCCTCATGTGCCGCTCCCTTGTGTCGGTAAATTGGAACGGAAGCCTATTCGACTGCGATTTCAACCTGGCCGCGGGGATTTACATGGGAGGCCGGAAGCTGCACGTCTCGCAAATGGCCGGGGCGCCGAAACCGGGCCAGGCCATCGCCACCTCCGACCATTGCTACGCCTGCACCGCCGGATCGGGTTTCACCTGAGGCGGTGCCATCGCGGCCTGAGTTCAGGCTTCTGCCGTCGGCTCTTCTGAGCGATGCTTTGCCCAAATCGTTTTTCCCTGGTTCCTTGAACCCCGTGCCTCGAACCCGTTTTAGGGGATGGGCTTTTTTGTTCCAAGGGATCGGAGTCCAGATCTGATTGGGGAGGATAACCATGAGACTCAAAGACCAAACCGCACTGGTTACCGGAGCAAGCCGGGGCATCGGAGAGGCCATCGCCCGCGCCTTTGCCGAAGAGGGTGCAAATGTCGCCATCACGGGACGCTCGAAAAAGGAGCTGGAGGGCCTGCAGAAGGAATTCAGCGGCCTGGGCGTCCGGTGCGAGAGCATCGTTGCCGACCTCACCCAGAGCGATGCGGTGGAGAAAGTGTGGGCGCAAGCGACCCAGGCCTTCGGCCGCATCGATATCCTCGTGAACAACGCGGGTATAGGCAGCAGCGCAAACCCCAAGCCCGTCGTCGATTACGACGATGCCTTCTGGAATATGCTGCTCCACGTCAATTTAACCGTACCCTACCTGTTTTCGAAGAAAGCGCTACCCTCGATGATCGAACGCAAGCATGGGCGCATCATTATGACTGCGTCGGTCAACGGCAAGGTTGGCCTGCTGCACGGGGCGGCGTATGCGGCGAGCAAGCACGGGGTCTTGGGCCTAGTCCGCACCTTGGCCATGGAGACCGCCAAGCAGGGAATTACGGTCAATGCCATCTGTCCCGGGCCGGTGCGGACCCGCATGAACAATTTGCGCGTGGAGTTTGAGGCCAAGCACCTGGGAATAACGGTTGCGGAATTGGAGGCGGGTTTGACGCCGATCGGCCGTCGTCTGGAACCCAACGAGGTTGCACCGCTCGTCGTGTATCTCGCCAGCCGAGAAGCTTCGGTGGTAACGGGACAAGCCTTCAACATCGATGGTGGGTTCTTGATGGTGTAAACGGAAGCACCTGGAGGAATACGGATAAACGCTGCTGAACGCGGATAAACACGGATCTCATTATTGCCAAAGACTCAAAGACAAAAGATATAATGGGACACAGATGAACACAGAAAAAAATAAGGGGGAAAAATAGGACGGCGGGCCGCCCCAGCAGGAAATAATGATAGTTGAAATCAGATCTGGTCGCTGTCTTCGGGGGGTTCTTCGAAGACCAGATTTTTCTGGATCTCTTCGGCGGCTCTGACCCCTTCGTCGAAGGCCAGCTTGTTCTGCTTCTCGGTCCCCTTGGGGATGCGGGCCATGACCGCCGCCTCCATGGACGTTTACTCAGGGCGCCTAGGGCCACGATGTTGGCCATCTGCTCCCTCCCGCACTTCTCCTTGGCTATCTTGGTGAAGGGGATCTTCACCACCCGGGGATAGGTCACCTGGTTGACCAGGTGGGAATCCACCACCAGGAGGCCCTGCGGCTTCAGTTCCGCTGCCGATTCGTCGCAGGCCATCTGGTTCATGGCCAGAAGGATGTCCAGGCCCATGGCCTTGGGATAATCGATGTCCTGGTCGCTCACCACCACGTCGGCCCGGCTGGTTCCTCCCCGGGCCGCGGGCCCGTAGCTGACCGTCTGGACCACGTGTTTCCCGCCGTAGATGCCCGTAGCCTCCGCCAGGATCAACCCGGCCAAAACCAGTCCCTGACCCCCCGAACCGCTCAGACGAATTTCATAACGATCGAGCATAAAAAATCCTTAAAATCTAAAAAAATTTATGGGACACGGATGAACACAGATACGACAAAAATTAGAGAAAGACCAAAGCGCAATTGCTTAAGGGCGCGCGCCGCGCGCCCCTACGTTCTCAATTCTTGTCGGGCGGCCGGCCGTTGGCCCCCACAATCTCCTGTTATCGTTTCTTCTTTTATTCCGAATTCCGCATTTCTCTAGTGTCTATCCGAGGCTTCCCGCCGGTTGCTCTCTTCCTTCTCTCTGTCCTCGATGGGAGGAGTCATCGTCTCCTTGGCCTTCTGGCGCACCTTAATGTATTCCTCGTGGTACGTGGGCGCCTCCCGGTCCACCAAGACGCCGGTCTCAAACTTGCCCTCCATCTCCGCGGCGGAGAGGGTCTTGGCCTTCTCCACCGACACGGCGTGGTCCCGCTGCCACTGGAGCATCTCGATCTGGTTTCCCCGCTTGTTCAGCCGGCCGAAATGGGTCTGGCACTGGCTGATGACTTCGACCACGCTGAACCCCTTCTTCTTCAGGGCCTTCTCGATCAGCTGGTCGAGCTGGCGGGTGTGGTACACCGTC
>LJUR01000203.1:12594-16184 GCA_001304105.1 Deltaproteobacteria bacterium SM23_61
CCCCCCCGGCGCAGACCGCCAGCTGGGAGATGTTGAAGCTCTGTTCCACCGTCCCGTAGGTCGCGGTGGTGGCCCGTTCCCCGTAGGGGGTCGTGGGAGAATACTGACCCCCGGTCATTCCGTAGATATTGTTGTTCACGATGATCGCCGTGAGGTCGACGTTCCGCCGGGCGGCGTGGATGAAATGGTTCCCCCCGATGGCCGTGGCGTCTCCGTCGCCCATGATCACGATGACCTTGAGGTCGGGTTTGGCCAGCTTCACTCCGGTGGCAAAGGTCAGAGCCCTGCCGTGGGTGGTGTGGAGGGTGTTGAAATCCACGTACACCGGCAGCCTCCCCGAGCAGCCGATGCCGGAGACCAGCACGATCTCGTCCTTGGTATAGCCGATGTGATCGATGGCCCGGATGAGTGATCCCAGGAGGGTGCCGATGCCGCAGCCCGGACACCACACATGGGGAAACTTCTTGTCATGGCGCAGGTACTTGTAAATCAGCGGGCGATCTTCGATCATCTCTTCTCCTTTATCGTGGCCAGAATTTCTTTGGGGGTGATGATCGTTCCATCGATCTTGTTCAAGGTGAGCACCTGGGTCATTCCCTCGTTCACCCGCTTCACCTCGCGGGAGACCTGGCCCATGTTCATCTCCGGGACCAGAAGGGTCTTGCCCGCTTTGATCAGCAGCTGGACGAAGGAACGGGGAAAGGGCCAGAGGGTGATCAATTTCAGCATCCCCACCTTCATTCCCTCGCTCCGCGCCTCCAGGATCGCCCGGCGGGCGGAGCGGGCCACGCAGCCGTAGGCGATGATGATGATTTCGGCGTCCACGGTCATGAAGTGTTCCACCAGCCGGATATCGTCGGAATGGCTGGAGATCTTGCGGAAGAGGCGGGTCACAAACGGCTCGATCTCATCCTGGCGCAGGGTGGGGAATCCGCGAATGTCGTGGATCAGGCCGGTCACGTGGTAGCGGTACCCCTCCCCAAAAATCCCCATGGGGGGAACGCCAAAGCTGGTATCTTCGTAGGGAAGGTACCACTCGGGGGGGACGGAGGGCTTGACCCGGTCGATCACTTCCACCTCCGACGGATTGGGCAGGAACACTTTCTCCCGCATATGGGCCACCACTTCATCCAGGAGGAGAATCACCGGGGTCCGGTACCGCTCCGAAAAATTGAAGGCCTTCACCGTCAGGGTGAAACACTCCAGGACCGAGCTGGCGCTGAGGACGATGATGGGATGGTCCCCGTGGGTCCCCCACCGCGCCTGCATCACATCCCCCTGGGAGGGGTTGGTGGGCAGGCCGGTGCTGGGCCCTCCCCGCATTACGTTTACCACCACGCAGGGCACTTCGGCGATGCAGGCATACCCGAGGTTCTCCTGCATGAGCGAGAATCCCGGCCCGGAGGTGGCGGTCATGGACTTGGCCCCGGCCAGGGAGGCCCCGATGATGGCCCCCATGCTGGCGATTTCATCCTCCATCTGGATGAAGGTCCCGTCCACCTGGGGCAGGCGGACGGAAAGCCCTTCGGCGATTTCCGAGGCAGGGGTGATGGGATAACCGGCGAAGAATCGGCATCCGGCGGCGATGGCCCCTTCGGCACAGGCCTCGTTGCCCTGCATGAGCTTGGCTCTAGGATCAGGCTTTTTCACCCTGTTTATTTACTCCTTCCTTGCTTTCCGCCGGGCCTTTGGCCGAGCCCTTGGGTTCTTTATTCTTGGGAGAGGTTACGGTGATGGCGAAGTCCGGGCACCGCAGCGAGCACAGCTGGCATCCCGTGCACTTGTCGGGCTCCTTGGCATAGGGGGCGCCGGAATCATCCTGCGCCAGGACTCCGGCCGGGCAGAAGGCCACGCAGATCCCGCACTTCTTGCACCAGCTTTTGTAAATCTCGATATGATGCTTTTCTTTCTTGGCCATGAACTTCCGTTCCCTTTCATCCCCCTAAAACTTGTTTCATGGTCGGGCCCATGTCCGCCGGGTTGGCCACGACCGTGGCCCCGGCCTCCCGCAGGGCCTCCATCTTATGATGCGGCGAGCCCGCCCCCCCGGAAATGACCGCCCCGGCGTGTCCCATCCGCCGGCCGGGAGGCGCGTTCTGTCCGGCGATGAAGGCCACCACCGGCTTTTTGAAATGGTGGCGAATATAGTCGGCCGCCTCTTCTTCTAACGTCCCGCCGATCTCTCCGATCAGCAGGACCGCTTCGGTCTGGGGATCGCGGTTGAAGAGTTCGAGCACCTTTGCGAAGGTCATTCCCATGACGGGATCACCGCCGATGCCCGCGCAGGTGGACTGTCCCAATCCCATTTTCGTCAGTTGATCCACCGCCTCATAGCTGAGGGTTCCGCTGCGCGAGGTGACTCCGATCGGCCCGGGGCGGTGGATGTAGCCGGGCATGATGCCGATCTTGCATTTTCCCGGGGTGATGACCCCCGGGCAGTTGGGGCCGAAGAGACGGCAGTTCCTCCCCTGGAGGTATCCCTTGGCGACCACCATGTCCAGGACCGGGATTCCATCGGTGATGCAAGCGATGAGCTCAATCCCCCCGTCAGCCGCTTCCATGATCGCGTCGGCCGCATAGGGGGGAGGGACGAAAATCATGGACGCGTTGGCCCCGGTCTCCCGCACCGCTTCGGCCACCGTGTTGAATACGGGGAGACCGTCCATGGAGCTCCCGCCCTTCCCCGGGGTCACCCCGCCGACCATTTTGGTCCCGTAGGCCACGGCCTGGCGGGTGTGGAACATTCCCTGCTTGCCGGTAATTCCCTGACAGATCACCCGGGTATTTTCATCCACCAGGATGCTCATCCCCGCCTCCTCCGGTCATGTTCGAAATAAAAATTCTTTTCTGTATCCTAATGAATATGCGCTCCTTCCGTCAAGCAAAAAACCCAGCCCTCCCGGCGTATATTTTTTCAAATAAATCAGGATCTTGCCCGGGGAAAGAGCCGGAGGGTATTCATTTCCCTTGCATAATTTATTCTATCCTCTCCTGCAGGAGCCCCCATGACCCCGGTCATGGAAAGAACCCCCCGGAGGAAAAAGACTTAACCACAGAGGGCACAGAGAACACAGAGAAAAATACTGGAAGATTGGAATGATGGAATATTGGAATAATGGTCCATAAAAAGGCGCATGTTTTTCCCACGATTCCATGATTCCAGTATTCCCTTATTCCATTTTCTGCCTCTGTGCTCTCTGCGTGCTCTGTGGTTGATATTTTTTTCTTCATCTCTGGAGTACGCAGAGACTTTTATGATTTCCCGAGGAAGCCCAAAACTTGAAGAAAAAAACTTGACGCTCCCTCGTTACCTAAGCCATATTATTCCCAGATCGAGGCGGCGTATTTTCTTGCTCCGCTCGAGGGAAGGAGAACCCTGATTTGAAAGAGAGCCCGGGAAAAAAGAAGAAAACCGTAGTCATCCACCTCAACCCGAAATGGTGCAAAGGCTGCTACATCTGCCTGGAAGTCTGCCCCAAGAAAGTCTTTGAAAAATCCCCGGAGGTCTCGGAAAAAGGCTTCCAGCCCGTCCTCGTCGCCCATCCGGAACTCTGCACCCGCTGTCTGCAGTGCGAAATGCTCTGCCCGGA
>LJUR01000204.1 GCA_001304105.1 Deltaproteobacteria bacterium SM23_61
AGGATCCTTTCGAATTTGTCTCCCTTCTCCCTGCGGATGAAGCTGTCTGGATCGTACCCCGAGGGCAGAGAAACCACCCGGGCGGAAATTCCCTCCTGGAGAAAAAGCTCCAGACTCCGCTGGGTAGCCTTCTGACCGCTCTCGTCGCCGTCGAAAATGAGGAAGGCTTCACCCGTATACCGGCCCAGGAGGCCCAGCTGGGAAGAGGTCAGGGCGGTTCCCAGCGAAGCCACCACGTTGCGGAACCCGGCCTGGTACAGGGAGAGAAGGTCCATGTACCCTTCCACGATCAGGGCGTTTCCTTTCTCCCGGATAAACCCCTTGGCGGCGTTCAGCCCGTAAAGGGTCTGGCCCTTGCGGTAGATGGGGGACTCGGGCGAATTCATGTATTTGGGCGGGGGCACATCCCCCTCCCGAATTTCTTCGCTTCCAATGATCCGACCCCCGAACCCCAGGACCCGCCCCCCCTCGCTGATGATGGGGAAGATGATCCGCCGGCGGAAACGGTCGAAATAGCCGGACCGTCCGGCCGCCACCCCTTCCTTCCGCGGAAGGATCAGGCCCAAGGTCTCGGCCAGGTTCAGCGGAACCCCCTTTTTCTGGAGGAAGAGAACCAGGGATTCCCAGGAAGCGGGGGCAAACCCCAGAAGGTACTCCCCCACCGTTTCCTCGGAAATTCCCCGCTGGGCCAAATACTTTCTCCCCTCCTCCCCCTCTCTCTGAGAGGTCAGGACCCGGTGAAAATATTCGGCGGCGGTTTCATTCACTTCGTACAGCTTCGATCTGAGACTGCGGCGGCGCTTCTCCTCCTCGCTCAACTCCCTCGTGGGAAGGGCCACGTTGTAGCGCTTGGCCACGGTCCGGACCGCCTCGGGAAAGCTCATCTGGCCCGTGCGCATGAGAAAGTTGAAGACGTTCCCGCCCGCCCCGCAGCCGAAGCAGTGAAAGATCCCCTTCTCCTCGTTCACCGTAAAGGAGGGGGTTCTTTCCGAATGGAAAGGGCAGAGGCCCAGGTAATTCTTCCCCGACTTCTTCAGGGAGACATAGTCGGAGACCACTTCCACGATGCTCGCGCGCCGCCGGACTTCGTTGATCTTTTCTTCGGGGATCAGGTCGCTCATCCTTCACCCGCGTTCAGCCTTCATTTTGTTCGCCCGGCGATGGGCCGGCCAATCCGCGGGCGCGGGACCGATTTCCACCACGGTCACGCCGTTTCCCCCGCGTCCCGGGCCTCCGGGGAAAAAGGACTTCACCGAAGGATGTTCCTGAAGATGGTTCCGGATGGCCAAGCCTCGTCAATGGCCTTGTCCACCAGGGGAACCGCTTCTTCCACACGGAGGCCGATGATCTTGATCTCCCGGCGGGCCGAGGGGATATGATAGTCGATGGGACCGCGCCGGGTTCCTTTCGCAGCCCTCTTCCCCGACCGTTGAGCAAAAGCTTCCTTCAGCCGGGAGAGGGTCGCCGGCGGAGAATCCTGAGGGGGCGACGCCCATTCATCGATTTTCTTCTCCTGGGCCTGGATCTCCTGGCCGAGACGATGCAAGTCGGTCCGCCCCCGGGCCTTGAATTCATTGATCAGACGGCGCAATTCCTCCTGGGCCTCCCTGGCCCTGGCCCGGGCTTCATCGCGGGTCTTGAGGAGAATCCGTTCCTGTTCTTCGCGGGTCTGGGCCAGCAAGACTTCGGTCTGCCTCCGACGACCCTCGGTCTCCCGCTTCAACTCCTCTGCCTCTTGGAGTCTGACCTCCATCTCGCGCTGGGTCTCTTCCAGCTTCTGGATGAGCTGGCTCACTTTTCGTTCACCTTCTCCCAGGTATTCCTGGGCCTTCTGGACCAGCTCATGGGGAAGCCCCCATTTTTCGGCCATGAGAAGGGCATGACTCTCACCGGGGCGGCCGTAGATCAGGCGGTAGGTCGGCCGTAGGGTCCTGGGGTCGAACTCCACCGAGACATTGACCACGTCGGGGTGGATGGCTCCGTATGCCTTCAGGAGGTGAAGATGGGTCGTGACCAGGGTTTTTGCCCCCCGGCTGCGCAGTCCGTCCAGGAGGGCCATGGTCAGGGCCGAGCCCTCCACCGGGTCCGTTCCGCCCCCCACCTCGTCCAGAAGAACCAGGGAGGAAGAATCCGCCTCCTCCATGATCTTGGCGACCGATCGGACCCAAGCCGAAAAGGTGCTCAGATTCTCCTGCAGACTCTGTTCATCGCCGATGTCGGCAAAGACCTTTCCCAAGACCGGCGTCTCGCTTCCATCGGCGGCAGGGATCGGCACCCCGCTCTGGGCCATGAGGGTGAGGAGCCCGAGGGTTTTCAGTGCGGCGGTCTTCCCTCCCGTGTTGGCACCGGTGATGACCAGGGTGCTCTCTTTCCGGTTCAAAAGGAGGTCGATGGGGACGGCCTTGGGCCCCAGAAGAGGGTGCCGGGCGTCCATCAGGCGCCAGCGGCCCTGTTCATTCAGGAGGGGAATCTTGGCGCCGCAGGCTTGCGCCCATTTGGCCTTGGCGAAGACTAAATCCAGATGACCGAGGACTTCCACCGCCCGGCTGATCTCCCCCGACCGTTCCCGGACCTTGGCGGTCAGGTCAAGAAGGATCCGCCGCTCTTCTTCCTTTTCATCCTGGAGGAGCAGGTTGAGCTCATTGTTCTCCTCCAGTGTGGCCAGGGGCTCGATGAAGAACGTGGCCCGCGATTGAGAATGGTCGTGAATGATTCCCGGCAGCGTATTCTTGAACTCTGCCTTGACCGCCACCACGTACCGTTCGCTGCGCAGGGTGATGATCTGCTCCTGGAAGATCTTGCGGAGTTCCTCTTTCTCCCAAAGATTCTCCAGGGCCTGGCGGATCCGGGCCCGCACCAGAGAGATCTCGCGGCGGAGACGGCGGAGTTCGGGGCTGGCCGAATCCAAAATCTCTCCCCGGGGGCCGATGGCCGATTGCAGCTCCTCCTGAAGGTCCTGCAGGTCGGGGATTTCCTCCGCCCATTCTTTGAGCAGGGGGTGAAGGGACTCGGCCTTGTGCAGAAAGACCTTGCTCCTTCCCGCGGCCGCCGCCGCGCTCTTGACCTGAAGCAGGCTCTCGGGCGGCAGGCAGGTCCCCTCGGCTCGAACCTGGTGAAGGAGCGGACGGACTTCCAGCAGCCCGACCAGGGGAATATCCCCTTCCAATTTCAGGAGGTTGGAGGCCTCGGCCACTTCGCGCAGGCGTCTTTCGACTTCCTCCTTGTGCGGCGAAGGGCGCAGCGCCAGGCACAGGGCCTGCCCCACCCCGGAAGAAGCGCGGGTCTGCAGATCCTGCAAAAAAAGATGAAATTCTAAGACCCGGAGTGACCGTTCCTCCATAGACCCGCTCTAAGCCGCTGAAAAAATAACCGCGGCGGACTCTCCCCTTTTCACAAAAGTCTCCCTGGTCGGTTTCCCCCGGAGGGGAGGTCCAGAATAAACGGCGAAGGATGTTCGCTGATCGAAAGGTGAGGACTGGGAAAAGGGTATTCGCCGTCCCTGCGTTCCGTGGCCGGGATAGGATTCACCCCTTTGACCTATGGAGTTGTCCGCTCGATGCCGAGAAATAAAGATTCGCGTTGTCAGGGCCTCGGGATGATTCGGAGGCGAGCCGGTGCAGAGAACCTCTCAACCCGCCAGTTTGGACAATGCCTGTTTGACGCTCTCGCTGACTGCCTTCCCGTCCGCCCGGCCCGTGACTCGGGGCATGATCGCCTTCATCACCTTTCCCTGGTCTTTGGGACCGGAGGCCTGGGTCTCCTGGATCACCTGGTGGATCAGTTCTTCCAATTCGGCCGGTGTCAAAGCCTGGGGAAGGTAGGCAAGGAGGACCTTGAGTTCCGCCTCTTCCTTTTCCACCAGGTCTTGGCGCGCGCCCTCGGCAAAAAGGCGGATGGACTCCCGTCGCTGCTTCACGAGGGAGGAGATAATCTCCGTGAACTCGGTGTCCGTGAGATCTTTCTTTTGCCCGCTGACTTCGCGCTTTTTGGCCTCGGTCCGGAGCAAACGCAGGGCAGAGAGCCTCCGCTCATCCCGGGCCTTCAGCGCGGCATTGTAGTCGTGACCGATTTTTTCCTTCAGCGTCATGTCCTGGATTAATCTTCGTAAATGCGCATGCGCTTCATGGCCCGCTTCCGTGCGGCCAGAGCCTTCTTTTTTCTTTTCACACTGGGTTTTTCGTAGTGCTCCCGTTTTCTGATTTCCGAAAGAATCCCGGCCTTTTCACACTGCTTTTTGAAGCGTTTCAGGGCATTTTCGAAGGATTCTCCTTCTTTAATTTTGACCCCCGGCATTCATTTTCGCCTCCCTCCATTAAGCCGGAAATTTAGAATTTAGGTATGCAAGAAGATTAAGAAAAGATTCTTTTTTGGCTAAAGTAAAAAAATCCACCGAATTGTCACTGGAAAAGCAGTTCCATGGAAATCCATAGGGTCACTTTTGGCCGAAAGCCTTAAATAATCAATTTTAATGGAAATTGTCGCGAAAGTCAAAAGATTTTTTGGCTGGCCGTCATTGGCGGGGGAAAAATCCCAACCATCCGCTAACCGATCAAAATGATTGAATTTATCTAACCCATACCCCTTTTCGCCGGAGGTAATCCTTTACTTCCTGGATGGTATGCTGACGGAAATGGAATATGGAAGCCGCCAAGACGGCATCTGCCCTGCCTTGAATCAGGGCCTCCAGCAAATGTTCCATCGTTCCCGCCCCGCCGGAAGCAATTATGGGAATGGTCAGGGAATCGGAGAAGGTGCGAGTCAGGGGGATATCGTACCCTTCCCGGGTCCCATCCCGGTCCATGCTGGTGAGAAGGATTTCCCCGGCACCCCATTCCTCCACTTTCCGGGCCCATTCCAGGGCATCGATGCCGGTCGGCGTACGTCCCCCATGGATATAAACTTCCCAGGAGATGCGGTTTCCCCAGGCGGGCAACGCATCCCCCTTTCCTTTTCTGGTGATTTCCTCCGCCCGGGCCCACAGCCCGTCTTCCGCCGGCCTTCGCTTGGCATCGATGGCCACCACGATGCATTGGCTGCCGAATTTTTCCGAGGCCTCCCGGACGAGGTCCGGTTTCTGCACCGCGGCGGTATTCAAGGACACCTTATCGGCGCCGGCCTGGAGAAGCTCCCGGATATCCTCCAGGCTGCGGATTCCTCCGCCAACGGTCAGGGGCATGAAAACTTCCTCTGCGGTCCGACGGACCACATCGAGAAGGATTTTCCGGCGTTCGTGAGAAGCGGTGATGTCTAGAAAGGTCAACTCGTCCGCGCCCTGTTCGTCGTACGCCCGGGCGTTTTCGACCGGGTCGCCCGCATCCCGCAACTGGATGAAGTTAGTTCCTTTTACCACCCGCCCGTCTTTTACATCGAGGCAAGGAATGATCCTTTTGGCCAGCATCTCAAGCCTTCTTTTTTCCCGTGATGCGGATCGCTTCGGGAAGGTTCAGGGTTCCCGCATAGAGGGCTCTTCCCACGATCACGCCCCTCACTCCGTCCTTCTCCAGGGAAAGGAGGGCCCGGATGTCTTCCAGGGTGGAAACGCCTCCGGAAGCGATGACCGGGATCTGCAACGACCGGGCCAATTCTTGGGTATCTCTCCGGTTGATGCCTTTCTGGGTTCCATCCCGTTGGATGTCGGTGTAGATGATGACCGCGGCTCCCAGCTTTTCGCACTTTTGGGCCAGGTCTGTGGGGGAGACAGGCGTTTCTTCGGTCCACCCCGAGACGGCCGCTTTTCCCAGCTTCGCAGCAATGTCGACGGCAATCCGTCCCGGCCACCGGGCACAGGCCGCTCTGAGAAAATCGGGGTTCGAGTAAGCGGCAGTCCCCAGGATCACCCGTTCGACGCCCGAAGAGAAGTAATCCTCTATGGCGGCAAGATCCCGGATCCCTCCCCCCACCTCCACCGGGACGGAAGACTTCCGGGCGATGGCCCGGATCGCTGCCGAGTTGCGCGGAACCCCTTCCCGGGCCCCGTCCAAGTCAACAAAATGGAGGAACTGGGCGCCCTGAGAGATCCACTTTTCCGCCATGGCGGAGGGGTCTTCCCCGTACACGGTCTCTTTCCCGTAGTCGCCCTGGAAAAGACGGACGCATTTTCCTCCCCGGATGTCGATGGCCGGAATGATGAGCATAAATAAAGTGCCTCAAAAAAGTTCGGAGTTGAGAGTTCGGAGTTCGGAGTAAAAAACCACGAAAAAAATTTGATGGTCTGGCAAAAAGTCTCTTGCAACGTCACCCCGGCGAAAGCCGGGGTCCAGAACATCTTGAAAAAACCGGATTCCGGCTTTCGCCGGAATGACTGGTTCTATAGAATTCCGACTTCTTCCAAGCTCATCAAAATTCGAAATGTAAATATTAGAAACCGGACCCCTCTGTTTTGAACATTTCCTTTTTGGTCATTTGCAATTGTTCCGTCCCGCGCTTCGCGGGATTCGAATTTCGTGCTTCGGATTTATCGGCTTCAAAGGTATTTCCGCCATCCCCTCTGCTCCAGCTCCTGGAGGACGCGGCGGACGCCCTGGGCCCGGTCGCGGGGGCAGACCAGAATGGCGTCTCCGGCTTCCACCACCACCGTATCCTTGAGCCCGAGAACGGCAATGAGTCCCTTTTCGCCGCGGACGACACAGCCCGAGCTGTCGAGGGTGAAGATTTTGCTCTCCCCCCCCTGGATACAGACATTTCCTCCAGGGTCTCTGGGCCAGAGGTTCCACAGAGCAGCCCAGCTTCCCACATCGCTCCAGCCGAACCGCGCCTCGATCAAAGCCACATTCGGGGCTTTTTCCATAACTCCATGGTCGACGGAGATGGAAGGGCACCGGGAATACACCTTCTCCAGGACCTTCTGTTCCCGCCGTTTTCCCATGGAGATTTTCAACTCCTGCATATTCCGATGAATCTCGGGGAGACATTTTTCCAGGGCCTCTAAAAATACCCCGACCCTCCAGATAAACATTCCGCTGTTCCATAGGTAGTCCCCCCGGCGCAGGTAGGCCTTGGCTTTCTGCAGGGTGGGCTTTTCCCGGAAGGCCTTGGCTCGGAAGACCTCCGTTTCCCTGACCCGCCCGAGGAGGGGGCCTTTCTGGATGTATCCGTATCCCGTCTCCGGGCCGGTCGGCGGGATTCCCAGGGTGATGAGGTATTTTTCGCGGGAAGCAAATTCAGCCGCCCTTTGGAGGGTACGCAGGAATTTTTCGGGGGCGCGGATAGAATGATCTGCCGGCAAAACGATGAGCACCGCTTCGGGATTCATCTTCTGGACGTGCACCGCCGCCAGGCCCAGACAGGGGGCAGTGTTTTTTCCCTCCGGCTCGAGGAGAAGGTTTTCTGTCGGGAGCCGGGGAACCTGGCAGTGAAGCTGCCGGGCCTGGGAGCGGGAGGTGACGATGAGGATCTTTTCCGGGGGAATCAGGGGCTGGATCCGGTCCACCGTCTCCCGGATCATGGTCCGGGGAGAAAGGATGGGGAGGACCTGCTTGGGCCGCCTCTCCCGGCTCCAGGGCCAGAAACGGGTCCCGCCGCCGCCGGCCATGATGACCGCGTAGACATCTGGGTTTCTTTTCATGGTTTAGCTTCTTTAATCCCGAAATTTGAAGCCCAAAATCGGCATAAGGCATGGAGCATGGAGCATGGAGCATGGAGTCAAAGGCCAAAAACTCTGAAGGGAAAAATTTCTTAACGCTATACCCTATGCTCTCTGCGCTATGCGTTCTAATTCTTTGGAGACTTCCTCCAATCTCTTCTCCACCAGCGTGCGGATTTCCTGAAGCCTCTCCGGCGTTCGGGCTTCGAAGCGCAACACCAGAGCCGGCTGGGTGTTGGAGGCCCGGATCAGGCCCCATCCGTCCGGGAAGAGAACCCGAAC
>LJUR01000205.1 GCA_001304105.1 Deltaproteobacteria bacterium SM23_61
GCTCACGACCACGTCGCTCTCCAGAACCGTCCGGGCGATCTTGACCGTTTTCATGACCAGGGCCCCCGGGACCTCGACCTCCCGGTGAGCGTCCCGGTTCAAATCCACCACCGGCACCCCCAGCTTTTCAGCCACCGCTTTGGTGCCCGATTCCTCCAGGGCCATCAGGGTGTCCTGGAGGTCGGGAAAATCGAACCCCACCGCCGACCCTTCCCCGATCACTGCCCGTGAGGGCTTTCTTTCCAGCACGATTTTTGTGACCGCCTCGGTGACCCGGGCATCGGTCACGATTCCCTTCCCCGACCGGTCGCGGGAGGCAACGTTGGGCTTGATCAGAACTCTGGATTTCGGGCCGATGAGATCCTCCAGGCCGCCGGCCATTCGGATGGCCTCGCGGACGGCCGCCTCCACATCCTCACCCGCCTTCACGATGGAGACCACGGATTTTATCATCCCCACTCCCCCTCTTCCTCCTTCCCTCTTCTAGCCAGGGACTTCCCCGCCCGGCAATGCTCTTGTTTACCCAGCCTACTCCAAGTAATCCGCCGGTATCCACAAAAAAAATGGATCATCTCCAAATTCGTTGAAAGCCAAAGAGTTGGTCTTTTCAGAATGCCCTGTGGTTTCATGGGCCCGGAAGAAAAGTCATCTTGCTTGCAATCATGAGGCGCCTATCTCTTCCCACCGGTGGCGGGGGAGTCTGTTATTTCTTCGAGGCTTACTCATCCCGCCCCCGCTGCGCTTTGCGGATGACCGTCAGGGGGTTCATGGAAAGCAGATCTCCCGCCGATGCTTGCTGCGCAATCTGACTTTCCTTCCGGGCCCTTGGCAGGCGGTCATGAAAAATTTGACCAACGAATTCGGAGATGATCCAAAAAAATTAAGCACCTATCATTTCCTTTTCTTTGCTCTGCGGTTGATATTTTTCCGGGAACCATTTCCCCGAAAATTTTCCTGGACGGTCGAAGTAAAATTGTCTATATTCGGGCAGAAGCCCCGGAAAACATTCTATCCACAGTCAGAATATCAAGGAGGAACGAATATGAAAAAGGTTTTAATCACTGCAATTTTTACGATTTTTCTTCTTTCCCTGTCCGCTTTTTCCCTCGCCCAAACCGTATACACCGGATTGATCCTCGACGCCCAAACCCTTACTTTCACCCCTTCGGCCTCGGTGAAAATCCTCGATGAGGACGGCCGGGAGGTTTACGGCTCGGCCTATGTGTCCAAGGATTGGGCGGACAAACACGGGATCGTGGGCTATGCCAAGAAGCTGGACCAGGCCAAGGCCAATCCGCGGGTGGCCGGGAACCCCCTGGCCATCAAGGCGGTCCGAGTGACCGGGCCGAACAACAAGGACCTGGTGATTTCCAATGATGACGCCCGGAGGATTCGGGATCTCGCCAAGCACCTCAATTTCCTGGATGCCGCCAAGGTCGTGATCATCGTCCCCTAATCCCGCTCTTCTGCTTTTCTTCGATCCCTGGGGGGATGGCCCGAAATCCATCCCTCCCCTGCCTTTTCTCATGTTCAAAAACATCCCCCCTGTGCTTATAATGTATCATGAGTTACAAGGATCTTCTCCAAAACCGCAATTTCCGCTGGCTTCTTGCCGCTCTGGCGATCGTTGCCCCTCTGGAGATATTATCCCTCTTCTCTCTCCATCTGCCCCTCTGGGTTCAGATTCCGCTGCTGACGGCTTTGGCCTTCTTTTTTGGGCGGGGTCTCCTGCTCAGCGGGTTGCGGAGTCTCCTCCGGCTTGATTTTTCCAACATAAACCTCCTCATGACCATCGCCATCGGGGGAGCCATTTTCCTCGGCCACTGGGAGGAAGCCGGGGTGATCATCGTCCTCTTTGCCCTGGGCGAAACGTTGGAAGACTTCGGGATCACCAAGAGCCAGGCCGCTCTCCAGGAGCTGGTGGAGAAGGCTCCCAAAACCGCCCAGGTGAAAGGAAAACAGGAAAAAATACCGGTCGAAGCCGTGGAGGTCGGAGAAATCGTCACCGTCAAACCCGGCGACCAGATTCCTCTGGATGGGGAGGTGAGCGAAGGCAACTCCCTGGTCGATGAAGCGGCCATCACCGGCGAACCCCTCCCCCGCAGTAAGTTCCCCGGGGACCCGGTGTTTGCCGGGACGATCAACGGGTCCGGGTACCTGGAAATACGCGTGACCCGGCAGGCCCGGGACACGACCCTCGCCAAAATCGTCCACTTGACCTACCAGTCGGCGGAGCGCAAATCGCACTCCCAGCGGTTCATCGAAAAATTCGCCCGGTTCTACACCCCCTCCGTGGTAGCCGCGTCCTTTCTGCTGGTCCTGGTCCCCGTCGCTCTTCTGGGAAAACCCTTTGACCCCTGGTTCATCCAGGCCCTCACCCTCCTGATCATCTCCTGCCCTTGCGCGCTGGTGATCTCCACCCCGGTCACCATCTTTTCGGCCATCGGCAACGCCACCCAGAGGGGAGCCCTGATCAAGGGAGGAAGGTTCATCGAAGAGATGGGCCGGCTGAAGGCCGTCGCCTTCGACAAGACGAGAACGCTGACCCGGGGCGAGCCCGTGGTCTCCGATTTATTCACCTTCGATGACCTCTCTCCGGAAGAGGTGCTGGCCTGCGCCGCCGGGATCGAAACCTTCTCCGAACATCCCATCGCCCGGAGCATCCTGGACCGGGCGGAAGCGGAGAACATCGAACCTCATCCGTTTGAAAATTTTGAGGCCGTATCGGGAAAGGGGCTCAAGGGCGAATGCCTGGTCTGTTTCGACAGCCACCAGTGCCTGGGGAACATCCGTTTTGTCAGCGAGGAACACCGCGCCGGGGAAGAGGTTCTAAAACAGGTGCAGGAATTGGAGCGGCAGGGCAAGACCGCCATCGTCATCAGCGACCACAAGAGAGTGAAGGGGGTCATCGGGGTGACCGATGCCATCCGGGGGGAGAGTCGACCGGTCATCGACGATCTTTTGAGCCTGGGGATCACCCCCCTGATCCTCACCGGGGACAACGGCTCTTCGGCCCGGTTTGTGGCCTCCCAGCTGGGAATCGAGAGGGTGTCGGCTGAGCTTCTTCCCCACCAGAAAGTGGAAGAACTGACCCGGCTTCTCCAGGAATACCAGCACGTGGCCATGGTGGGAGACGGGGTCAATGACGCTCCGGCCCTGGCCAGCGCTTCCGTGGGCATCGCCATGGGGGCCATCGGGTCCGACGTGGCCATCGAAAACGCCGACATCGCCCTCATGAACGATAACCTCCAAATCGTGCCCTACCTGGTGAAACTGGGGAGGAAGGCCGTCTCCAAAATCCGCTTCAACACCGTCTCTGCGGTGTTGATCAAGTTCCTCTTCCTTGCGTTGGCCCTGGCCGGCATGAGCAGCCTGGTTCTGGCCATCTTCGCCGACGTGGGAGTGACGGTCCTGGTCATACTGAACGGACTCCGACTTTATGGTTTCCGGGAAAATTGATTCGCCAGCCAACTTAAGAAGGGAGGCAGAAGATGGACGAGGAAGAAATCTGGAGGCGGTTTCAGAAACACATGGAGTACACGGACGAGGAGATGAAGGTTTTCCGTTCCGATCCGCAGAAAGTCAAGATGGTCACCGGAACTCCGGAATTCGCCAAATGCCGGGTGGTGGCCGAGGTCATCGAATCGCACGGCTGCCATGCCCGGCACAAAGTCGGGGACCGGTTTGTGTTGACCGCCGGCGGCCAACTCATTACCGAAGAGTGCCCCAGGAGGATGTGCCTGTCCGCCCTGGCCCCCATCCACCAGGTCATGCCAGCCATTTTTGAAAGACTGGTATCCAGGTCGGATCCGAACTTGGAGCGCTATCACATCGTCCAGTGTACCGACATAGGCCTGGATAAGGGCGGTTGGGGGAAAATCCTGATGAAGGTGACCCTGGAGAAAAGCCCTGAAAAGCGGTAAAATTCTATTTCTTCCCCTGCTGTGCCTTGAACTCCAGCTCGTAAAGCTTCGTCCGAATCTGCGCCGCATCCGGGGCCCCGGGCGCGGCCAGAAGATAACAACTCAGGAAGTCGTGGGCGTTCTGGTACCTGCCCATCTGCTCGTAAACCAGGGCTGCGTTTACGTAGAGGTCGGCCCATAAGGGAGCCGAGCATACCGCTCGCAGATATTCCCCTATGGCTTTTTCATAGCCGGAGGGGTCTTTCGCTTCTTTTACGGAGATGGAGGCGAATGCGGCGTGCCGGCGCGCATCTTCCGGGACGGCGGGAGGCGGATCGAGTCTGCGGGCCACCTCAATCGTCTTTCTGGCGATTTGGGGATCAATACTCTTGCTACCCGATAAAACAGCGGACATCGATAAAGCCTCCCGATAATGCCCAAGGGCTTCCCGCAGTTGTCCATTCTGTTCCGCCCTTTCCGCCTGACGAAGGGATTCTTTCAGGCCCTGCGCCCGCGAAGCCTCCATGGTTTCCAGGCGGGTTATGTCGGCGCTTACTTCGGAGGCGCCGTAACGGAAACTTTTCCGGTAAATCTCCAGGGCCCTCTTGATGTCTCCGCTTTTCTCCAGGGCCCGCCCGTAATATTTGCAATGGTAGGCGGAAAAAATTTTCCAGCCTTTCTGGTCATCGCTGCCCGGGCGGCCTCGGTTGATCAGGGAGGGAAAGGACGGTTCCGTCATGCTGTAGTTCTGAATCGACGCTTCGATTTTGCCCTGGCGGAAGAGGGCATTGGCCAGGTAACCTCGAAGGGTCAAGGTCCACATGGGCCGGTGGGGTGATGCATATTGGGTCTGCCAGTAGGCGGGATTTTCGATGGCATCGCGAAAGGCCTCTTCCGCTTGCCGATAATTTCCCGCCCAGTCCGCCCGAATCCCTTTGCCCAGGGGTCGGTAATACGGGTTAGCCTGATAGATCAGGGGCGTTCGGGAGAGTCTCTCGATCAGCTCATTCCAGGCCCGATAACTTTCCTCGGTGCTGGCGGCTGTTTTCATCTTTTCGACTTCGGGAATGTAGCACCCGCATACCATGACCGCCAGCAAAGCCACTGCCAATAGCCTTCCGCCGATTCTCATCTCTTTTTCCCCCTATCGCTTCTCCGCTTTATATTCCAATTCATAGATCTTGTTCTGGATCAACTGCGCCTGAGGATCCCCCGGAGAGGCCGCGAGGTAGAGCTTGAAGGTCTCCGCCGCCTGCCGGAAATGGCTGCGCTGCTCCTGTACCATGGCCAGGTTGTAATAGAGATCCGCCCACCAGGGGGCTAATTGGATGGCCTTTCGGTATTCTTCGATCGCCCGGTCCAGCCCTTTGGGGTTCTTGGCCTCCTTGGCGGCGGTCATGCCGAAAACCGCCCGTTTGCGGGCTTCTTCGGGTATCGCCGGGGGAGGGTCGATCCTGGGGTATAGTTTCATGACCCGCTTCTTGATATCCGAATCCATCCCTTGCTGGGCCGATGTTTCCAGGTAAAGGCGGAAGGCTTTCCGGAAATCCCCATTCCTTTCCGCTTGCTCAGCTTTTTGGTAGATTTTTTTCTTGGCCAGAAGGGGGGCGATGAAACGATGGGATTCAAAATCGATTTGTTTGAGTTTGGATCCCAAAGTGATGGTCATCTCCTTTTTTTCTTTTCCTCTCCCCACCAAAAATAACACTCCGGTCCCCGGCGGCGTGCTCCTGATTTTTTGCAGGACGGCGTGAATATCCTCCATCGGCACTCCATCCATCTGCAGGATTAAATCGCCCTTCTGCAGACCCCCTTTTTCTGCCGGGGTACCCTTTAGGACCTGAGTGATCTCCACGGCCTTGCTCGACCCGGCACGGTAATTCCGGTCAATAATCCCCAAATATCCAGTTTTGCCGCCATGCTCGTCTAATTTCTTCGTATCCCCGGAGGCGTAGTAAATCAGGGCCAGGTCCTCCCACGGGTCATAAGTATTTTGGATCTCCCTCGCTTTTTGGACCGAAGATAGAGCCTTGTCGATTTCGCCCAGCCCCAGGTGGGCGAAAGCCTTGGCGCGCATCACCTCGAACATTTGATTTTGATTTTGAACGGGGTTAAGGCGGGGGGCCAATACCTGCAGATCTTCGAGTGACTCGTCATACCTCCCCAGAAAGAGATAGGTATACGCCCTTCCAAGTCGGGCCTCTGAAAAATCCGGTTTTTTCCCCAGGGCCAAGTCGAACCAGCGGAGGGCTTCGGCATAATCTTTCCTGAAGTAATAGATCTTGCCCAGGAATACACCGCTGGACTCAAACTGAGCGGTGTTGGGCCGGAGCTCGGTTACTTTTTTGAATGCGGGAATCGCCTGGTCGATCTTATTTTCCTGGTGATAGGCCACTGCGAGCCAATACCAGCCGGGTGGATAAGAGGGATTTTGGGCGGTGAGCCTTGTCGCCAATTCGATGGCCTGGGAATATTGGTTCTTTTTTTCCACCAACTGGTACAAAATGTTCGCGGTCTTTCCGGGGTTCAAAGGGACTGAGGTTTCTCCCGGGTTTTCCGGAAAGGTTGCGCATCCGGCCAGGAGGATCAGGAGGAACAGCGCGCCGACGATTCGAAGCGAAATTCTCATGGATGACTTCAGTCCTTTGCTCCCAAGCCTGAAATCGGTCATTTTTCATCCCTCCTTGGACGGTTTTACCGTCAATTCGATCACGAAATCGTCGAGCCTTTCGGG
>LJUR01000018.1 GCA_001304105.1 Deltaproteobacteria bacterium SM23_61
CCTCTTTTATCGGGTCAGGAGGACGACAGCCAGGCAGGCGAAGATAAGGCCCAGGATCTTGGACACGGTCATCGGTTCATGGAGGAATAAAAAGCCCAGGAGGGCGGGAATGATCAGGTTCAGGTTGAACAGGGGTATCACCACGGAAAGAGGCCCGCGGGCGATGGCGGTGTAGTACATGACCATGACCACCGACCACCAAATACCGAGTAGGCAGCCATAGAGGACGTATCGGTTCCAGACGAGGGGTACTCTTGAATAGCCGAGGTAAAGAAACAAACCCACCAGACCCACTCCGAATTTGGTGACCAGCAGCAGGGCCGGATGGAGGTTTTGGCTGACCAGTTTCACGGCAAAGGTGTTGAAGCCGATGAGCACCATGGACAATAAAGACAACGTGAGGTAATCCATCCTTCAGCTCCTTTTGAAGATCCTTCCGGTTCGTCCAATGGCCTTGCGCCGTGGCCTATTTTGACCGAGCCAGGAAAATTCCCCCGAAGACCACCGCCGCCCCCCAAACTTGGGTCGCCCTTATCGTTTCCCCGAGAAAAGGGATGGCAAAAAGGACCGCCGTCACCGGCATCAGATACTGGTAAAGAATGGCCCGCAGGGGACCGATGTTCTGGATGCCCCGGATCCATAGAAAGTAAGCCAAGCAGTTACCCATGACGGCCACGTAGATGACGCTGAACCAGGCCATCCAGGAAATCTCCTTCCAGCCTCCCGCCTTTTCATTGGGCAAAAAGGGAAGAAAAAGGACGGTTCCGATCAACATGATATAGGCGGTCATTTTGAGGCTGGAGTGGTCTTTCAACATCTTCTTCGCCAGGACGGTGAAAAAGGCCCAGGAGAGAGCCGCCCCCAGAATAATCAGGTCGCCCCGAAAGGTATGGGAACTCCATCCCTTCCAGTCCCCTTTGATTACCAGGAAAACACCCACGAAGGAGACAAGGACCCCCACGGCGGCGCGGAAGGTCACGTCAGTGCGCAGAAAAAAGAACGAGACGATGAGGACAAAAATCGGGGAAGCGGCCATGAGCAGCCCTGCGTTCGAAGCCGTGGTCAGGTTCAACCCCACCGACCAGCAGACCCGGTTCAAAAAAGTGCCCAGGCACGCGAGGCCGATTAATGCCAGGAAATGTTTTCTTGAAAGCGACCAGTCTTTTTCCTGGCGGAGAAAGAAGGGGAACAGGATGACGGTGGCCATCAGGGTCCGCATGGCCGCAAAACTCATGGGAGAGACTTCGCGCATAGCGAATTTGGCGAAGGGGTAGTCGGATCCCCATAGTGTCATCACCAGGATCATGTAGAAATCTGTGATTGAAAACCCTTTTCTTGCTTCCAAAACCCATTCCTACAAAAATGAAAGCCCGCCTCGCGCGGGCTAAAAAACATTCATGGGACACAGATAAACACAGATGAACACAGATTAACACAGATAAAACAAAATGAGTTGAACCACGGATGAAAACGAATTGATCCCGCAAAAATAAATCCAAATACTTCTGCTTATTTTCTTTCAACGCTCTCCAAATTGGGTGGAGAGATTATCAGTGGGGATTGAATTCCTTGCCTTTTCAGCCATGGTTTTGCATTTTCCATGGTCAGGTTGTCGGCGATCTGCTGTTCAATTGGCACAGCCCAGCGTAAGCTATCAGCCTGTCGTCATTCCGCCGAAACTTGTCCCGGCAGGTTTTAAGCCGGGAGCCGGAATCGATGCTTCTTTTAATGGCATTCTGGATTCCCGCCTGCGCGGGAATGGCGGATCAACACCTTTCTGAAAAGGGTAATTTGGACAAGACTGATTTTCTTTAAAATCTGTGTTTATCTGTGTTCATCTGTGTCCAATTCAAGTTTTTATGGCGGAGAGGGCGGGATTCGAACCCGCGGTACACCTTTCGGCATACACTCGCTTAGCAGGCGAGCACCTTAGGCCAGCTCGGTCACCTCTCCGGCCAAGAAAGCAAAGGGCAAAGAGCATAGGGCATAGAGTAACTACAAAAACCAAATCACAGCCTAGAGCATGGAGCATAGCGCATGGCGTTCAAAGAAGTCGGACTGGACGCTATGCACTTTTCTCTAATTTTTCTTGCCTTTGCTCTTTGCTCTTTGCTCTCTGCTCTTTGCTCATTTGGCGGAGGGAGTAGGATTCGAACCCACGTCCCCTTTCGGGGAAACGGTTTTCAAGACCGCCGCCATCGACCACTCGGCCATCCCTCCGCAAAAACAGCATAGAGCATAGAGCAAAGAGGATAGAGCAAAAACAAAAAAACAGGAGTCTTAATCTGTGAGCTACGAGCCATGAGCTATCAGCTATGAGCTATGAACTATTTTGCGCTATGCACTATGCCCTATGCGCTATGCGTCTTTCTATTTTACCCGCCCCGCCCATGTAGGGCCTCAAAACCTCCGGCACAAGCACGCTTCCGTCCTCCTGCTGGAAGTTCTCCAAAATGGCCACCAGCGTACGGCCGATCGCCAGCCCGGATCCATTCAGGGTGTGGACGAACTCCGCCCCCCTTTTTCCACTGGGCCGGTAGCGAATATTGGCCCGCCGTGCCTGGAAATCTTCGAAGTTGCTACAGGAAGAGATTTCCTTGTAGACTCCCTGCGCGGGAAGCCAGGCTTCCAGATCGTACGTTTTGGCTGCCGAAAACCCCAGGTCCCCGGTGCACAGCATGACGATGCGGTAGGGAATTCCCAGGCGCCTCAGAACCTCCTCGGCATTTTGAGTCAGCTTTTCCAGCTCTTCATAGGAGGTCTGCGGAGTCGTAAACTTCACCAGCTCGACCTTATTGAACTGATGCTGCCGGATCAGCCCCCGCGTGTCTTTGCCGTAGGAACCCGCCTCCTTACGGAAACAGGGAGTGTAAGCCGCATAGAAAAGGGGGAGCTCCTCCTCAGCGAGAATTTCTTCCTGGTGGATATTGGTTACCGGAACTTCCGCCGTGGGGATCAAAAAGTAGTCCAGGTCGCTGAGCTTAAACAGGTCCTCTTCGAATTTCGGAAGCTGCCCGGTTCCGGTCATGGACCTTCGATTTACCAGGAAAGGGGGCAGGACCTCCTGGTAGCCATGCTCGGAGGTGTGGAGATCCAGCATGAAATTCAGAAGCGCTCTTTCCAGCCTGGCACCCAATCCCTTGTAGAGCGTAAACCGGGCCCCCGTAATTTTCGCCCCCCGGTCGAAATCCAAAATGTCAAGCGCCTCGCCGATATCCCAGTGGGGTTTCGGCGCGAAAGAGAAGTCAGGAAGCCTCCCCCACCTGCGAATCTCGGGATTATCCCGGTCGCCCTGGCCAAGAGCGACGCTCTCGTGGGGGATATTGGGGATCGTCAGCATAAGGCCTTGCAGGGCCTCTTCTTTCTCCACCAAGCCAGTCTCCAATTCCTTGATCCGGTTGGAGACTTCTTTCATCCGGCCGATCTCTTCGGTGGCGTCCAGCTTTTTCTTCTTCTTCTCCGCGATCACGTCGGAAACCTGGTTTCGCTGGGCGCGAAGAGATTCCGATTCCTGCAGAATTTCTCGCCTCTCCAAATCCAGCCGGGCGAATCGTTCCCAGTCCACTGCCTGGCCGCGCCGGCCGATTTTCTCTTTTACTTCTTCGAGGTGTTCGCGCGTATATTTCAAGTCCAGCATAGGATGATTTCTGTATTTCTTTGTAATATTTAGTAAATTAACATTTCGAGCGGGCAGAGTCAACCCGATATTGATTTTTACCCCCTTCACTTTTCGCCAAGTAGCCAGAAGATGGGTTGTATTGCAGGCTTTCCCCGGCCCGGAAGCAAGGGCGTTACGCGCAAAAACCATGATGCACCCTTCTTTTTCTGGATCGGGCGGGCAAGCCCTTCTTCGCGCAAGAACAGGGTTTTTCCAATGTAGGGGCGCCCGGCCGGGCGCCCGAGAGGCCCGCCTCACTTTGCGGAAGCACGAACGGATCTCCTTTGGGAATTCATTTCCCGCTGATGCTTTTTGCGCGTAACCCCCTTGCTCCCGGTCCACAAGCTTACTATCCGCCAGGAAAAAGAGTTGCAAAAGTGAAGGGGGGCAAGGATATTGATTTCTTCAGAATTGTTCAACCACAGATGGAAAGACAGGAAAATTGGAACGATGGAATGTTGGAATATTTCTGAAGTTCTTATTAAGCAGAAAGCATCCTCCCACCTTTACCCTGTGGAGCAAGCTTCAATACTCCACAGGGCAAGCCCTCCCCCTTGAGAGACTGTGTCTTAATTCGTCATGCCCGCGGAGGCGGGCATCCAGTTAGTTGGAGACAACAACAATTTCAAGGACCTGGATTCCCGCTTTCGCGGGAATGACGGGGCTTTCCCCTTTGCGAAACAGTCTCTGAGGGGGGAGGGGAGGGAGGGGGTGATTTCTTTTGCTTGCGGCTCTGCCTCGTTGTTTTCCCTGTGGCAAAAGCTTTAAAGAAGGAAAAAGGGGGCTCTGGGGGGAAACTTCACTTGGATTCGGAGGAAGGCTTTCTCCTCAACCAGAGGTAGAATACCAGCGCGGCCACGCAGGCCAGTACGGCCAGGATTCTCAGAAGGTAATCGATGCGGGTGATGACCTCCGCCAGCCACCAGATGCTCGCCCCAAAATAATACCCCAGAAGAATCAGGATTGGAATCAGGATGAGGGCGCCCAGGAAGTCGAGCAAAAGAAACCGGCCCACTTTGATGCCCATGGTTCCGGCGGCGAAAAAAGCAGGTACCCGAAAACCCGAAATGAACCGGGCGATGAAAATAGTTTTATTCCCGTGGTCCCGGAAGAACTGCCGACCTTTTTCCAGCCGGCTCTCGGTTATGATTTTTCGGAGAATCTGATGGTGAAGGAGCTCCGGACCCCATTTTTTCCCGATGGCGTATATGGCCAAGTCGCCCCCCAGGATGCCAAGAAAGCCGACAGCCAGGGTGGGGTAAAAGCGGATGATGCCCAAGTGGACGAAGAACCCCCCGGTTAAAAGGGTCAATTCCTCCGGGATGGGCAGGCCCAATCCGCAAAGAAGGAGGATCAAAAAGAGTCCGGCATAGATGAATGGCTCAGAGTAACTGAGAAGGAAGAAGGTTTCGTGTGCCAAGGTTTCTCTGGCTCCAGCCGGGGATTTACCTCATTCTGCTGTGGTTTTCGGGGCCTCCGGGGGTGATGACGGTGGTTCAGGTTGGGTCCTCGCGGTAGTCAGGCTTTCGATCTCCTTTTGGAGTTTCTTCACCTGTTTCCGGAAACCCCGCGCTTTGGACTTGAGCTTCCAGGATGCCGCCCAGTCCACCGAGAATCCCAAGACCATTCCGATCACCAGACAGGCCAGGACCAGAAGGAAAAGGGGAAAGGGGCCTGTAGCCCAACCGAAGAAATAGCGCAGGGAGATTTCTTCCCGATTCAGGGTAGAAAAAGTGGCCACCAGGATTACGAAGACAACCGCGAGTATGATTCTGATCATTTAACCACCCGTAAATGAACGCTGCTTTTGGCCGTCTCCTGCTTATAGCTTATTAGCAGGTTGCTGAAAAAGCCCTCTGAGGTCTCTGGTCGTCATTCCTGCGGAAGCAGGAATCCAGCGTTTCCCGTGAAGCTTGTCCCCGAAGCTAGTTATCGGGGAACGGGAACCCAGATTTTCTTTACTGGTTCCCCGCTTCCGCGAGGACAACATCTGGACTGCCGCTCCCTGCTTAAAACATGCAGGGACAAGTTTCGCGGGAGTGACGGAAAATTGTCGTTTTTCCGCATCCTGTTAGAAAGATAACAAATATTTCGAGAGGGTGTCAACCATTTTCCAGGGACCGCCCTGGCAGGCTCGAGGAGCGCTACGCTTGAGGAGCATCCCGCCTGCGGCGGGATTCGAGAAGCGCCCGCCCTGTGGAATATTCGGGTTTTATTCCACAGGGCAAGCTTGAGGCAAAAGAAAAAATCGTCTTTGCCTCGAGGGCGAAGCCCGCTCCTCAAGGGCCGCAGGCCCGGTCCTCAAGGCAACGAAGTTGCCGCTCCTTGAGGGGGCTTTGCTCCCGCTCTTTGGTCATGTTTCTCATTGCACAGGCTAATCCATATATGGTATATAATACCCCTTAATTATTCCCGAATATTTTTCTGTGGGGGTTAAGCCGGAAGGGAGGATCCTTTTGGCTCTTGAAGCGGGGTCATGAAGGGGTACATTTTAAAGCGGCTCTTCCATTCTATTTTTGTCCTGGTGGGTATTTCCCTGGTGGTCTTCATCATACTCCACCTCACCGGAGACCCTGCGGCCCTGCTGATGCCCATGGATGCCACCCCTGAACAGGTGGCCCAGTTCCGCCAGGAGATGGGCTTCAACGACCCGATTGTGGTGCAGTACTGGCGCTTCTTCAAAGGAACCCTCAGGGGAGATTTCGGCGACTCTTTCCGCCACAGCCAGCCCGCTCTGGAGCTGGTCATGGAGCGCATGCCGGCCACCATCCAGCTGACCCTCGCTGCCATGGTCATTGCCCTTCTCGTGGCCATTCCCGTGGGGATTATTTCGGCGATCCGCCGCAATTCCCTGTTGGATCACATCGGGATGACCGGAGCCCTGTTGGGTCAATCCACCCCCGTATTCTGGCTGGGGGTCATGCTTATCCTGATTTTCTCCGTGACCCTCCAGTGGTTCCCCTCTTCCGGCCGGGGCGAGTTGCAGCACCTGGTCCTTCCGGCCATTACCCTGGGAATGTTCACCATGGCCCGGACCGCGCGGATGATGCGGTCCAGCATGCTGGAAGTGCTGGGGCAGGAGTACATGAAAACCGCCAAGGCCAAGGGGCTGAACCCGGGGATGGTTATTTTGAAGCACGCCCTGAAGAATGCCGCGATTCCCGTGGTAACCATCATCGGCATGGAGCTGGGGACCCTCCTGGGGGGGGCGGTCATCACCGAAACCATCTTTGCCTGGCCGGGGGTGGGGCGTCTGGCGGTCCAGGCGATCTACAACCGGGATTACCCGGTCGTGCAGGCCGCCGTGTTCATCCTGGCGTCGGTCTTTGTATTGGTCAATCTTGTCGTGGATCTTTTGTACACGTATCTCGATCCAAGAGTAAAACTGGCGTAAGCTGCGAAAAGCGCATAGCGCATGGCGAAAAAAACTGTTTATCCGCAGATTACGCAGATTAGGCAGAATTATAAAGGCTCCGAAACAAATTCGAATGACCTAAATTCGAAACCTCTGAGTTTCTTGCAAATGTCGCGTTTTCTGTCATTTTTAAAATCCTGGATGCCCGCCTTCGCGGGCATGACGAATTATGACACAGTCTCCTGAGGGGGAGGGTTAGGCTTTACTCAGTCGTTTATTATAGAAGGATAGCTTTGATGGATGTTATGGAGAGTGCCGCCAAAGCGTTGGATTTCATGGCCGAAGATCGACGGGCTATGCGCTGGCGGAAAATTCTACGCAAGTTGCTTGAGAACAAAGGGGCCGTTTTCGGGCTGATCATGGTCTTTGGAGTCATTTTTTGCGCGGTTCTCGCACCGGTGATTTCCCCCCATGACCCCATTTTCCAGGATGTTGAGAAAAGGCTGATCCCTCCCATGGGCCAGAAGGGGGCGGACCCCGACTACCCCCTGGGAACCGATCACCTGGGGCGGGATATCGTCAGCCGGTTGATTTACGGCGCCCGCATTTCCATTGTAGTCAGCATTTCCGCGGTTGCCCTATCAGCGTTCCTGGGAACCCTCATCGGCCTCCTCTCCGGCTTTTACGGGGGAAAGGTGGACAATATTTTCATGCGCATCGCCGATGTCCAGCTGGCCTTTCCCTTTATCCTCCTGGCCATCGCCATCATCGCCGTACTCGGCCCCGACCTGCAGAACATCATCATCACCATGGCAATCACCGGGTGGGTGATCTATGCCCGGGTCGTCCGCGCGGAGGTTCTGTCCCTCCGGGAGAAGGAGTTCATTACCTCGGTGAAAGCCCTGGGCGGCTCCAGCGGCCGGATCATTTTCAGACATCTCTTTCCCAATGTGATTCCACCGATCATCGTAATCATTACCCTGGAAATGGCGCGGATGATTATCATGGAGGCGGCGCTCAGCTTCCTGGGCCTGGGGATCCAGCCGCCCACGCCAACCTGGGGGGGGATGCTGGCTGACGGGCGGGTTTACCTGATCACCTCCTGGTGGCTGGCTACCTTTCCGGGGCTGGTCATCATGCTGGTAGTGTTGGGGATCAATCTTTTGGGGAACTGGCTGAGGGACATGCTGGATCCCCGGCTGACGCAACTGTAAAAGACCTAATGGGACACAGATGAACACAGATGAACACAGATTTTACAATTCGCAAAAGATTTAAAGATAAAAGACTTAAAGACTTAAATGGGACACGGATGAACACGGATACACGCGGATCATTTCTTTCGCTCCTTTTTAAAAGGGGGGTCGGGGGGGGATTTCAGAGAATTGTCTCCGAAAGGGTGTACGGTTTCATGAAGCAATAAATAGTCATCTATGGGGATGAAAATAAACGCGAAGGAGGATGGATCAATGAAAAAAGTATTTTTGTTATGCTTGATCCTGATGTTTGTCGCGCTGGCCTTTGCCCCGGCTCACGCGGCCCGGGACAAGGACACCATCGTGCTTGTGCAGGGGGTCGATCCCACGACCATGGACCCGCACAATCATATGGAAACCCCGGCCTGGAACGTTCACATCCAGCTGTTTGACAGCCTTTTCCAGAGAACCCCCGACATCAAGAGGGAGAACCTGCTGGCCGAATCCCACCGGCTCGTCAACGATAGAATCTGGGAGTTCAAGATCCGCAAAGGGGTCAAATTTCACAACGGGGAAGACTGCAAAGCGGAGAACTTCAAATTCACTTTCGATCGCATGTCCGACCCCAAACTCAAACTGAGGCAGACGGTCTTTCAGGGAGTCATCGAAAAAGTGGAGGTCATGGATGATTACACCTTCCGCATCCACACCAAAAAGCCCTACCCGGTGATGGAAGCGATTTTGGCCATCTATGGCCAGCCGCTTCCCCTTAAATACTTTAAGGAAATGGGCCCGGCTCACTTCGCCCTGAACCCGGTCGGGACTGGACCCTACAAGTTTGTGCGCTGGGTAAAGGATGACCACATCCTCCTTGAGGCCAACCCCAACTACTTCCGCGGGGCGCCCAGGATCAAGAAAGTCATGTTCCGTCCCATTCCCGAAGCCACCACCCGGGTCGCCGCCCTGCAGACCCAGGAGGCCGATATCATCACCAATATTCCCCCCCATCTCATGAGATTGATGGACTGGAAGGGGCGCTCCTTTGTTTCCAAGGTGCCCAGCGTGCGGGTCATCTTCATCGCCTTTGATACCCTCAAGCCAGGCCCCCAAAAGGATAAAAGAGTTCGCCAGGCCATTGCCATGGGAATAGACCTGAAGACCAACATCAAAAAGGTCCTCGAAGGCAACGGAATCCCCTTGGGGGGCCCTTTAACTCCAAAGCATTTTGGTTATGACCCAGCTGTCAAATCTTATGATTATAATCCGCAAAAGGCCAAGAAGCTCCTGGCCGAAGCTGGTTATCCCAAAGGATTTGATTTTGTCATCAACTCTCCCAACGGGCGTTACTTGAACGACAAGGAAATGGCTGAGGCATCCGCCGGAGACCTACGAAAAATCGGCATCAATGCCACCGTAAAGACTCACGAGTGGGGAACCTATATGAGCATGATGTATGGTCATAATGCGGCCCCGGCTTACCTCCTGGGATGGGGAAACACCAGCTTCGATGCCGATTTCACCATTGCCCCGTTAATGCGGACCGGAAAACTGCTTGGCAACGTTTCTTTTCCCAAGCTCGATGTTTTGATCGATCAGGGCATCAGCATCATGGACCAAAAGAAACGGCAGAAGATCTATTCCGATGCGATGAAAATCATCAAAGAAGAGGTTCCCTGGGCCTGGTCCTACCAGCAGGTGGACATTTACGGGGTCAACGAGCGGTTGAACTGGAAGGCCCGAACCGACGAACGCCTGGTGGTGTTTGACATGTCCTTCAAGAAATAGAAATTGGGTTTTTGAAAAAATAACCTGCAGGGGCGGGTTTCAAACCCGCCCTTACATCTATTGAGATTTCGTAAAAAGTCTAATTTCACCTGGTCTCGTCATTCCCGCGAAAGCGGGAATCCAGTTCAATCAAGCAGTTCTGGACTCCCGCCTGCGCGGGAGTGACAGCCTTTCGCACTTTCTACGAGATCATCGTTTTTTGATTCGTCATGAATCCCTCTCGCCCTTTCGAACTTACCGCTTTTCTTCGGGCTTTATTCCTGATTCTGTCTGCAGCCGTTTACACCGTCATTCTCGGCCCGCCGACTCTGGTCAGCTGTTTCCTGGACCGTTCCCGGCGATGGCCTTCCTTCTTCCAGAGCCTCTGGGTGGAATGGCTTCTCCGGACCAACGGCATTCCTGTGCGCGTGGAAGGAATGGAGAACCTGAAGAAGGATCAATCCTATATTCTGGTTTCCAACCACGCCAGCATCCTGGATATCCCCGCGCTCATTTCCGCCGCCCCTTTCCCGGTGCGGTTCCTGGCCAAAAAATCACTTCTCTGGTTTCCCATCTTCGGCTGGGTTCTGCATTTCTCCGGCCATATTCTCGTCGACCGGAAGACGGCCCAGTCGGCGCTCAGGGGCCTGAAGAAGGCCCCTTCCATTCTGAAGAAAGGAATTTCCATCATTGTTTTCGCCGAGGGAACCCGGACCCCGGATGGAGAGATGAAAGAATTCAAACGCGGCGCCTTTCTCCTGGCCCAGCACTCCAAATTCCCGGTCGTCCCGGTTTCTATCACCGGATCGTATAAGATGCTTCCCCGGCACGGCTGGTGCCTCTGGCCCGGAAAGATTAATATCCACATGGGCGAACCCATCCCCACCCGCGACCTCTCCCTCCAGGAAGCGAGAGGTTTAATGGGGAGAGTCCGGGAGACGATTATGGAAAATCTCGAAAAGGGAAGGGCGGAGCAGGAGGCGAGGGACGAAAGGCGGGGCGAAAGACCCCATGACGAGATGCAGGAAAGCCGGTGTTGAGAAGACAGGGTGCAGGGTGCAGGGGGCAGGGGGCAGGGGGTAGCGTGTAGGGTGTTGGGTGTAGGGGGGAAAGCAGAGATTGCCAAATATAGGAGTTTTGAAAAATGGATAAATGGGAAATTTATCTGGGTGAGAATAGGGAACGGTTTCTAAATGAACTGATGGAATTTTTGCGGATTCCCAGCATATCAGCCTTGCCCGCCCATATAGGCGATGTGCAGCGGGCCGCGCAGTGGGTGGAGGCTCGCCTGAAGAAGGCGGGTGTCGAATCCGTACGAATCCTGCCCACAGGCGGCCACCCGGTGGTCTACGGGGATTGGCTCCATGCTCCGGGGAAACCGACCGTTTTGATCTACGGTCATTTCGACATTCAGCCGGTTGACCCCCTGAACCTGTGGGACAGCCCTCCCTTTGAGCCGGTCATCAAGGACGACCGGATCTACGCCCGGGGGGCATCAGACAACAAGGGGAACCTTTTCATCCCCCTTACCGTCGTCGAGGCCATGCTCAAGACCGACGGGAAGTTGCCTTTAAACCTGAAGTTCCTCTTCGAAGGCCAGGAAGAAATCGGGAGCCCCCAGCTGCAGCCCTTTATATCGGCCCAGAAAAATCTCCTTTCTTGCGACATGATCTTCAGCGCCGACGGGGGCCAGTGGAGCGAAGACCACCCGGGCCTGGTGCTGGGCACCCGGGGGCTGGCCGCGGTTTTCGTCGATATCCAGGGACCTGACCATGACCTTCATTCCGGCACCTACGGGGGGGCAGTGGCAAACCCCATCCATGCCCTGGTCCAGATCCTGGACTCCCTGCACGATCCGGAGGGACGGATCACGGTGGAGGGCTTCTACGACAAAGTCCGGCCCCTCACCGCAGAGGAGAGGGCGGAGATGGCCCGAATTCCCTTTCAGGAGGCTGAGTATCTGCGCGACCCGGGGTCGATCTCTGTTTTCGGGGAGCCCGGATTTACAACCTACGAAAGAACCTGGGCCCGCCCGACCCTGGAGATTAACGGGATATGGGGCGGCTTCCAGGGCGAGGGCCTGAAGACTGTCCTGCCCAGCACGGCCCACACAAAAATTTCTTGCCGGCTGGTGGCCGACCAGGATCCCGTCCAGATTGCCGAACTTGTCGCCAAACACATCGATAAAGTTGCACCCCCGGGGGTGAAGGTAACGATCGGCAAGAGGGGTACAGGATCCTCTCCCTATCTGATCCCTCCCGATCACCGGGGGCTGGGAATCGCCGCGTCGGTCCTGAAGGATCTTTACGGCAAGGAGCCCTATAAAATCCGCAGCGGCGGGACGATCCCGGCGAATGCCATGTTCCTCCAGCATCTGAAAGCCTACACCGTCGTCTTCGGCTTCGGCCTGCAGGACGAGCGCCTGCACTCACCCAACGAGTTCTTCCGCCTTTCCAGCTTCGAACGAGGCCAGAAGGCCTATGGAATGCTCCTGGAGAGGCTGGGGGCCCGGGCTACTAACTAGGGTGCAGGGTGCAGGGGGCAGAGGGCAGGGAAGAGACAAGACAACCACACCCAGAGACGATGACACGGAGACACGGAGACGCGGGGAAAGGATCCGGGTTTGCTTTATCCCTGCGCCCTGCGCCCTGCACCCTGCGCCCTGCAATGTGGGCTGAACACTGTACTCCGTGGTTTTCTTTTGACTTTCCCATTTTTCCGGATTATCATTTTTTCAAATGGGAAAGGCAGCTTCCTCAAACCGGTCCAACCTGAAACGAGAGATCCTCGGGCTTTGCGTTCTGGCCTTGGCGGTCCTGGTGGCGCTGAGCCTTTTTTCCTTCAATCCAGACGATGTTTCCCTGAACAATCAATCCTCTGAACCCCAGAAGACCGCCAACCTGGCGGGGGTGGCGGGGTCTTACCTGGCCGACATCCTTTTCCAGGTCTTCGGCTTGACCGCTTTCCTCTGGCCTTTGGTCCTGGTTTTTTGGGCCGTAAAGCTGATCCGTTCGCCGGGAATCTCCCTGCCCCTTTTGAAAATCGTCTCCTGGGCGGGTCTTTTCCTCACGGCCAACGGGCTCCTATCCCTCGGCCTGGGAAAGGTCAGCATTCTCGGCGGGACCTTTGACAGCGGCGGAGCCCTGGGCCGCATCATCGCCCACACGGGCGAGAAATACCTCAATTTTACCGGAGCAGCCCTTCTCCTGGCCCTGGCCCTCTTGGTATGCATGATGGTCATCACCAACCTTTCCTGGATGGAGGTGAGCCACGGAGTAAGCCAGCTGTATTTTTCCATCCTCGGGAAGTGGCAGGATTTTTTGAAGGCCCGGAGGAAGAAGAAGAAAGAGGAAGCCAGAAAACTGAAGGAGCCCATCCCCCCGTTGATCGTGGGTCAACCCGCCGGGCCGCCCAGGGAAAAACCGCAGGTGGTGGTGCGGGAGAAACAGGAGCACTTCCCCTTCATGGACTCCCGGGGCTCTTACGTTCTGCCTCCCCTCAGCCTCCTCGAGAACCCCGAGCAGAAAGAGGTCAAAGTTGATCGAGAAAGCCTCCTGGCCAACGCCAGGATCCTGGAGAAGAGACTGGCCGATTTCGGCGTGGAAGGCAAAGTGGTGGAGGTTCGGCCCGGGCCGGTGATCACCATGTACGAATATGAGCCCGCCCCCGGGGTGAAGATCAACAAGATCGTCGGCCTGAGCGATGACCTGGCCATGGCCCTGCGGGCCATCAGCGTGAGGATCGTGGCGCCCATTCCCGGGAAGGCCGCGGTGGGGATCGAGATTCCCAACTCCATACGGGAGCCGGTTTACCTGAAGGACCTCCTGGTTGCGGAAGATTTTTCGAATTCCGAATCCAAGCTCAGCCTGGCTCTGGGCAAGGACATTTTTGGGACCCCCTTCGTCACCAACCTGGGAAAGATGCCCCACCTCCTGGTCGCGGGGGCCACGGGCACGGGGAAGAGCGTCTCCCTGAACTCCATGATCTGCAGCGTCCTCTACAAGGCCGACCCGGAAGAAGTCAAATTTCTGATGATCGACCCCAAGCGCCTGGAGCTCTCGATTTACGACGGAATTCCCCACCTCCTCCACCCAGTCGTTTTTGACCCCAAGGAGGCGGCCATGGTCCTCCGCTGGGCCACCCAGGAGATGGAGGTCCGCTACCGCCTCATGGCCGAGAAGGGGGTCCGGAACATCGAGCGGTACAACCAGAGGGTGGAGAAAGAGAAAAAGGAACAGCGGAAGAAGCCCTCCCTGCCCCTGACGCCGGAGGGGGAAAAGACCGATGGACAGGGGGGAGAACCTGCCCAACCCCTGCCTTACATCGTCATTGTCATCGACGAGCTTGCCGACCTGATGATGATCTCCGCCCGGGATGTGGAAGCATCCCTCACCCGTCTGGCCCAGATGGCCCGGGCGGCGGGCATTCACCTGCTGCTGGCCACCCAGCGTCCCTCGGTGGATGTCCTCACCGGGGTGATCAAGGCCAACTTCCCCACCCGGATTTCCTTCCAGGTCTCCTCCAAGACCGATTCCCGCACCATCCTGGATGTGAACGGGGCCGAGCATCTCCTGGGATCGGGGGATATGCTCTTTCTTCCACCGGGCACGTCCCGCCTCATCCGGGTTCACGGGGCCTATGTCTCGGAGGTGGAGATCCTCCGGGTGGTGGAGCACTGGAAGAAACAGGGGCGGCCGGTTTATGACCCCTCCATCCTGGAGGCCAAGGAGGAGACTGCGGAAGCGGATGCGGACGGCTACGATGAAATGTATGACCAGGCCGTGGCCCTGGTTACGGACACGCGTCAGGCCTCTATCTCCATGATCCAGAGGCGATTGAGGGTGGGATACAACCGGGCGGCGCGGATGATCGAGAAGATGGAGCAGGAAGGCGTAGTCGGCCCGGCCGACGGCAGCAAGCCGCGGGAAGTCTACGCCAGGAAGCTGTAAGAACGGGACCGATCTTAATTTCGTGTCCCCAAAATGATAGGCATAAAATTGAACGTGGAGCCGAGGGTCGGACGGATACCCCCGCCCTGGCGGGGCAAAATCCGGCGGGATGAAAGTCTTCCTCCACGGCATCTCCGGAGTTCCGCAAAGGAACGCGGGCAGCGGGCTGCGCCTTGGTAAGTACTCGGAAAACGGACCTTTTGGCGGCTTCCATAGTAACAACACCGTTGGCTTCGGAGGAACCAACGCCTATTTTGTCCCGCCGAGGCGGGAAGCGGTCTGACCTTCGGCTCCTGGCACCAGAGTTCGACTTTGTCTGCTTATTTCTGGGACACGACACGAGTGTCCTGAGTCAAAAGTTTGCTGCCGAATTCAAGGGGGGAACGATGGCCCGGGCGAAGGCTCGCTGGGCTTGCCAAAATGAGGCGGTGGTCTTTCTTGGGATAAGGGGGAACTTATCTCGACTCTTGCTGAATGGAATATTATTTTGTTCTTCCGTAGGCTTATGCCTAAGGGGCAGCGTCTCCTTGCGGAATACAGGGGAACCCGATTTATTCGGGTTTGTTCCCGCCGATTTTGGCGGCGCCCATCAATCCTCCGCCCGGGCCATAAGAAAATTATGAACCGAATTTGTGACTCAGGACACTAGTAGAGAAGGAGCAAGGCAGAAGATGAAAGGAACGGCAGGCGCGAAAACGGGCGGAATGGCGGTGCTCTTTTTGATGATGTGTCTTTGGCCCGCCCCGGGCCGAAGCCAGAGCCTTTCTCTGGATGAAATCTTGACCAAAGTGCAGCAGCAGTACGATACCCACGCGAACTTCAGGGCCCATTTCGTGCAGGAATCCATGGTGAAGAGCCTGGGAAAGAAGCAAACATCCGAAGGGACAGTATCCTTCAAAAAACCCGGAAAGATGCGCTGGACCTACCACAAGCCTTTCAAGCAGGAGATCATCTCCGACGGGAAGACCCTGTGGACGTATCGCCCCGAGGATAAACAGGTGATGGTCAGTCACATGTCCCAGGCTGTCCAGGGTAAGGTGCCGTCCACCTTTTTGGCCGGACTGGGAAACCTCAAGCTGGACTTTCAGGTGCGGTGGGGGAAGGAACCTTCGCCCAAAGAGGATTATTTCCTGGAGCTCACCCCCAACGAATTTCAGGGGAGCCTGGAAAAACTGTTTCTCCTCATCGACCGGGAGAATTTCCGCATCCTTCAGGCCAAGATTCAGGATGTGATGGGGAATACCACCCAGATCCGCTTTTCTAAAATCCAGTTTGACCACCGCCTCTCCGATTCCCTTTTCACCTTTACCCCGCCCCCGGGGGTGGAAGTTTTCAAACTGCCGGGGGCCTCTCCCGCGGGCCAGAGCGGGAAGTAACTCCTCCATGCCTTCTTCATCCAAGACCGTTCGCCTGATCAGCCTGGGGTGCCCCAAAAACCTGGTGGACAGCGAGGTCATGCTCGGCGTGCTGCAGGAAAGGGGGTGGACTCCCTCGACCACGGATGATGCCGACGCGATCATCGTGAATACCTGCGCCTTTATCCGCGAGGCCAAGGAAGAGTCCATCGAAACCATCCTCTCCATGACTGCGGCCAAGGAGAGGGGGAAGGCGCAAAAGCTCGTGGTGACCGGCTGTCTTCCCCAACGGTACGGGAAAGAGCTGCTTCGGGAGTTGCCGGAAGTGGATTTCTTCGTGGGAACCGGGGAATTTCACCGGATCGCCGATCTTTTGGAAGAATCCGGGGAGGGAAAAGGAGGGCAGAAGCGGGTGATCGGAAAACCGGAGTTCCTTTACGATCACCGCACACCCCGCATCCACACCTCTTTCCCCGGAAGCACGTACCTGAAGATCTCCGAGGGATGTGCAAATTTTTGTTCCTACTGCGTGATTCCCCGCCTTCGGGGGAGGCTCCGCAGCCGGCCCATCTCTTCCATCCTCCAGGAAGCCAAGCAGGTGGTTTCAAGGGGAGTCCGGGAGGTCAACCTCATCGGCCAGGATATCACCGCTTACGGATGGGACCGGGGAGACAAAACCGGCCTGCTCATGCTGCTGAAGGGACTGGTGAAGGTCAAGGGGCTGAGATGGATTCGGCTCTTGTATGCCCATCCCGCCCACATCACCCCGGAACTGATCCGCATGATCCGTGATGAGGAGAAGATCTGCAAATACCTGGACCTTCCGTTCCAGCATGTGAACAGAGAGATCCTGAAGGCCATGAACCGGCCGGTGCCGGAAAAAGGGGTTCCGGAACTGCTGGGTTGGATTCGAGAAGAAATTCCGGGGGTCGTCCTGCGCACTTCGCTCATCGTGGGATTTCCGGGAGAAACGGAGAGAATCTTCCGCGAGCTGCTCGGATTTGTCAAAGAGGTTCAGTTTGACCGCCTGGGCGTTTTCCCTTATTCGCGAGAGGAAGGCACTCCGGCCGCCTCCCTGAAAGGCCAGGTTCCCGACCGGGCCAGGCAGGAACGCTACCGGAAAATCATGAGCCTGCAAAAGAAGATATCCCTGAAGAAACAAAAGACCATGGTCGGCTCCCGGGTTCCCGTGCTGGTGGAGCGGGCGGGAAAGGCTCCCGGGATTTCGTGGGAAGGAAGAACCCAGGGGCAGGCTCCGGAGGTGGATGGAACCGTTTTGCTGACCGGGGGAGGCGCCCACCCCGGAGAGATGGTGAAAGTCCGGATCACGGATGTAGGGCCCTATGACCTTTACGGGAAGATCCTGGGTCCCGCCTATAAATCTTCCGTTGGTTGAAGTTTTCGCCCCATCCTGCCGATGGTAACAAGAGTTTTTCAGGTCTTTTCTCCGGCTCATGGAGGAGGCTGCTGCCGGGCTTCAGGGTGGCCCCGAAATGAGGGACTTTTTTTCTCCCCGCGATGTTTTTTGCTCTTGACAAGGAGGGGAAAAAGAGTAGATTATGTCTCCTTAACGGAATTCAATCCCTCATTTTTCATACAAGGGAGGACTCCCTCCATGGCGACCGCGAAGGCCAAGAAAAAGAAAAGCGGCTCGGCCAAGAAGCCGGTCTCACCTGCCAAGAAAAAGAAGGCCGTAAAGCGGCCCGAGAAAAGGCAGGTCAAGCGGAAAGAACCGAGAAAGAAGGGAAAGCCCACCATGAAGGCGGTCAAACCGTCTGCCGAAGTTCTTTGGACTGAGTCGAAGGAGCAAATCGAATGGTTTCGCCGGACGCTTCTGGATATGCGGGAGAAATTGCTGGCCGGCATCTCCGAGAGCCCTGTTCCGGAAGCTCTGACTGCCCAGTCGGATATCGGAGATATCATCGACCAGGCCGGGGACGAACGGGAACGGGAGCTTTCCCTCCTGCTATCGGGAAGGGATAAGGAAAAACTTCTGGCCATCAATGAGGCCCTGGAGAAATTGAAGGAAGGAACTTACGGCATCTGCGAAGAATGCGGGGAGCGGATCGGACTGCAACGCCTGAAAGTAATGCCCCTGGCTCGATATGACGTATCCTGCCAGGCAAAATTGGAGAAAGAGATGCGTCTCCAGAGAAAGGCGGAGGAGGAGCTCACCTACCGGGGGCTGGCTTATTCCCCGGGAACGGAGGAAGAAGAGGCCTGAGCCCTCTTCTATTTTCCAGAAAGAAAAACGGCATCCCGCGCTTCGCGGCATGCCGTTTTTTTGTGGGACCAGACCAATTCAATTACTGAATGACCTGGACGTTTTTGGCCTTGGGGCCTTTGGGCGTATCTTCGACTTCGAAGCGGACTTTCTGGCCTTCGGCCAGGGTCTTGAAGCCGTCACCCTGGATGGCAGTGTAATGGACGAACAGATCCTGTCCATTCTCCTGCTGGATGAAACCGTAGCCCTTTTTCTCGTTAAACCACTTCACCGATCCTTCTCCCACAGCGATATCCCTCCCTTCTGCTTCATGCTTCTATGACAAGTCAGGATATCGCTTCGGGCAAACAAAAAAGGCCGCAAGGTATGGAACACGCCACACACCCAACGGCCAATTTATCTGTTCTCCAAAACTACCATCCGACTCATCCAAGTCGCATAATACTCCAAGCCGAGAAACCTGTCAACAAAAAAATATCGTTGACCGGCCCGCCTGCGGCGGGCCTTGAGGACTGGCCCTTCGGGCCTCGAGGAGCGAGCTTCGCCCTTGAGGCAAAGACTTTGCATGCCTTTGCCTAAAGCGCAGCGCTCCTCGAGGGGGGCCTTGCCCCCCGCTCCTCAAGCCACGGCCCCGCCGTGGCGCTCCTCAAGGCCCTTAGGGCCGGTCGATTTTATCCCTCTTGACCCTAAGGTTGCGAAAAGCTAAGATAAAATTGAAAAAAGAAGAGCGGGAGAAGATGGTGAACCAGATGGTCTTACGCTTTGCCCCCAGCCCGACCGGTTTTTTGCATATCGGGGGAGCCCGGACCGCCCTTTTTAACTGGCTGCTGGCCCGGCACAAGGGGGGAAAGTTTATCCTCCGAATTGAAGACACGGACCAGGTCCGCTCCACCAGGGAGTCCATCGACGCCATCCTGGACGGGATGACCTGGCTGGGACTGGACTGGGATGAGGGGCCGATCTACCAGACCGACCGGATGACCCTGTACCGGGAGCATGCCGAACGCCTGATCCGGGAAGGAAAAGCCTATTATTGTTATTGCACCCCGGAGGAGTTGGAAGAGAAACGCCAGAAGGCCTTGCAGGAAAAACGAAAGCCCAAGTACGACGGCCGCTGCCGGAACCTGGAGGGCCCGATTCCCGGCCGGAATCCAGCCATTCGCTTCAAAGCTCCCCAGGAAGGGAAAACCATCCTTCCGGACCTGATCAAGGGGACGGTGGAATTCGATAATGCCGAAATGGACGACCTGGTAATCCTGCGCAGCGACGGCTGGCCCACCTACAATTTCAGCGTGGTGGTGGACGACGCCACCATGGGCATCACCCATGTCATCCGGGGGGACGACCATGTGAACAACACCCCCCGGCAGATTCTCCTTTACCAGGCCTTCGGGTATCCCCTGCCCGAGTTTGCCCACGTACCCATGATCCTGGGGGCCGACAAGGCCCGCCTGTCCAAACGGCACGGGGCCACCTCGGTCATGGCCTACAAGGACATGGGGTACCTGCCCCAGGCGCTGGTGAATTACCTCGTGCGCCTGGGATGGTCTCACGGAGACCAGGAGGTCTTTACCCAGGAGGAGCTGATCCGGAATTTTTCCCTGGAAAATGTGGGCAAATCGGCAGCGGTTTTCAACCAGGAAAAGCTCAACTGGTTGAACGGGCTATACATCCGCCGGGAAAATCCGGAGACCCTGGCCCAGTTGCTCCTCCCCTTCCTGGAAGGGAAAGGCCTGAAACCGCGCAACCGGAGCTGGCTGGTGGAAGTGGTGAAAACGCTCCAGGAGAGGTCCAAAACCCTGGTGGAAATGGCCGACATGGCGGAGTTCTACTTCCGGGACGATTTCCAGACGGACGAGAAGGCGGAAAAAAAACACCTCACCCCGATCATCAAGGAACCCCTGGAGATCCTGATTTCCAGGCTGGGTTCGACCCTGGAAGTGGATGAGAAGGGCCTGGAAGAGATTTTTCAAGAGATCGTCGCCCGGAAAAATATCAAGCTGGGGGCCATCGCCCAGGCCGTCCGGGTGGCCCTCACCGGAAAGTCGGTCAGCCCCGGGATCTATGAGGTGATGAGGATCCTTGGGAAGGATGAGGTCCTGAAACGGCTTTCGCGGGCAAACAAGAAATTATAGTTTCGAGTTTCAAGTTAAAGGAATGGCGCTTCCAACTTTACCCCCTCTCTGGTTAACCTGAAGCCTGAAACCCGAAACCCGAAACTAATCCAGTTCGACCGTCTTTCCCCTCTCCCCCATCCACACCTGAAACTCCCCCTCCAGTTCCTCCTTCATGAATTCCATTCCCTCCCTCTCCCCGTGGATCAAAACAATATTGCGGGGCTTGATCCTGCGGGCCACCTCCAGGAGTTCGTAACGGTCGGCGTGGGAGGAGAGGTAAAACCGGCGGATGTTGGGATTCTGAATGGTTACCGGATCCCCTTCGGGAGAAAAGGCGAGGGCCTCGCCCGGCCGGGAATGGAATACGCGGTAACCCAGGGTATCGGGGTCCACATAGCCGCAAAAAAAGATTCCATGCCGTTTTTCCGAAACCATCCAGCGGGCGATCCGGGCGGAGGGAGTATTTTCCACCATCATGCCGTTGGTGGCCACGATGATGCAGGGGTCTTTGAGAAGATCCTGAATGGAAAGATCGTCCAGATATCCCAGAACGGAAAAGAGGTCGAAGCTCAGGATGGAGGCCTGGGGACGAAGGTAACGGCGGTGCTCCTGGTAAATTTCGGTGATACTCTTTCCCAGCCCCGAGATGAAGAGGGGGACGGAGGGGATCTTTTCCGTACGCATGAGTTGGTAGATGATGCAGAGGAGCTCCTGGGTCTTTCCCAGGGCAAAAGCCGGGATGAGAACGCAGCCCCCCGCGGAAAGAATGGGGCCGGCTTCCCTGGCGAAGGACTGGATCTCCTCCTGCCGGTTCTGAGAATAGTAGGCGGGGTCATTCCCGTAGGTGCATTCCAGGATCAGGGTGTCGATCTTCTCTTCCGGGAGAATCGCTCCGGGAATCAGAGCCTGGGCTTGCAGAGAGATATCGCCGGTGTAAAAAAGGGACCGTCTCCCCTGGTGGAAGAGGATGCCGCCCGCTCCCAGGACGTGTCCCGCGGGCAAAAAACGGGCCTGGATCCCCCCCCGAAGATGGAGCTTCTCGCTGTAAATCTGTTTTCCCCGGGCGGATGAACTCCGGGATATTTTATACTCCAGGCCCATTATTTCCCCTTCGAGAGGCCAGAGGTCCTCATGGTCGAAAAAGGGATACTCGCCCATCCCTTTCTCTTCCCGGAAGATGTTCATCACCGTGACCGTATTGTGAAGCATCCGTGACCGTATTGTGAAGCATCCGCAGGGCGATATCCTTGGTCGGGAGGGTGGCGAAGATGGGGGCTTGAGGATGCCGGTGATTGATGACCGGAAGGGATCCCACATGGTCCAGGTGGGCGTGGGTGATGAAGATGGCCTCCAGCTCCCGTTCGATCCAGTCATAGTCGGGCAGGCTTTCCAGCCCGAATTTTTTGGGATGAAGGCCCGCATCCAGAAGAAGGGGCACACCGGAGAGGCTCAAAAGGTAGGAGTTCGCTCCGATTTCCTGGCCGCCGCCGAGGACGGTGAAAGTCCAGGCCATTTCTCCCTCATCCGGGCTTTTTCATAGCATTGGAAATCATAAGAACTTCGTAACCGCCGGGGTTGAAAAAAAATTGAACCACTGAGCACGCAGAGATCGCAGAGCTTTCTCTTGGTAAAGACAAGAAACACCGATCATTTCGTAAAAATGGACTCCTCTTTGACTTTCTATTCTCCAGGCTTGAAGACAAGAGGATGAAGGGAGAGGAAGCAGAGAGCTCAGAGTAACCAAATTGGAACGCTGGAGTGATGGGATTTCAAAACAACTGGAAAAATGGAATGATGGAATAATGGGTCTGGGTATCTTATTCTTTTGCCCATCATTCCAATATTCCACTATTCCATTTTTCCTTTTTTTATCTCCGCGTGCTCTGCGATCTCTGCGGTTGAGTTTTTCATGGCAGCAGGAGGCTGATGATACCGGTGATGATCCACGCAAACAGGGAGATGAGCGGGCTTAACACCCCCAGCCAAAGAAGACCGATGATGATGAAGAACCCATAGGGTTCCAGCTGCATCAGGGTGTACCGGAACTTGGAGGAGGAGAAACCCATGAGAATCTTGGAGCCGTCGAGGGGGGGGATCGGAATCAAGTTAAAAGAGGCCAGGATAATGTTGATCTGGGCCATGAAGATAAGAGCAGTAGATAAGACGCCGAAAGGAGCTGGGTTGATCAGACG
>LJUR01000019.1 GCA_001304105.1 Deltaproteobacteria bacterium SM23_61
GTTCCGGACCGCCAAATCCATGATTTTGCATATTTTCCGCGCCTCCCGTTCTCCGATCGACCCCCCTTCGACGGTGAAATCCTGGGCATAAAGATAAACCGGCCGGTTCTGGATCTTGGCCGCTCCGGTTATCACCGCTTGCCGCGTGCTTGTTTTGCCCTTGTATCTACCGAATTTGGGAGCATTGCTTTCCATATAGGCGTCGAGTTCATCGAAACTCATAGGATCTACCAATAAGTCGATCCTTTCCCGGGCGGTTAGCTTTCCGGCCTGGTGTTGCTTGTTCTTAGCGGATTCTGAATCTTCCATGGAAATCTTTTTTTCTGCCAGTTCTTCCAATTGAGCGATGGATACCATTTTTCAGTCCTTTTCAGGTTGCAGTTGAGAAATAGAGAGCACCCTCGAAACCGGGAACCCGAAACGCGTAACTTTTCAGTCCACCGGTATATACTGCAACGACCCGTTGGGGAAGATGGAAACGCTCTGACCGGCCGAGCCGTTCTTCAGTTCTTCCAGCACATCCTTCCAGGTGTTGCGGATGATCACCTGCTCCGGATAACGCTCCAGAAGGTCGGCGCGGGAGCAGTTGGGGGAAAAGACGATGACTTTCCGGCCCTGGAAAATGTCCCCCACGGCTTTTCGGCGGCCCACCCGGTTGTAAAGCCTCATCCCCCGGTCGGCCAGGGAGTGAAACCCCAGGCCGTCGGAGCTGGCCGTGGCGATGACGACCTTCCCGCCCTCTCTCACCAAGCGGCAGGTTTCATTTCCCGTCCAGACGTTCATGGCCTTTTGCGCCTGCACCAGTTCCGTATCTTCCGGGAAGGCGTTGAAAATCCCGATGTCCACGTCGCAGGGTGCTTCGGTCTTGTACACCTTTCGAGCGAGTTCCACGGCAGCCCGGTGGGCCTGGACCAGGTCTCCCACAAAGACCCCGGCGGTCTTGCCTTCCGAAGTCCCCACGGAGTTTACGACGGCGTTCAGGCCGGCCATGCGGGCGCCCTCTTCGATGTCCGCCCGGAGCTCGTTGGCGTTGATATCGTAGCCTTTGGAAAAGCCCGTGTTGCCGATCTTTCCCTGGAAGGCCGGGGTGTGATTTCGATGGATGGTGTCGATGGACCCCAGGCCGGGGACTACGATCTTCCCCCCACCCCCGAAAGCGGCAATGGGGTGGGGAGTGATGAAGCCGACCCCGATTTTCACATCGGATTCCACGAAATAGCGGTTGAGGATGACCGGCGTTCCCCGCGAGGTGGTTCCCACATGGACCACATTCTCAAAAGGGTGATGGTTGTAGACGGCGAACCGGTTGGCCATCTTCTTGCCCAACTTCTTCTCCTGGTCCGCCTTCATGAGCGGGCGGTGGCAGCCGATGGCCATGATGATCTTGATGTTTTCGTCGGGGATGCCGGCCTGGTTCAGTTCTTCTACGATAAATGGAAGGAAGCGATACGCTTGGGTTGGACGGGTCAGGTCGTCCACCGCAATCGCGGCGGTCTTTTTCCCCTCCGCTAGCCTGCGGATCCGCTCCTGGCCGATGGGGTCCTGGAAGGCCTGCCGAATCTCCTCCTGGCTCACATCCGGCTTATCGGCCATGGTGGCCATGCTGATCTTCCAGTTGTTCGGAAAAGTCAAAGGCAGGCTCTTGCTTCCCCGCCAGCACCCCCAAGGGATCGTAACCTTTCGCATCTTATAAATTCCCCCCTTTGGTTGAAATCGTCCGTAAGAAATATATCATAAATATGGAAGCACGATGGGAAAAATTTCGGGGAAGGTCCGGCAATCTCCGGATTTGAATTGAACAGGGGGATTGGTTTGGTAGGAAGATGATGGTATATTCATTCGAGTAAAAGTTTTCACTGAGGGAGACCCCGATGAATCGAATGATCAGACGCTCAACCTTGATTCTTCCTGTAAATATTCCCCGCTTCGTGGAGAAAGCCTACCAGCGGGGAGCGGATGCGATCCTCCTGGACCTGGAAGATGCGGTCCCCTGGGCGGAGAAGGAAAACGCCCGCAGACTGGTCAAGGGCTCGATTCCTTTGGCCGCCAAAGGCGGGGCCGAAGTGGGGGTGAGGATCAACAAGGATCCCCAGTGGCTGTCCCTGGATGTAGAGGCTTCTGTCTACCCGGGTCTGGACGGGATCGCCCTGCCCAAGACCGAATCGGCCGAAGAGGTGCGCAGCCTGGAAGCCCTGGTGGAAAAGATGGAGAAGCAACGGGGAATCAAGCCAGGGCACATCCAGTTTTCCATCCTGATCGAGACCCCCCGGGGGCTGCTAAAAGCCCAGGAGATCGCCACGGCCAGCCCGCGGATTGAGTCCATGAGCATCGGGCCCGAGGACTACTGCCTGGAATTGGGCGTGGAGCCTTCGGCGGATGGGAGCGAGATCTTCTATGCCATCTCCTGGATCGTGACCGTCTGCAAACCGGTCGGGGTCCGGCCCATGGGCATGTTGGGAAGCATCGGCGGTTTCCGGGACCTGGAGGCCTTCGAACGGTCGGTCAGGCGGGCCCGGCAGCTCGGATGTGAAGGCGCTTCCTGCATCCATCCCGACCAGGTGGCGGTGATCAACCGGGTCTACACTCCGGAGGAGGATAAGGTGGCCTTCGCCCGCCGGGCAGTGGAGGCCTTCGAAGAAGGGGTGAGGAAGGGGACCGCCTCGGTCAACCTGGACGGAAAGATGGTGGACATCCCGGTGTACAACCGGGCGAAATTGATCTTGGCCCGGGCCGAAGCCATCGCCGCCGTGGAGAAAAGAAAGGCCGAAGCGCTGGCCAGGATAAAATAATGGGTCTTCTCCCAATCGAGTGGGTGATTTCCGTGGATTTTCCGTCGGACGGCATGCTCGTTGGGGGATTCGGGAGGGGCCCCGGGGGTGCATCCCGCCCCTGGCGGGACATAATTAAGCGGTTGTTCTTTCATCGGTTCGCGTCGGATGATTATTTTGTTGGCCGGATCGGAGCAGGGATTCGGTTTTCCGCAAGGGGATCGGGGACAGGTGCCTCGCGGAACCCAGGCAACCGCTCCCGAATCCGGGTTGTTCCCGCTGATTCTGTCCCGCCATGAACGGGACGCACCCCCTGGGCGGAGAGTGTTTCTTTTCCCTTTCCACCCACTCGATCGGAAGAAGAACCAAAATAATTTTTCGAGTTTCGGATTCCAAGTTTCGAATTTCTGGTTTAAGACAGAAACACTGGGTCCCAAGACTCGAAACCCGAAACTTTCTTTTTCCGAAAGGGAGGAATGAATGGCACCGTATCGAATCGTTGTATTGCCCGGGGACGGGGTGGGCCCGGAGGTCATTGCCGAGGGGCTAAAGGCCATCCGGGCCGCCATGGAAGGAGTGTCCCTGGAGGCCCAGTTTATTGAACTGGAGATCGGCGCCGCCCGCTATCGGAGGACGGGCGCGGCCTTTGGGCAGGAAGACATCGAAAAAGTACGCCAGGCGGATGCCGTTTTCTTCGGGGCCGTGGGCCTTCCCGATGTCCGCCTGCCGGATGGCCGGGAAGTCCAGTCGGGGTACATTTACCGCCAGGACCTCGACCTCTATGCCAACATCCGGCCGGTGAAGCTGTACAAAGGGGTGGAATCCCCTCTGAAGAAAGCTGAGGAGAGGGGAATCGATTATGTGATCTTCCGGGAGAACACGGAGGGCCTTTACACCTTCGGCAAAGGCGGGTTCCGCATCGGGAAGGAAGCGGCGGTGAATCCCTTGATCATTTCCCGGAAAGGGACGGAGCGGATCGTGCGGGCCGCCTTCCAGATGGCCCGTCGGCGGAGAGGAGCCCCCGAAGACGGCGTGAAAAGGGTGACCTGTGTGGACAAATCAAACGTCGTGGAGGCGTATGCCTTCTTTGAAGAAGTTTTCCGTGAGGTGGCGGGGGAGTTTCCCGACATCCAGAGCGAGCATTACTACACGGATGCCATGACCGTCCTGATGGTCCAGAGGTCCTGGCATTTCGATGTGGTGGTTACGGAAAACATGTTCGGAGATATTCTTTCCGACCTGGGGGCGGGGACCATCGGCAGTCTCGGCCTGGCCCCATCGGCGGAGGTGGGAGACCATCACGGTCTCTTCCAGTCCATTCACGGAAGCGCCCCGGACATCGCCGGGAAAGGGATCGTCAATCCGATCGCCGCCATCCTCTCCGGCTCCATGATGTTCGACTGGCTGGGAGCCACGCATAGGGACCCGAAGGCTTCGGAGGTTGGGCGCCGGATCGAGGAGGCAGTGGAGACCGTTCTGGCCAAGGGCCGGGTAAAAACCCCCGACCTCGGCGGGAAGAACACCACTTCTCAGATGGGAGATGCCATCGTTGAGGAGATAAAGGCCTAGGAAAACCGATCTATCAAAACAAGTTAATCTAGCAAATTAGGGGACGTTGGTTCTAAGTGACGTTGTAGTCGGTTATATTGATTTCCCAATTTTCTCGCTTAAAACGGCCCAGCAGAGTTGATTATTCCTTTCACCGGTGATTTTGAGAAGCTTCTTCCGGTTCACGTTTCTTGGGGTAGATCGCCCCAATCAAGTCCGGTCCGGGACAGAAGGCGGATTCCCTGAAATATCGGTAACCTTGGGCTATCGTAAAACTCTCTTAAAAGCGTCATTTGCTCTACTCTATAATTCTGAAGGTCACTTAGAACCAACGTCCCCTATTCTGCGTATTTTTGCCGGTTTGCACGAGTCCGGGAATATCATTATTTGTATATTCTTGAAAGGCAGCGAATATGATAAGCTAATTCGGCCGCCAGGATAAAAGGCTACCCGGCCGAAAGAGGAAGGGATGGAAGAAGGGAAGAGAAAGCTAGAACTGTTGCCCGATACCTACGCCGTGTGCCGGTTGGATAAGAACGCTCCGGTACCCGATTGGGGGACCCGGGGTTCTTTTTACTCCATCACCTGCACCGCAGAGGAGCTTTCCGTGGTCTGCCCGGACGCCCACGTTCCCGGGGGAGTGAATAAAGAGGGTGGGTGGAAGATTTTGAAGGTCGAAGGACCCCTGGAATTTTCTTTGACCGGGGTCCTGGCGTCCCTGACCGCCCCCCTGGCTCGGGAGGGGATCAGCGTCTTTGCCCTGTCCACTTATGACACGGACTATCTCTTGGTGAAGAAAGAGCAGCTGGAAAAGGCGGTTCGGGCGTTGCGGGGAGAGGGAAACGAGGTAAAGACAGGGGGCAGGGGGCAGGGGGAAAAAGGGAGTAGGGTGTAGGGTGTCGGGTGTAAGGTGTGGAGTGTCGGGGGTAGGGTGAGGGTGTAGGGGTTTGAGTGGCGAAGGAAAAAGTTTTTGGGCCTGAGCCTTGTGCCCAGTGCTTTGAACCTTTTCTTATGAATCAAACCGGAGCATATCATGAATTTTAATGTTGCCAAAAGAACCGAATCTTTTCAGGAATCGGTCATCCGCAAGATGACCCGGGTATGCCAGCAGTACCGGGGGATCAACCTGGCCCAGGGGTTTCCGGAGAAGGACCCGCCGGAAGAAGTGATCAAAGAAGCCCTGCGGGCGATCGAGCAGGGGAGCAACCAGTATTCCATCACCTGGGGCCTGCCGGCGCTGCGCGAGGCGGTGGCCGGGAAAGTCTCCCGTTTCGCCGGCCTGAAGGCCGACCCGGAGAAAGAGATCACCATCACCTGCGGCAGCAGCGAAGCCATCGTGGCTTCCCTGATGGCCCTGGTGAACCCCGGGGAAAAGGTGATCGTCTTCGAGCCCTTCTACGAGAATTACCTTCCCGGATTGACCCTCTGCGGCGGAATCCCCGAGTTCGTCCGGTTGCGGGACCCGAACTGGGCCCTGGACCCGGATGAACTGAAGAAGGCCTTTTCCCAAAAGCCCAAGGCGGTGATCCTGAACACGCCGGCCAACCCCTCCGGGAAGGTTTTCTCCCGCGGGGAAATGGAAATCATTGCCCGCTTCTGCCGGGAGTACGGGACGTACGTGATTACCGACGAGATCTACGAGCACATCCTTTACGACGGGCTCCAGCACATCCACATGGGCAGCCTGCCGGGGATGTGGGAACGGACGGTCACCATCAGCGGCATCTCCAAGACCTACAGCGCCACGGGATGGCGGGTGGGGTACGTGATCGCCCACCAGGGTCTCATGTCGGCCATCCGCAAGTGTCACGACTACATGGTTGTCGCCGCCCCCACCCCCTTCCAGATGGGGGCGGCGGTGGCCATGGGCCTTCCCGATTCCTATTACCGGGACCTCCAGGAATTCTACCGGGAGCGCCGGGATTTTCTGCTCAAGGTTTTTGAGGACCTTTCCGTTCCGGTCTTCCGGCCCGCGGGAGCCTACTACATGATGATCCGGATCGACGGGCTGGGCCTTGGGGATGACGAGGCCTTCGCCATGGCCCTGGTGGAGAAGACCGGTCTGGCCGTGGTACCGGGGTCGAGCTTCTACCACCGGCCGGAAGACGGCCGGGACAAAGTCCGCTTCTGCTTTGCCAAAAAGTGGGAGACCCTGAATCAGGTCAAGGAAAGAATGGAGAGGTTTCTAAAGAGATAACCCTTCGCCCGCATCCCTAAGGGCGATTCATGAATCGCCCTTACACCAGGAACGCGAGACGGCTTTCTGGTTTTTGCCAACACGCTGCTATTCATGGAGGGCTGATCGCCTAACCTTTTTGCGATTCAAAGCTTGGAATTTAGTGTTCTTAAATTCCGCATTCCACATTCGGCATTCCGCATTCAGAAGGGCGGGTTGACGGTCATCATGGTGAAGACCTCCATGCCGTTGGCCTCGGCCCTGGTCTTTTCCCCGTTGATCACCCGGACCAGGTAGTCGATCATCTTCTCCCGGAGTTCTTCCATGGGCGTTCCTTCCACCAGTCGACCGGCATTGATGTCCATGTCGTCCCGCATGGTCTGGTAAACCCTGGTGTTGCTCGTCACTTTGATCACCGGGACCACGGGGAAGCCGGCCGGAGTCCCCCGCCCGGTGGAGAAGAACATGACCTGAGAACCGCTGGCAGCCAGGCCGGCCATGGAGTCTCCGTCGTACCCCGGGCCGTCCTGGAGGATCAGCCCTTTTTCCGTGGGCCACTCCCCGTAATCCACGACCTGGTTAATCGCCGTCGTGCCACCCTTGTGGATACACCCCATGGACTTCTCCGCGATGGTGCTCATGCCCCCGTCCATGTTGCCGGGGGAGATGACCCAGCTGGCCAAAGGCCCCATGATATCCTTGGTCCGCTGCTCGGCCTGGTCGATCATGCCCGCGATCTTTCCGGCGACCTCTTCATTTTTCGCCCGCCGGGTGAGGACATGGGTGGTTCCGATCATCTCCGTGTTCTCCCCGAAAATGACGCTGCCCCCCTTCCCCACCACCCAGTCGGAGACCGACCCCAGGGCCACGTTGGCGGTAACCCCGGACATGGCGTCGGAACCCCCGCATTCCATGGCCACCAGGAGTTTTTCCCAGGACATGGGGACGCGCCGCTGAGGGCCAATTTCCGCCAGCATCCGCCGGGCTGCTTCGATGCCTTTCCGGGCGGTTTGCAGGGAGCCGGACTCCTGAACATCAAAGACGGCGACGGGCTTCTCCGCTTTCTCGATGAAGGGCCGAAAATCCCTGGTGTTGGCCCGCTCGCAGCCCAGCCCGATGACCACCGCCGCCCCCACGTTGGGGTGGTGGACCAGGCTGGCCAGGATGCGAAAGAGGATCTGGGTTTCCCGGGCGCTGCCCCGCCCGCATCCGTAGGCATGGGGGACGCAGACCGCTTCGGGGACTTCCCGCGAAATTCTGTTGATTACTCCATTGACGCAGGAGACCGTGGCCAGGACCAGTACATGGTTGCGGACGCCGAATTTCCCGTTCTTTCTCTCGTAGCCGGTGATCTCCCTCATTTCTTCCACCTCTTGCTCTCCAGGTTGTGAATGTGGACCCATTGCCCTTTCTTGATGTCCCGGGTGGAGACCGCCACCACTTCCCCGTATTTGATGATTTCTTCCCCCGCCGGTATGTCCCGCAGAGCCGCCTTGTGGCTGGCGGTAATCTTTTCCAGGACCGGAAAGCCGTCAATCCCCTTGGCCCTGACCTCTTCTCCCTCGGCCAGGTCCCGCAGGGCGACGATCACGTTGTCGCGGGGATGAATCAGCAGGGCATTTTCCTTCATCAGACCCTCCACCCCAAAAGCATAGAGCAAAGAGCATAGCGCATAGCGCAAGAAAACTCTCGACTTCAAAACTCTATGCTCTCTGCGCTCTGCTCTATGCGTCTTTCTTTTTCATGTACATCATCGTCCCGTCCTGGACCACCGCCACCTTGGCTGAACCGGGAAAGTCTTTTTCCAGGATGGCCAGGACTTCGGGCCAGGTCTTGACCATTATCGCGTCGTCCACGTTGCAGATGAGGTCCAGGCCTGTCCGGTCCGGGTAGGGGGCCAGGACGATCAGCTTCTTCATCAGCAGGTTGACGAAACCTTTGGGGCGGGGATTGAAGTGGCGCCCGCCATAGTCGCTCCCCCAGGCCCTCATCACATAATGGGGGGTCTGTCCCTCCGGGGCGTCGGAGATGAGAACGGCAACTCCTTCCTTGGGTTTGAGGAGGGTCAAGGCGAAGAGGAGGGCGATGGCCGACTCGTTGGCTTTGGCGTAGGCGTTGCAGACTGCCAGGTCATAGCCGGCGGAATGGGGAATCCCGTAATGCTCCTTCCCTTCCTCCGCGCCCGCCTGGTGGGTGGCTTTGAAGGGCCCGGCATAGAGGTTGGTGATCTCCCCCCGCCGGTTCACCAGGCAGTCGATCTTGAAATTCAGGCCCGCTGCATCCCCGGCGGCGTCGCACTCGGCGCGCATGATGTTGTTCTCAAAATTGCCCAACCCGGTGCGCTTCGGGTCCCGGTGGAGCTGGTTGTGAAACTGGTTGATGCTCTCGATTCCGGCCAGCCCCGGGAGAATGAGCTTGGCACCTCCCCCGAACCCCACGTGGACGTGGGGAGTGATGCAGCCGATGGCGATCTTCAAGTCGCAGGACATGAACTCCCGGTTGAACCAGAGTTCCACCCCCGTGGGGGTCCTCCCCACCCGCACGGTGTTCTGGAAAGGATCGTGGTTGTACACCGGGTAATTCTCCACGATCTCCTCCCCCAATTTTTTACGGGCGTTGATCATGTCGTAGGCCCCGTGGGCTCCCAGGCCCCAGATGAACCGGATCTGGTCTTTCCTCATCCCGGCCCGGTGGAGGGTGGCAACCACATGGGGGGCGACCTCCTTGACCGGGGTCGGGCGGGTCATGTCGTCGAAAACGATGACCGCCTGCTTCTTGCCGCGGGCGAGATCTTCCAGGGTGGGTCCCTGAATCGGCTGATCGATTTTTCCCCGGATCTGCTGCGGGCCGATCGCCGGCTTTTCAAAACCGGGTGGGTTCAGGTTCTGAACCTCCCAACGGTCGAGCAAGGTCAGTTCCCATTCTTTATTCTCGTACCAGAGGCGGGAGGGAATCGGTATCCTATGCATGGTCCTCCTCAATTGCACGAAGGGCATGGAGCGTGGAGCATGGAGCACGGAGTAAAAGATCTCTGTAAAACTCCACGCTCTTCGCTCTTTGCTCTTTGCTTTTTTAGCCGACCAGTATGACGATGACCTTGCGGGGACCGTGCATCCCCTTGAAGAGAACCCCCTGGATATCGCCAGTCATGCTCGGCCCGGTGATGAAGACGAACTGGCTGGGATATTCCCCCTTTTTCCCGAAGACTTTTTCGATGGCCTGCTCGTAGACCGGGACGATCCGGTCCACGGGAACGACGGCGATGTGGAGAATCGGGGCCACGGATACCAGCCGGGCCTGGTCCTTGTTGATGATGAGCCCGATGGTAGCCGACTCCGCCACGGCGAAGTCGGCCCCGGTGATTCCCGCCTGGGCCTGGTCGAAGACCGCATCCCGGTAAGAATAACGGTCCGGGAAATCCCCGGGGGTCATAACCTGGATGCCGTTTTTTTGGCCCCAGGAGGCCAGGTCGAGACGGGAAATTACGTCGTCGGTGGAAGTCATGACCTTTTTCAAGCCCTCTTCCGCGGCAACCGCCGTAAGCCGATCCAAAGCTTCCTGGAAATCTTTGACCCGGTGGACCCCGACCCCCTCTTCCGCCAGTCGGGCGCTGAATTCGGCGATCAGCTGTTCCCGGTCCATGGAGAGCGTTTCATAGGGGGGCAGGGGAGGCCGGGTGGGAACTTCGGCCTTCGGCGCCGCCTTCAATTTCGCCAGGATTTCATCCCGTACGCTTTGTTCCATCCTAACCTCCCAAAGGAATAACAGAGGGCTGGGTGCAGGGTGCTGGGGGCAGAAGAATCCTGCACCCTGCTCCCTGCCCCCTCCACCCTGTGATTTTCACCTTACCCCTTTTTTTTCAGTTTATTTTTCCACCGGTCATGAAAGGTATCCCCGGCCATGGCCGGGATGTCCCGGCTGCGGAACCACCCTCCGAAGGGGCCCGTGGCTTTGCGGACGACCCCGTCCCGTGCATTCTTATTCATGATAGGCCGGGCCATGCGCACGCCCACATTCCAGGCCCAGGGGGTGCTGGAGGCCCAGCTCCACATCTTGAAGAACTGCCTTTCCATCCAGGGACGACCGACGCTCTTGAAACCGGGGTCGCCCAGAACATCCTTGGACCGGTAATACAGGAACAGGCTCGGGTGATCGATTCCCACGGGGCAGAGGCTCTTGCAGGCTCCGCACAGGGTGGAGGCCCGGTAGAGGTCCTGGGTTTTGTCCAGTCCCAGGAGCATGGGGTTCAAGACCTGTCCCATGGGGCCGGAGTAGGCCCACCCGTAGGCATAGCCGCCGATCTGCCGCCAGACGGGACAGGCCACCAGGCAGGCCCCGCAGCGGATGCATCGGAGCGCCTCCCGGGCCTTGCGGTCCTGGTAAATTTTGGACCTTCCGTTGTCCACGATCACCAGGTAAAGCTCTTCCGGACCATCGATCTCCTCCCTCTTCTTGGGCCCGCTATCCATGGATATGTAGACCGAGAGTCGCTGTCCGGTGCAGCTGCGGCACAGGAGCCGCAGCATGTGGAGGGCATCCTTCATGGTGGGAATTACTTTTTCCAGGCTCATCACCGATACCTGGACCGGGGGGGACGATTTGGTGAAGCGGATGTTCCCCTCATTCTCCACGTTGATGATCGTCCCGGTTTCGGCCACCGCCATGTTCACCCCGGTAATCCCCATCTGGACGTGGTGGAACTTGTCCCGCAGGAAGAGACGGGCGGCGTAGCCCAGCTGGACGGGGTCCAGGGTCGGCTCCTTCAGCCCGGTTTTTTCCATGAAGAGATCCCGGACCTCTTCCACCGGGACGTTGATGGCCGGGCCCACGATGTGAAAGGGGGGGCGGTGGAGCTGCTGGGCAATGAACTCCCCGAGGTCGGTTTCCCAGACCTCGATTCCGTTTTTTTCCAGGAGTTCGTTGAGGGCGGTCTCTTCGGTGACCATGGATTTCCCTTTGGTCACGTACTGGACTCCCTTTTCCTTGGCCAGTTTTTTTATGAACTCGTTGGCCTCTTTGGCGTCCCGCGTCCAGACGACTTTCATCCCGTTGGCCAGGGCTTTTTTCTCGAACTCCTCCAGGAGCTCCGGCAGCCGGGCCAGAGCTTCAGCCCGGATCGCCGCACCATAGGCCATGGCCGCGGGAGAATCGGGAAGGCTGGCCATCCCGGCCTCCCGCTTGGCATTCATCACCGGGGGGATCAATTTGAGGAAGAGGCGGGAGCGTTCGTTTTTCAACTCCTTCTTGGCCAATTCGGTGAATTGATCGGTCTTAATTTCCATAATGGGCCTCCCTGCCGTCGGTGGCCAGGAAGCTGGCCAGGTGCATGACCTTCTTCCCGGGGTGATTCCGGTTCAGGTAACCGCCGATGTTGAGGAAACAGCCGGGCTCGTTGAGGACCAGGAGGTTGGCACCGCTGGCCAGGAAGCTTTCCACCTTGTCCCTGACCATGGATTCGGATATGTCCGGGAAGTCGTTGGCAAACTCCCCCCCGAAGCCGCAGCAGTTGTCGGCGTTTTCCAGGAGCACCAGCTGGGCCCCTTTCACCGCTCGGATCAGCTTTTTGGGCTGCTCGGAAATTCCCAGGCCCCGGAGGATATGGCAGGATTCGTGGTAGGTCACCTTTCCCTGGAAGGAAGCCCCCACGTCCTCCACTTTCAGAACATCCACCAGGTACTGGGAGAACTCGTACAACCTGGGACCGAGCGCCTCGGCCCTCCGCAGCCAGTCGGGCTCGTCCTCCAGGATTTCAGGGTACCGGTCTTTCACCATGCAGACGCAGGAGCCCGCGGGACTCACGATCACTTCGTCCTTTTCGAAGACCGAGATAAAGTGCTTGGCCACCTTTTTTGCTTCTTCCCGGTAGCCGGCATTCATCGCCGGCTGGCCGCAGCAGGTCTGCTCTTCATGGTAGATCGGGTTGACCCCCACGCGGCGGAGGATATTCACGACCGCCTCGCCGATCCGGGGGGCGAAGAGGTCAACCGTGCAGGGAATAAATAATGATACGTCTTTCATGGAAAACTCCTTTTTGGCCAATCCGCTGGATTTTTACCGTCCTATTTCTACCAGAGAAGAAAGAAAGCGGTCAAGGGGAAAGCGGATTGGGCGGATCGGGGTAAAGGGTGTAGGAAGGAAGGGGCTAGAAGAGGAATAGAGATCAGGATGCATTCCGAATTTCTTCGGGCGGGTAGGGGATGGGCAGGAAGACCAGGAAAGCGAGAATGGGAAGGATAAAGGTGATCTGCAGGGCCGTGGGAATTCCCCAGTGGTCGGCCACCCAGCCCAGGAGGGTGGTGGAGATCCCTCCGATCCCCATGGCCAGTCCGAGGATCAATCCGGAAGCCATCCCCACGTTGCGGGGCATGAGGCTCTGGCCGATGGCCATGGTCACCGAGTTGGACATGATGATGAACATCCCGGCGGTAGCGAAGAAGACCAGGGAAAGGATCCCCTGGGTAAAATAGAAGAGGAAGAGGAGGATCGAAGAAACGGCGAAACTGAGGAGCGTCGTTTTCTTATACCCGAAGCGGTCGGCCAGAGGACCCCCGATCACGATCCCCGCGGTCCCGGCAAGCAGAAAGATGGAAAGATATTTTCCCACCATCATGGGATCGCCCTGCTGGATCTTAATGAAATAGAAAGGGACAAAAGTCAGGAGTCCCAGCCGGGTGGCGGCTCTCAGGACGACTGCTGAGATGAGAAGGGCCATGGGAACCGCTGCATTGCGGAGAGACCCGGAGAGTTTTTTGCCGCGGGACTGGCCGGGGAGAGGAACCTGTCGGACCCTCCACTGGGTCGTGGAGAGAAAAACGGCCAGCATGACGATCCCCGGGATGAGGAAAAGCATAGAACCTTTGAGGCCCCAAAGGGTGAAGAAGGTGGTGATCAGTATGGGCCCGACTGCAAACCCCAGGTTGCCCCCGAAATGAAAGAAGGAGATGACCGTGGCTTTTTTCGGCCCGCTGAGGAGGTTTACGGTTTTAAAACCCTCGGGATGATAGCTAGCCTGGCCGATCCCGCTCAGGGAGGCGAAGAAGAGAATCCAGGCGTAAGATGGGGCGATCCCCAAAAGGGCCAGTCCCAGGGAGGCCCAAAAGGGCCCCACGGGAAGAAGCCAGCGGATGGACCAGCGGTCCGAGAAGTACCCGAAGGCGGGCTGGATGACCGAGGAGGTCAGATTGAAGACCAGGATGATGGTGGCGGCCATGGTGTAGGAAAGGCCGAGGGGTTCTTTGATGAAGGGCAGGAAGGCGGGAAGAGCGCCGGTGTTGATGTCGGTGACGAAATGCCCGGCAATCAGAAGGGCCAGGATTTTCCAGTTCATAGAAACATACTAACCCGCTCCATCTTCCAAAAGTCAAGTGAATTTGTTTTCCCCGCAGGGGAAGAACGTTCAGGCATTTTTATTCCCCTGCAGACAGAAGAATGAATCCATTTCGCATGGGCCATTCGGAATTTTGCATTTAGAAAGATTCTTCTTTAACAAGGTCCTGGGAATGTGTAAAATGAACCCGGATTTTATCCCCGGATTCGAGGGGAAGAGAATTTAAAGGAGGAGTGCTTCAGTGGGAATCATGGTTGACGCGGATGTGGTGCTGTTCAACGGAGAAGTGATCACCGTGGATGAAAAAAAACCCCGGGCCCAGGGGGTCGCCGTCAGGGACGGCCGGATCCTGTGGGTGGGGACGAACGAAGGGGTCCGACAGGCGATCGGAAAGGGTACGCAGGTCCGGGATTTGAAGGGGATGAGCGTGGTTCCAGGATTCATCGAATCCCACAATCATACCCTGATGTTCGGCCTGGGGTTGAGTTCCATCGATCTGACCAAAGTTTCCTCGATCGAAGAAATCATTGCCCTCGTGCGGGAGAGAGCTGCCAAACAGAAAGAGGGAACCTGGATCACCGGGGTGGGCTACAACCAGAATGAGTTGAAGGAAAAAAGGCATCCCACCCGGGAGGATTTAGACAAAGCCGCCCCGAAACACCTGGTCAGCCTCCGCCATACCTCGGCCCACGGTTGTGTGGTGAACAGTTTGGCCCTGGCGAAAGCCGGGATTACGAAAGAGACCCGGGATCCGGAAGGGGGGAAGATCGGCAAAGATGGGGCCACCGGTGAGCTGACCGGCTTGCTCTTCGAAACTCCGGCAATGAAAATGATTGACGACATAACGCCCAAACCCACCCTGGAAGAGCTGATCCCCGCCTTGGGGAACGCCGGCCGGAGGTTTCTCTCCGAAGGAATTACCAGCGCCATGGACGCCAGCGTGGGGGGGAACGACATTCCCTTGCAGATCGCCGCTTACCAGGAGGCGGTGGAGCGGGGAATTCTCAAGGTCCGCCACAACCTGGCCATCTGGAGCGAGGCGGTCTTCGATTACTGCCGCTTTGAAGAATCTTTGAAAGAAGCCCGGGGAAGGCTTCTCGGCCTGGGGATCCGGAGCGGGCTGGGGGATGAAAAACTGCGCATCGGCCCCTTTAAAATCATCGTCGACGGGGCTTTCAGCACGGTCACCGCGGTCACCTATGAACCCTACGGAGCCGAGGCCAGCGATCGCGGGTGCGGGGTTCTGGTGGTGGAACCGGAAAAGCTGGCCAGGCTGGCTTCCTTGGTCCATGGGCTGGGCTGGCAGCTTTCCATCCACGGGATCGGGGACCGGGCCATCGATGTCTGCCTGGACGCCTTTGAGGCCGCTCAGAAATCCCAGCCCAGGAAGGACGCCCGGTACCGCCTGGAACATTGCACCATGGTCCTGCCGCGGATGTTCGACCGGATGAAGAGACTGGGCGTAATCCCCGTGCTCCAGCCCGGGTTTATCTGGGAGCTGGGAGACAATTGGTTCCGTCAACTGGGGAAAGAAACCTGCGCGCGGCTCAAACCCTTCCGGACGCTTCTGGCCAACCAGATTCTCATGGCCTTCAGCTCCGACCGCCCGGTGGTCAGCGGCGCCCCCCTGTTGGGGATTCACTCGGCGGTGAACCAGAAGACCCGCAGCGGGCAGGACTACGCCCCCGCGGAAAGAATCACTCCCGAAGAGGCCCTGCGCTGTTACACCATCAACGGCGCCTACGCGACCTTTGAAGAGAAGATCAAAGGCTCCATTGAAGTGGGCAAACTGGCCGACCTGGTCATCCTGGCCGAAGACCTGACCCGGGTAAAACCGGAGAGCATCAAGGATATACCGGTCGTGGCCACGATGGTAGGGGGGGAATTTTGCTGGGAGAAGAAATGATTCCTCTATCCGAACTGCATGTGAATGGCGTAAGCCTGGTGATTGAAAAACCTTTCGCCACGGAGGGCACAGAGATCACAGCGCGGCTGCGCAGCAATAAAAAGTGGTTCATCTCCAAATTCGTTGAAAGCCAAAGAGCTGGTTTTTTCAGAATGTCCTGTGATTTCATGGGCCCGGAAGAAAAGTCATCTTGCTTGCAATCATGAGGCGCCTATCTCTCCCCACCGGTGGCGGGGGAGTCGGTAATTTCTTCGAGGCTCACTTATGGTGCCCCCGCTGCGCTTTGCGGATGACCGACAGGGGATTCATGGGAAGCGGATATCCCGCCGATGCTTGCTGCGCAATCTGCCTTTCCTTCCGGGCCCTTGACAGGCTTTCGTGAAAAATTCGATCAACGAATTTGGAGATGATCCTAAAAAGTTTTATATTGGCTAAAGACGGACCCGGATAAACACAGATTTTATTGGCAAAAAATCAAAGACCAAAGACCGATTCGGGTATAGCTTTCGAGTTTCGTGTTCTTATTATCCGTCTCTGTGTTCTCTGCGCCTCTTTGGTGAGAATCTTTATTAAATAGGAGGTTATATGGGTCAAGGAAGATTAGAGGGGCGGGTGGCGATGATCACCGGGGGGGCCAGGGGGATCGGCAAGGCCGCCGCGGTCAGGATGGTCAAGGAAGGGGCTTGCGTGGTTCTGCTGGATATCCTTCCCAAGGAGGTGGCCCGGGTGGCCAAAGAGTTGAAGGCCATCGGGGGGCAAATCCTGGGGATCCAGGCGGATGTGAGGAAAAAAAAGGAAGTGGAGAAGGCCGTTGAAAAGGCCCTTTCCAAATGGAGGCGGGTGGACATCCTGGTCAACAACGCGGGAATCGTCAGGCCAGCCCTGCTGGAAAATGTCAGGGATGAAGACTGGGACGAAACGGTCGGCGTGAACCTGAAGGGGACTTTTTTCTGCACCCGCGCCGTGCTTCCGTCCATGAAAAAGCACCGCTACGGAAAGATCATCAACCTTAGCTCCCGGGCCAGCCTGGGCAAGGAGCTCCGGACCGTGTACGGGGCCACCAAGGCGGCGCTGATCGGACTTACCCGGACCTGGGCCCTGGAACTGGCCCAGTACAACATCAACGTGAACGCCATCGGGCCGGGCCCCATCGCCACCGAGCTTTTCACCGCGGCGAATCCCCCGGACAGCCCCCGGACCAAGGCGATCATAAACGGAATTCCCCTGAAGAGAATGGGGCAGCCGGAGGATGTGGCCAACCTGATCCTCTTCCTGGCCTCGGATGAGTCCTCCTTCATCACCGGCCAGGTCATCTTCCTGTGCGGAGGGCTGACCGTGGGGTTGGCACATTATTAAATCAGGGTGCGGGGTGCAGGGTGCAGGGTGCAGGGCGCAGGGGGCAGGGGAGAGGGGCAGGGTGAAGGGTGTCGGGTGTAGGGTGTGGGGCGTAGGGAAGACCAAGGAAGAACTTTTTAGCCCGGGCTTTGCGGGGTGATTCATGAGCCGCCCCTACTTTTTGTCGCCAATCAATCCTAATCGGGAGGCGCAGAAGAGGTAGAAGACGACCCATCTTTTATGGGGTCCCCATGCTTCCATCATTTTCCGCAATTCTTTCCCCGTGACTCCATGGAAACCTCAAATTTCATTTTTCCATCTGTTTTTCCTTGAATCTTTCCAGACTCATCATGGGGTACTTTGCTGCCGGGGGCAAGGAAGGAGGAAAATCCGCATCCGGGGGATTTTTCCACCCGGAAAACGCGCCGAAAAATGGGAAAAAAATCTTGTTAAATATAAATTTTTTCGCTATGGTGAACATGATTTGAAAAAAGAACAGCGGGAGGAGTCTCAGATGAAACCCTATTTCGAGAAAATGCCCAGTTTCGGCAAACCTTTAACAGAAAGGCAAATGAAGAGTTCGGAGGAGAACCTCAAAAAGATTCGCGAGGTGGAACAGGAGATCGCCGAAGCCGTGAAGAAGGTGAAAGCGGCCGGCCTCCCCACGGAGCAGATCAATAAACGGGGGGAGATGACCGTTTACCAGAGGCTAGAATATTTGCTGGACCCCGGCACCTGGTGCCCCCTGCACACCCTCTACGACCCGGAGGATGAGGAGTCCGGCACCACCGGGGTGGTGGACGGGCTGGGTAAAATCGGCGGGAAATGGGCAGTGATCATCGGCTTTGACAACAAGGTAATGGCCGGCGCGTGGATCGCCGGGCAGGCGGACAATGTCCTGCGGGTGACGGACATGGCCAAGAACCTCCACCTCCCCCTGGTCTGGCTGGTGAACTGCAGCGGGGTGAAGCTGCCGGAGCAGGAGAAAGTCTACGCCGACCGGAGAGGAAGCGGGACCACCTTTTTCCGTCATGCCGAATTGGAAAAACTGGGGATCCCCGTGCTGGCCGGGATCTACGGGACCAACCCCGCGGGAGGGGGTTACCAGGGAATCAGCCCGACCATCCTCCTGGCCCACAAGAACTGCAACATCGCCGTGGGCGGCGGGGGGATCGTGAGCGGCATGAGCCCCAAGGGTTTCTTCGACGAGGAAGGGGCGGAAATCGTGATCGAAGCCACCCGGAAGTTCAAAGCGGTTCCTCCCGGGCGGGTGGAAATTCATTATGACTCCACGGGATTCTTCAAGGCCGTCTTTGAGAAAGAAGAGGGCGTGCTGGACGGGTTGAAGGAGTACATGCGTTATCTTCCGGCCTACGACCCCAAGTTTTTCCGGGTGGCCGAGCCCAAGGAGCCGAAGTTTTCCCCCGAGGAGGTCAACCGCCTGGTCCCCTTCAACCAGAAGATGGCCTACAATTTCGAGGAGGTTCTGGCGAGGCTGACTGACGGGAGCGAGCACATGGAGTTTCGGCCTACCTACGGCCCGGAGGTTTACGCCGGCCTGGCAAAGGTGGACGGGTTCCTGGTCGGCATCATGGGCAACAAGCAGGGGATCCTGCCCAAAGGATACCCGGAGTACGCCGACTATCCGGGCGTCGGCGGAAAATTCTACCGCCAGGGGCTCATCAAGTTTAACGAGTTCGTCACCCAATGCTCGAGAGACCGGGTACCCATCATCTGGTTCCAGGACACCACCGGAATCGATGTGGGCGACATCGCCGAGAAGGCGGAGCTGCTGGGGTTGGGGCAATCCCTGATCTACTCCATCGAGCAGTCCAACCTTCCCATGATGTGCATAATCCTCAGAAAAGGAACCGCCGCGGCCCATTACATCATGGGAGGCCCCCAGGCGAACAACAACAATATTTTCACCCTGGGAACACCGACCAGCGAGATTTATGTGATGCACGGGGAGACGGCTGCGGTGGCGTCCTTTGCCCGGAGACTGGTGAAGGAGAAGGATTCGAACCGGCCGCTGAAACCGGTGATCGACAAGATGAACGTCTTGGCGCAGGACTATTACAACAAGTCCCGTCCCATCTATTGCGCCAAGACCGGGTTTGTGGATGAAGTGGTTACCCTGCCGGAGATGCGGAATTACATGGTGGCCTTTGCCGGCGCCGCCTACCAGAACCCCCGGTCCATCTGTCCCCACCATCACCTCATGCTTCCCCGGCTGATCAAAGGATGAAAAAAAGGCCCGCTTCCAGCGGGCCTCTTTTTCCAGTTGTTGGGTGTCCCGGAAATCGGGTGACCCAGATGGACCCTACATTGGAACCTCCTTTTGGTATTGACAACTTCCGACGGGCGGGGATAAATAGGAATAGGTCAAAAGGCCGAGGGAAGAACAGAAAATCATTACTGCGTCTCTTTTTGATAAGGGAAAAGAGAAAGCGGCGGGAGAATGGCCGAATGGACAAAATGATCATCACCGTGGGAGTCACCGGGTCGCGGATCAGCCGCCAGCTGACACCCCATATCCCCATCCTTCCCCAGGAGATCGCCCAATCGGGAATCGAGGCGGTGAAGGCCGGGGCGGCGATCCTGCACATCCACGTGCGCGACCCCCAGACCGGCCTGGGGACGCAGGATTATGCGATCTTCAAAGAAGTGGTGGACCGGATCCGCAGCGAGGTGGATTGCGCTCTGTGCCTCACCACCAGCGGGATTCCCGGCCGGAACCTTCCCATTGAAGCGAGATTGACCCCCCTGGCGTTGAAGCCCGAACTGGTTTCTTACGACGCAGGATCCATCAACATGGGGGAGAACGTTTTCCTGAACCCGCCGGAGTTCCTGGAAGCCCTGGCCAGGGGATGCCTGGAAAAAGGGGTCAAGCCGGAGCTGGAGATTTTCGAGGTGGGAATGGTGTATACCTGCCTCAAGTATTTTGCGAAAGGCCTCCTCCGGGCGCCCCTGCATTTTCAATTTGTCCTGGGCACCCCGGCGGGCATGCCGGCCACGCCCAAATCCCTCCTCTATCTCTCGGAGATCATCCCCGCGGGTTCCACCTGGTCGGTCATCGGGATCGGCCCGGGCCAGCTGCCCCTGGCGGTCATGGGAATGGCCATGGGAGGGCACGTCAGGGTCGGTCTGGAAGACAACATCTACTACTCCAAGGGAAGACTGGCCAAAAGCAATGCCGAACTGGTGGAAAGGGTGGTAAAGATCGCCCGGGAATACGGCCGGGAGATCGCGACCCCCCAGGAAGCCCGGAAGATACTGAGCCTGACCTGAAAAATGTTTCCCGTTCCCGGTTCCCTGTTGCCCGTCGAAGAATCAGGATCCTCAACCGGCAACTGGAAACGGGAAACCGGCAACCTTTTCCATCCGGCATTCCGCATTCGCAGTTCCGCAAGGTTGACAACCCCTCCGAAAGTATGGGAAACTAGAAGCCCCTTTCGTCCCTATCCAGCAAAGAGAAAACTCGGTCTCCGGGTACAGATCAGGGAGAGGAAACACCGATGAGGATCACCTTCCGCATTATCCTTTCCATTTTCATCGTGATCGGCGTCATCGTCGTTCTCTTCACGGTCCTGCAGGTCGAGCAGGAAAAGAAGCGGATGACCAAGGACCTGGAGCGCCGGGCATCCGTCCTGGGGGAGAGTCTGAAAGAAAGCGTTGAGCCCCTGGTCGCCAAAGGCCTGGCCCAGCGACTGCAGACGATCGTCGCGAAATTCGGGAACCGGGAAAATCTGGCCGGAGTGGCGGTGTACGACGCTGGGGACAAGCTCGTGGCCTCCACCGCCCCGCTGACCCCTCATCTGAAAACCCCGTTGCCCCTGGTCGGAAGGGTTCTGAGCGCGGGCCAGGAAGAGGGGACCTTTTTCTTCATGGGCGGAAAAGAGGTGTACCTCCACGCCCTTCCCCTCCACCGCGAGAAAAACGTGTCCGGGGCACTGGTAATTTTCTATGAGACGAAACAGATCAGAGAGAGCGTCGCCCGCATCTGGGAGAATAATTTCATGCGCTGGCTGGTGAGCGCGCTCTTCATCTCGCTCACTACCCTCCTGGTGATCCGCTGGAGCATGGTCCACCCCATCGCCCGCATGGCGGACTGGATGAAAAGCCTGCGGACCGAAAAGGAAGACGCCCCGCTCCCCCCTCCTCCCGGCAGAGTCTTCGAACCCCTGGCCCGGGAGGCGACGCGGATGGTCCGCAGCATCTCGGAAGCACGATCCGCCGCCGAACAGGAAGCCCGGCTGCGGCGCAATGGCGAAACCTTCTGGACCCCCGTGCGGCTGCGGGAGCACGTGCGGAATCTTCTGCGGGGAAGGCCCCTCTTCGTGGTTTCCAACCGGGAGCCCTACGTGCATGAGAGGCAGGGGAAGAAGATTGAGTACGTCGTCCCCGCCAGCGGTCTGGTGACGGCCCTGGAGCCGATCCTGCAGGCCTGCGGGGGAACTTGGGTAGCCCATGGGAGCGGGGATGCGGACCGGGAAGTCGTCGATGAGCAGAACCAGGTGCGGGTTCCCCCCGAAGACCCTCAATACACCCTGAAAAGGGTCTGGCTGACCAAGGAAGAGGAGGAGGGGTATTATTACGGATTCGCCAACGAGCCGCTCTGCCACATCGCCCACACCCGTCCCACTTTCCGGGCGGAGGACTGGAGCCACTATGAGGCGGTAAACTGGAAATTTGCCCTGGCCACCCTGGAGGAGCTGGAAAACAGCCAGGATCCCTGGATCCTGGTCCAGGATTATCATTTCGCCCTTCTCCCGCGGATGATCAAAGGAAAAAGACCCGACGCCCGGGTGGCCCTTTTCTGGCACATCCCCTGGCCCAACCCTGAGTCCTTCGGGATCTGTCCCTGGCAGAGGGAGATCGTCCACGGCATGCTGGGAGCCGACCTCATCGGTTTCCACGTTCAGTTTCACTGCAACAATTTTCTGGAGACGGTGGACCGGGCCCTGGAATCGAGGATCGACTGGGAGAATTTTACCGTGGAAAGGGAAAACCACCTGACCCAGGTGAAACCTTTTCCCATCAGCATTGCTTCCCCCGCACCCGCTGCTTTGTCCAACCCCGTCAATGGAAGCCTGAAGAAAAACCTTCTGCGGGAAGTGGGCGTTCAGGGAGAATACCTCGGGGTGGGGGTTGACCGGGTGGATTACACCAAAGGCCTGCGGGAGCGATTTCTGGCCATCGAGCGGTTCCTGGAAAAATATCCCTCCTACCAGGGGGAATTTACCTTTGTGGAACTGGGAGCCCCCAGCCGGACCCACATCAAGGAGTACCGGGATCTAGTGGCCCGGTTGGAGACGGAGGCTGAAAGGATCAACTGGCGCTTCCAGACCAAAGAGTGGAAGCCCATCGTATTCCTCAAAAGGCACCACAGCCACAAAGAGATCGCTCCTTTCTATGAGGCCGCCGATCTCTGTCTGGTCACCTCGCTCCACGACGGAATGAACCTGGTGGCCAAGGAATTCATCGGCGCAAAAGGGGATGAATCCGGGGTCCTCATCCTGAGCCAGTTCACCGGGGCCTCCCGGGAGCTGAAGGATGCCCTCATCGTGAACCCCTACGACACGGAGCAAATGGCCGAGGCCATCCGCAGGGCCCTGGAGATGGACCCCGAGGAGAGAAGGGCACGGATGGAAAGGATGCGGGAAGCGGTGAACGAAAGGAACATCTACCGCTGGGCCGGGGATTTGCTTTCCAGCCTGAGCCGGATCCGCCTTTCTTCGGTCCCCCCCATGGGGGTCAACACCCGACATAATTTATCAAAGCCAAATAATCTCCCAGGTGGCGGGTGATCAGGAAGTTCCGGCGGACGAACTCCCGGGCATCCTGGCCCATCTTGTTCATCACTTCGGGATTATCCAGCAGGTGGTGAATCCGGAAGGCCGCCCCTTCCACGGAATTCACCGTGAATCCCGTAACCCCGTAAACCAGTTGAACGGTAATCCCCCCGGTAAAACCTCCGATCACCGGTTTTCCCTTCCACATGGCCTCGGCCACGGTCAGACCGAAACCTTCCCGCAGGGACTTCTGCAGGACGATGGCGGCGGCTCTCTGCAGGGCGTTAATTTCCAGGTAGGCATCGGGGGGAAGGAGAAGAATTTGGATGTCGGGGTCATCCTGGGCCGCCTCCCGGACTTCCTCCAGAACGGTTTCTCCCTCGGGATCGTCGGTAGCTCCCCCTCCGGCCAAAACCAGCCGCAGATCATGATGTTTTTTGACCAGCCGGTAGGCCTGGATCACTCCCAGGGGATCCTTGAACCGGTCAAACCGTGAGACTTGCAGAAGGATGGGTTTGTCCGTGGAAACCTCCAACCGCCGGAGAATTTCCTGCTGCTCCTCGGGGGTGAGGTCCCGGTTTTTGTCGCTCAGGGGATCGATCGAGGGGTGGATCAGGAATTGAGGGATGGGGAGGCGCTGGGCGAATCGGGGCAGGGAAAAAATGGTCCCGTCGTAGCTCACCACGAACTGGCGGAGGAAATCCCAGACCTTTCTCTGGGGTTGGGAAACATCGATATGGCACCTCCAGATCCATTTCCCCTTGGGGGGGCGGTATTGAATCAGCGCTGCAGGCTGGGGGTCATGGATGACCACGAAATCGGCGTCCAGAGAAATGTTTTGGGCATTTTCCCGGTTCACCTCCAGATAATTTTCGAGCATGGTGGGGGGAATTTTCTGCTCCTGCCCCTGCAGGGCATTATGGAAAGCCTTGGTGGTGGAAAAGAATTCCTCATTCCCGCCGATCACTTCCCATTGAGCGTCCAACCCGACACTCTGCAGCAGGGGAACGAGACTCCGCAGGATTTCTGCCACTCCGCCTCCCAATTTGGTTGAATTTACGTGGATGATCTTTTTCCCCTGCATTTTTTCCGCCATACGGTAGAGAAAGTCCACGATTCCCTGGGGGGCGATTTCCCGGTAGGCCTCAAGGCGGATCATTTCTGCTCCCCCCCTTCTTTCAGGAATTCGTCGCAGAGCTTCAGGATGCGGCCCCTGATGGATTCCAGGCTGATCCGGTACGGATGGAGGTTGGAAATTCTCTTCCCCAGCTCGGGGAGACCCAGTTGTTCTTCCACCCATATGGCAAAGTCGCCCTTCGGTTTTCCCAGGCGGAGAATGGCCTCAAAGGTGTGATAATAAATGACGCTGGCCTCCACCGACCCCAGAACCTTCCGGAATTCCCGGAGGGTATGAGCCTGAAGGCCGGTGGGAGCCGGGATGATGCGGGACTGCATGAATTGAAAAGGCTCTTCGTAGATGACTCCGGGAATGACCTGCAGCCGGGACAGATGGTCGGCGATGATGGTCACGATTTCCGCCCGCATGGATTCCAGATCCCCGAAATCGTAGGGATTGAGGATCCCCAGTTTTTCTCCCAGGACCCGGTCCCGCACCTGGATCGCGGCCCAGGTGGCGAAATCATTGGGGTAAGGGCCGGCAATATACTTATGGCGAAGCAAGAAGCTATGGGTATGATAATACAGGGAATCGAGGGGGGCTTCTTCGATGGCCTCCAGCAGTTGCCGTTCATCGCGGGCGCTCCGGCCGAGCATCTCCCGGAGCTCCCAGCAGCCCACAAAAATAAAAGGGTTTGCGGCCCTTCGATTCGCCATGACCACGCTCCTTTCTCCTGGATAAGGTTCCGGTGTTTCATAACCTTTCCTGATGCTATTGTACAATATTTTCCTGCCGGTTTGCCCAGATAAATGTGGACTGGCGGGATGAGAGGAGGCCTTCTAAATCTGCAATTCGTCCTGCACTACCTTGCCCAGGGCGCGTTCCGCCATTTCAATTCCTAAGAGGCCTTGACAAAAAGCGATCCCGTCTGTAGGATGATCGTGTTTAAAATCCGGAAAAGAAAGGAAGAATTTGCTGAAAACTCGGCGAGAGATAATGTTTTTTGCAAATCAGCATAAAGGAAAGGAGAAAACGATGAAACGGATTTGTATTTATTTATTGGTTGTGACCATGGTCGTCGGTTTTGCCGCCGGGCTTGCGTTGGGCCAGGCCAAGAAAGGGGCCTTCAAGTACGAAGACAAGATCGGGGTCATCAAACTGAAACCCGGAGAACCCATTCACATTGCCTCCTGGATGGTGATTGCCGGGCCCGATGCATCTCTGGGCACGGACACCAAGCGCGGGGTGGAGATCGCCATCGATGACAAGGGCGGAAAACTCCTCGGCCATCCCATCAAGCTGACCGCCCAGGACACGGGCTGCAACGCCGAGGGCGGGCAGGCGGCGGCGACCAAGCTGGCTGCGGATCCCACCGTGGTGGCCGCGATCGGCTCAAACTGCTCCAGCGCAGCCAAGCCTGGCGTCCCGATCCTGTGGAAGGCCGGCATCGCCACGGTTTCTCCGTCCAACACAGCTCCCTACCTGACCGACCCGAAGCGGGGGCCGGATTATGACGGCTACCTCCGCACGGCCCATAACGACAAAGTCCAGGGCGCGGTGGCCGCGGCATTCGCCATCGAGCAGATGAAAGTCAAGAAAGCCGCGACCATTCACGATGGAAGCGTGTACGCGGAACAACTGCAGGCCGTCTTCGCCGAGACCTTCAAGAAGATGGGGGGAAAGATCACCTCCCAGGAAGCCGTCGCTCCCACGGACACGGACATGCGGCCGGTTCTGACCAAGATCGCCACCGGCAAACCGGAATTTCTCTATTATCCCATCTTCATCGCCGCGGGCGGCCACATTACCCGCCAGGCGAAAGAAATTAAGGGACTGGAAAAAACTGCCCTGATGGGCGCCGACGGGATGTTCTCCCCCGACTTTTACAAGGCGGCGGGGGAAACCGCTGTGGGGATTTACCACTCGAGCCCCGATTTTTCCGCCTTCGGCGCCGGCTACAAGGTCTTTCTGGAAAAGCATCAGAAAAAATACGGGGAAAAGCCGATCGCTCCTTTCCACGCGCACGCCTACGATGCCGCCACGATGATCTTTGCGGCCATCCAGAAAGTGGCGAAAAAAGCTCCGGACGGAACCCTGTACATCGGCCGGCAGAAACTCCGCGATGCTCTGTATGCGATCAAAGGCTTGAAAGGGCTGACCGGAACCATCAGCTGCGATAAGTACGGAGACTGCGCGGACCCGAGAATTGCCGTGTACAAGACGACGGAAGAAAACGTGAAAAAGCTGGTGATGCCCGATAACCCGTTCTGGAAGCCCACGGCGAAGAAGTAAGCCGAGGGTTCCTTCGAGCCACGACGATGAGCCGGGAGGAGAGAAGAGCCCGGCTCGTCTGCTTTGGTTATGTTTCTCTTTTGACATTCTCAGCCTGTTCCGGGGAATTTCCATGCCCCAGCGATGGAGAGAAAGAATTAACGTTACCGATCTCCTCATGTGGCTGACCGGAGGGACCATCGTCCTGCTGATCCTCTGGGGGTCGGCCGCCACCCTGGCTTCGGGCCGGTACAGCGGGCACCACTGGTTTGATTTCCTCGTCTTCGGCCTGGCCCAGGGGAGCATCTACGCCCTCATCGCCCTGGGCTATACGATGGTTTACGGTACCCTGCGGATGATCAACTTCGCCCACGGCGAAGTCTTCATGAGCGGTCCCTATACGGCCTATTTTGTGGCCGCGGCCTTTTATTCCTCCGGTCTTTTGGACCAGCATCCCATCTTAAGCCTGGCAGCCATTTTTCTGGTTTCCATGGCGACTTCCACCCTGATCGCCGTCCTCCTGGAGCGGATCGCCTACCGCCCCCTGCGGAATTCGCCGCGCCTGGTGCCCCTCATCACTGCCATCGGGGCCTCCTTCTTTCTCCAGTATACCTTCCGGGGACTCTACGGTTCGGGCTTCCAGGCCTACCCGACGGTGAAGGTCCTGGAAGGACAATGGATGCTCGGAGATTTTCGGATTCTAAAATTCCAGGCCGTGGTGATCCTTGCCGCCGCGCTCATGATGGCCGCTCTTTACGCCTTCGTCCAGAAGAGCAAGATGGGGAAGGCCATCCGGGCGGTGTCCGAGGACAAGGAGGCGGCTTCCCTCATGGGAATCGGCATCGACCGCATGATCGTCACCACCTTCGTCATCGGGGGGATTTCCGCGGGGGCGGCGGGAGTGCTGTATGCGCTGATGTTCAAGCAGGTTCACTTCTTCATGGGTTTCATCCCGGGGATCAAGGCCTTCACCGCGGCGGTCCTGGGGGGAATCGGGAATATTCCCGGGGCCATGCTGGGGGGAATCTTCCTGGGCCTGGTCGAGTCGGTGGGCCCCAGCCTGTTCCTGGACGGCCTGGGCATCGTCGCACCCTACCAACTGAAAGACGCGATTGCCTTCACCATGCTGGTCCTGGTGCTCATCTTCAGGCCGACCGGACTGCTGGGGGAGAGATTAGCCGTCAAGAAAGCCTGAGCCCGTGAAATTCCAAGCACCGAATCTGGAATCATGACATTGAAGTCGTCCGGCCCACAGGGAAGCAATCGGATGAAGGTGGTTTTCGGCCTCTGGAAAAACGGAGTCAAGGTCGGCCTGATCGTGGGCGCCGTAGGGATCCTGCTGGCGCTGATCGGAATGGTGGAGGCGTTCGGCCAGCGGAGCGTGATCAGCGAGATCATCTCCATGGGTCATACCCTTTTGCTTCTGGTTGCCCTGTTCGGCGGTTACTTGGCAGCCAGGCGCACCACCCGAACGGAATCGGCCTACCCGATCCTCACCAGCCTCCTATCGGGCCTGTTTGTAGGGGGGGCTCTTTCCCTCCTCGTCCTCCTGGGGAGCGTGGTAAACCTGCGCAAGATTTTCATCAATGCCTCTCCCCTTTTGTACCGGCTGCTGACCTTCGACCTGGAGCCGGGGGGCGGGACCATCTTTCTTCTTCTATTCGGAGCGCTGAGCGGTCTCCTGGCCGGCCTTTATTATCTTTCCTCTCCCCTGGTTCGCCGGGTCCTGGGTACCTCCCTGGGCTGCATGGTCCTCACCGGAGTGTTACAGGACCTGCTCCGGCCCACCTTTGCCCTCTGGGGGCCCCTGGCCATCATCAACGACTGGCTTTACGCGGCCAACGGCCTGACGCTGTGGGGGGCGGCCTCGCTGGTCATCGTGACCGCGCTGGTCACTTACTTCTGGGCCAAACGGGGAGGGGCCCTGCGAACAGCCTTCGGGCAAATGTCTTCGGGCAAGCAGCGAGCTTTTCGCCTGACCGGGTGGAGTCTCGTGGCCCTCCTTCTCATCCTGCTTCCCCATATTCTCGGACTTTTTTTGAGCGAAGTATTGACCATTGTGGGACTCTATGTTCTCCTCGGATTGGGGCTGAACATCGTAGTTGGGTATGCCGGCCTCCTGGACCTCGGATACGTGGCCTTTTTCGCCATCGGGTCCTATACGATGGCCCTGCTCACTTCTCCGGAGCTTGGTTTCTTCCATTTTTCTTTCTGGGGGGCCCTTCCTTTTGTGATCTTTATGGGGGTTATCTCCGGCGTCCTCCTGGGGATCCCCGTTCTCAAGATGAGGGGTGATTACCTGGCCATTGCCACCCTGGGATTCGGGGAAATCATCCGGATTCTGGTCCTCTCCGATTTCCTGAGGCCCTGGCTGGGAGGGGCGCAGGGGGCGGGGAAAATCCCCAAGGCCTCGATCGCGGGGATGGAGTTGGCGACGCCCCAGCAGATCTACTACCTGATCCTCGCGGGCTGTCTCCTGGTGGGGTTTATCTCCTGGCGCCTGCGAGAATCTCGGCTGGGGCGGGCCTGGATGGCGGTGCGGGAAGACGAAGATGTGGCCCAGGCCATGGGGATCAACCTGGTGGCCACGAAATTAATGGCCTTCGCCACGGGAGCCGGATTTTCGGCTTTGAGCGGGGCGATCTTTGCCAGCAAACTTGGGTCCGTATACCCCCACAGTTTCAACGTCATGATCTCCATCAATATCATCTGCGTCATCATTGTGGGGGGGATGGGAAGCATTCCAGGGGTCATCCTGGGCGCAATCGCCCTGGTGGGTCTGCCCGAACTCCTCAGGGAGTTTGCCGAGTACCGGCTCCTCGTATACGGGGCTGCGCTGGTGGCCATGATGCTTTTGCGGCCGGAAGGCCTGTGGCCAGAGGCGATCCGGCGCCGCGAGCTGCACGGGGAGGAGCCGGAGGAGGTGGAGACGCAACCTCCCCCGGCTTAAAAGGAAATAATAAGCGTCTCTGCGTCCTCCCTGGAAAAAGAAAAAATCAACCGCAGAGCATGCAGAGACCGCCGAGATAGTTCTTGGCAAAGATGAAAACACAAACCATTTTATGGGATCGACTCTTCTTTGTCCTTCGATCCCCCGGGATTGAAGACCAGAGGATGCACGAAGAGGAGGCAGAGAGCGCAGAGGTTACGAATTAGGAACGCTGGAATAATGGAACAATGGGTTTGGGTATTTCATTTTTTGCCCATCATTCCAATATTCCTTTTTTTCAATTCTCTGCGTGCTCCGCGATCTCTGCGGTTTCGTTTTTCCTTTTCGGCAAGACCGAATTGAGATAAGAGAATGGCTATTCTTTCGGCAAAAAAAGCGACCAAACGCTTCGGCGGCCTGGTGGCCGTGCAGGATCTGGACATCGAGGTCCGGGAGAAGAGCATTCACAGTATCATCGGGCCCAACGGAGCGGGAAAGACGACTTTTTTTAACTGCGTCACCGGTTTCTACAGGGCGGAGGAAGGGGAGATCCTCTTCGCGGACCGTTCCCTGGTGGGTCTCCTGCCCGACCAGATCGTCCGCCTGGGAATCACCCGTACCTACCAGAATATCCGTCTCTTCCCCAACCTGACGGTGATGGAAAACATCCTGGTCGGGCTCCACGGCCACTTGAAAGCAGGGTTCTTCGGGATCGTAGTGAGAACTCCGGGGACCCAGAAGGAGGAAAAGGAGGCGGCCGAAGAAGCCCGAAAAATTCTTCGCTTCGTGAACCTGGCCGGAAAGGGGGATTTTCTGGCCAAGAATCTTCCTTACGGAGACCAGCGGAGGCTGGAGATCGCCCGGGCCCTGGCCACCCGGCCCAAGCTTCTTCTCCTGGATGAGCCCACCGCGGGAATGAACCCCAGGGAGACCCAGGCAATGATGGATTTCATCCGCCACCTACGGGATGAACTGGGGATCACCATCCTGCTCATCGAACACCAGATGCGGGTGGTGATGGGCATATCCGAAACCGTAACCGTCCTGGACTACGGGAAAAAAATCGCCGAAGGACCACCGGATGAAATCCGGAATAACCCCGTGGTCATCGAAGCGTACCTGGGGAAGGGGGGAACCTCTCATTAGGAATCCTTATGCCCATTCTTGTGGTTGAAAACATCCATACCTATTACGGCCACATTCATGCCCTGAAGGACGTCTCCCTGGCTGTTGAAAAAGGTGAAATCGTCACCCTGATCGGGGGCAACGGGGCGGGAAAGAGTACGACTCTCAACACCATCAGCGGCCTGCTGCGGCCACGCCAGGGGTCGGTCCGCTTCGAAGGGGAAGAACTCACCAAATATCCCCCCCATGAAATTGTCGGCAAAGGGGTGGTCCAGGTTCCCGAAGGACGGCGAATTTTTGGCCGCCTCACGGTTCTGGAGAACCTGGAAATGGGGGCTTTCCTGCTCTCGGACCGCAAGCAGGTTCAGAGCAATCTGAAACAGGTTTTTTCCCTTTTCCCCAGGCTGAAAGAGCGCCTGCATCAGGTAGGAGGAACCCTAAGCGGGGGGGAACAGCAGATGCTGGCCACCGGGCGGGCGCTCATGTCCAGCCCCCGGCTTCTTCTGCTCGATGAACCCTCCATGGGACTGGCACCGGTCCTGGTAGAAAGCATCTTCGAAACCATCAGCCAGCTTCACGAGACCGGTACCACCATCCTTCTGGTGGAACAGAACGCCCGCATGGCCCTCCAGGTGGCTGACCGGGGGTATGTTCTGCAGACGGGGACGATCCTGCTCCGGGATACGGCCGAACGCCTGCGCCAGAACGAGACCGTGCGCCAAGCCTATCTGGGAGAGTCCACCGGATAAAGGTATATTTCTTCCTGGGAAAATATAAAAGTCTCTTCGCCCTCCGAGGATGAAGAAAAAATCAACCGCAGAGTACGCAGAGACCGCAGAGCTTTTTCTGGGTAAAGACAAAAAACATAAATCCTTTTATGGATATGGACCGCTTCGGTCTTTCGATCCTCCGGGATTGAAAACCGGAGGATGAACGGAGAGGAGGCCGAGAGCGCAGAGATCGTTTCTGGAAAGCCCCTTGGCCGCATGGATTGGGAAATAGGGCGGCTTTTCCCCCTGCATCCTGGCCCTGAGCATTTGGCCATTTCCACCTCTGCGTGCTCCGCGACCTCTGCGGTTAAGTTTTTTTATTGGGGTATCCCTTGATCTGCTGTAAAATAGGGCAAAACCGGAGAGGAATCGGGATTTATCGGCCATGAGCGTTTATGCCATCCCCGCAGCCCTAGCCTTTGCCATCAACCTGACCCTCTGCCTGATTGTCTTCTTCGACAACCCCAGGGGGGTGGTAAACCGGGTCTTTACTCTCCTCATCCTTTCCTTTGTTGCCTGGAATGCCGGAGAGATGATCATGGTCAACAGCGACCTCCAGTCCGTCGCCCTCGTGGGGGTCAAGGTCATCTTCACCGGCGTCTTTCTCTTCCCCGTCTTCTTCCTCCATTTTTCCTATGTCTTTCCCCAGAAGCTGACCCGCTTCTTCGACGGCTGGCGGAGCCTCATTCTCTACGCGGGACCCCTGGCCCTCTTGGTTCCCTTCATCCTTCTCCTGCAGGTGGACATCGGGCGGGTGGTGAAAATCGGCTCCATCTTTTATTATGTCTTCACTTTCCACGGCCCCCTGGAGTCCCAGCTATTGGCCCTGATCCTGGCCCTGATCGGCCTGGGGTACTTCACCTGGGGCGTGGTCAACTTCATCGTTTCCTACCGGCAGACCAAGGTCGCCCGCCAGCGGCTGCAGATCCTCTACCTCCTGGTGGGAATCATCTCCATGTTCGTCATCGGGCTTTTCCTGCACGTGATGAACTATTTCTTCCACCTGGGCTATTCCTTCTTTTTCGTGGCCAGCCTGTATTCCCTCCTCATCAGCTTCTTCTTCGCCCTGGCCATCGTGAAATACCGCCTGGTGGACATCCACTTTATCATCCGGGGCGGGATCCTGTATTCGCTCCTTTCCGGTCTGGTCCTGGTGATCTACGTCCTCTTCATCAAAAACGTGTGCGATATCCTGGCCAGCAAACTGGAGACCACTTCGCTCCTGGTGGAAGCCACCATGGTACTGGTGCTGGTTTTCCTGCTGCGCCCGCTGGAGAGAAAAGTGGAAGAATTCATCGACCGTTTCTTCTACCGGGAAAGGTATATCTTCCGCTTGAAATTCTTCGAGTTCACCCGCACCCTCCTGAATCTTTTGGACCTTCAGACCCTGCTCGGGGCCACGGTCAACTTCCTCTCCCAGGCCCTTCTCCTGGACCGGGTGGGGATCTGGATCCTGGAGGGCGATTCCGATGATTACCGCCTCCTTAGCCAGAAGGGGTTCCCCCGGGAGCGGTATTTTTCTACAGACAGTCCTTTCGTCACCTACCTGAAGAAGTCCGAAAGAGCGGTGGAACTGGAAACGGTAAAGAATTTTCGGACCCTCCGGGCCGAGGTCGGGGAAATGATCAATACCGGCCTTTCCCTGGTCCTTCCGCTGGAATGGGAGGAGGGTCTCCTGGGGTTCATCATGGTGGGGGAGAAGAAAGACGGGAAAAACTTCACCATCATGGAGATCGAAGCCCTGGAGGCCCTGGCCCCGGCTGTGGCCATGGCCATCTCCCGGGCACGCCTCTACCAGGACCTGAAAAAAAAGGACTGGCAGATGATGCAGTCGGAGAAGCTTGTCGCCCTGGGAGAGATGGCCGCCTCTTTCGTCCACGGGATCCGGAATCCCCTGGGGATCATCCTGGGTTCGGCGGAGACACTCAAGAAAGGGGTTGCCCACCCGGTCCAGTCGGAGATGGTCCAGTTTATCGGCGAGGAGTCGGAGCGGATCAACCGCATGCTCACCAATTTTCTGGAATTCGCCAAACCGAACCCCCCCGTCTTCCAGGAAGTGGACCTGAAGGACGTTTTGAACCGGACCCTGGACTGGATTTCCATTCCCGCGCGGAAGCAGCGGGTCGAGGTTCAGAGAGAATACCCGGGAGAAAAAGTCCTCATCCCCGTAGACCCCGAGCAGATCCGGGAGGCCCTGGTGAACCTGGAGATGAACGCCCTGGAAGCCATGCCCAAAGGGGGAACGCTGCGGATCGTCCTGAATCAGAAGGATAACCAGGATGTGACCATCCGCCTCAGCGACACGGGTGCCGGGATCCCCCCGGGGCTGGAATCCAAGATTTTCGACCCCTTCTTCACCACCAAGGAAGGGGGAACGGGTCTGGGGCTCTCCATCGTCCACTCGGTGGTTAAAAACCACGGGGGAACGATCTCCGTCGCCAGCAACGACGGAGAGGGAACCACCTTCACCCTGAACCTGCCTTACCCCAGGGCCGTCATGGGGTGCTTCGGGCCGATCGGACCGGTGAAGAACAGCAGGGGGCAGGGGGCAGGGTGCGGGGAGAGCTGAAAAACAGGGTGCAGGGTGCGGGGGGCAGGGGGCAGGGAAAGAAAAAAGAAAGGGTGTAGGGTGTAGGGTGTAGGGGGCAGGGAGCAAAGAGCAAAGAGCATAGAGCATGGAGAAATGACCAATGACCAATGACTAATGACTAATGACCTTTGGTCCATGACTAATGACCAGTAAGCAATATAGGATTTGGAGTTGGGTGTAGGGGCGACTGGACTTTGGCGAGATCAGTCGAGCCGCTGGTTGCCTGTTGGAAGGTCGTAGGGGCAATTCATGTCGCAGACTCGGCTCTACGAGAATCGCCCGTTTGAGAATAGTAGCTTCTAATTGTTTTTCTCTGTGTGCTCTGTGTCTCTGTGGTGAAATATTTTGGGGGGTTATGAAACCGAGAATCCTGATTGTCGACGACGAAGCCCGGATGCAGCGGCTCTTCGAGATCAACCTGGGCCCGAAGTATGAAGTGATGACCGCCGGGGATGGGAAAAGGGCGCTGGAGGTGATGAAATCCGGGGATGTGGCCCTTCTGGTCACCGACCTGAAGATGCCGGGGATGAACGGGATGACCCTTCTGCAAGAGGCTCACCGCATGGACCCGGACCTGCCGGTGGTCATCATGACCGCCTACGGAACCGTGGAAGGGGCGGTCCAGGCCATGAAGGAAGGGGCGGTGGATTACATCCTCAAACCCGTCAAGATGGAAGAGATGGAGATCCTCATCGAAAAGACCCTCTCCGTACGCCGGCTCCAGGACGAGAACCGCTCCCTGCGCCGGGAACTGCAGGGTGTGTACGGCCCGACCAGTATTGTGGGGAATCATCCCGCCATCCAGAGAGTCATCCAGCTCATCTCCCAGGTAGCCGGGACCAAAGCCACGGTACTGGTCCAGGGGGAGAGCGGGACGGGGAAGGAGATCGTTGCCCGGGCGATTCACTACCAGAGCGACCGGGCGAGCAAGCCCTTCGTGGTCATCAATTGCGCCGCCATTCCCGGTAACCTCCTGGAGAGCGAACTCTTCGGTCACGAGAAGGGGGCCTTCACCGGGGCGATCAAGACCAAGCGGGGCCGCCTGGAGCTGGCGGATCAGGGGACGCTCTTTCTGGATGAGATCGGGGAAATGCCCAAAGAACTCCAGGTGAAAATCCTCCGGGTGATGGAAGAACAGAAATTCCAGCGAGTGGGCGGCACCGGGGACGTGCAGGTGGACAACCGGATCATCGCTGCGACCAACAAGGATCTGAAACAGGCGGTAGAGGCCGGGGCCTTCCGGGACGACCTCTTTTACCGTCTGAACGTGATTACCATCTCCATCCCGCCCCTGCGGGAAAGGATAGAAGATATCCCCCTGCTCATCGAGTATTTTTTGAAGAAGCACCGCGAGGTATTCAAGAGCCGCGTAGTGGGATTGAGCGATGAAGCGATGGAGATCCTCACCGATTACTCCTGGCCGGGGAACGTGCGGGAACTGGAGAACACCCTCGTGCGGGCCATGATCCTTTGCGGATCGGAATTCATCCAGCCCGGGGATTTGCCGGACGAACTGGGGCGGGAAGAACGAAGAGAAGAAACGAAGTTGCCCGCGGACCGGGAAGCGCTGAAGCAGATGAAGAAGGAGGCCCAGCAGAAGGCCAAGGAGGAGATCGAGAAGAGTTTTGTCATGGAAGCCCTGAGGCAGGGGGGAGGAAACGTTATGCGCTCGGCGGAGATGGTAGGCATGGACCGGAGACAATTCCAGAACCTTCTGCGCAAATACGGTATCTCCCGGAAGGATTTCCTGAAGGATTGATACAAAAAATTAATTTTAAAGTGCGAAGAAAAAGGTGTAAAGTGCGATTAAAACATTCGCACAACTAACCATTTGACATTTATTGATATTCTGTTTTGGCCCTCGACAGCCCCCTGGAATTCCCTCAAAGGCCGATCTTCTGGTATTTCAGATATAAATAAATCTTAATAAATCCAAATAGTTAAAAAATTTTTTCTTTGCTTCCCCTTGGCTCATTTTTTGCTGTAAAGCGGGTAAAAGAAATAAATGGGGAGGATACTACCATGGCCATCGGAGAATTGATTCGCGGCCTGAGAAAAAAGACTGCGCTCAAAAATTTGGGAAAAGTCGAGCCTTACTACCCGCCGACCCAGAATGTACCCATCGGGCTTCCCAAGGAAGTAAATAGTCTTTGCCCGGAGTGCGGAAAAACCATCCGGGCCGTCATTCTGGAGCGGGAAGGGAAAGTCTTCATGGAAAAAACCTGCCCGGATCACGGCTTCATCCGGGACCTGGTCTACTCAGACGCCGAGCTTTACAAGAAGTCCGAGCGCTGGACCTATGAAGACGGGGACCGGATTCAGAACCCCCAGGTCACCGGCGGAAAGTCCTGCCCGAGGGATTGCGGCCTGTGCGACCAGCACATCAGCCCGCCGATCCTGGCCAACATTGACCTGACCAACCGCTGCAACATGCGCTGCCCCGTCTGCTTCGCCAACGCCAACGTGCAGGGGTATGTGTACGAGCCCACCTACGAGCAGGTGGTGGAGATGCTCTCCCGGTTGCACAACATCAAGCCCTTTTCCCCGCCGGCCATCCAGTTCTCGGGGGGAGAGCCGACCATTTATCCCCGGTTCCTGGACATCCTGAAGGGGGCCCGTTCCATGGGGTTCAGCCACCTGCAGATCGCCACCAACGGAATCCGCATCGCCAAGGACCTGGATTTTGCCAAGAAGGCAAAAGAGGCCGGGCTTTACACCATGTACCTGCAGTTTGACGGGACCTCCGACGATGTCTATAAGAAAACCCGAGGTCTCTCCGGCCTCTGGGAACTGAAACAGCGAGCGGTGGAGAATGCCCGGGCCGCGGAACTGCGCATCGTCCTGGTACCCACCATCATCAAGACCATCAATGACGACCAGGTGGGGAAGATCCTCGAGTTCGCCGTGGCCAATTCCGATGTGATCAGCGGCATCAGCTATCAGCCCGTGGCCTTCACCGGAAGAATTTCCACCGCGGAGAGGGAGCAGCAGCGCTACACCCTTGCGGACCTGGCCCTGGACATCGAGGCCCAGACGGGACTTCTCAAGGCGCGGGAAGACTGGTATCCCCTGTCGGTGACTTCCCCCTTCTCCAAGCTCCTCAGCTCCATCTGGAAATACGATGTGGCCAAGATCACCTGCCACTCGGACTGCGGGCTGGGCTCTTACATTTTCGTGAACCGGAAAACGGGGAGCGTGACTCCCATTACCCAGGCCATCGACATCGAGGGATTCACCTGGGAGCTGAACAAGCTGGTCAAACAGAAGATCTCCAACATCCGCGCTCTTACCGCCCTCACTGCCCAGCACCTGCTGAAGAAGTTCTTCCGGGAGGAACGGGTCAAGGACGGGTTGACCGCGGAGATCTGCCTGGAGCTCTTCCAGGGGGTCGTGGACATGGAAGCCCAGCGGCGGGTGGAGCTGATCTACTACTGGGACATGCTCCTGGTGGGGGGCATGCACTTCCAGGATGGATACAACTACAATGTGGACCGGGTGAAGCGGTGCTGCATCCACTACGCCGCCCCGAACGGGCGGATCTATCCCTTCTGCACCTACAATTCAGGGCCGGTCTTCCGGGAAAAGATCGAACGGGAGTTTTCCATTCCCCTGGATGAGTGGCGGAAGCGGAACCGCTCGGAAGCGGAACCGCTCCCTGGAAGAGGCGGATTATTTCCTCTGCCGAACGTAAGTAGCAAATCAGGAAAGGAAAAGGGAGGCTGGTACCGCCTCCCTTTTTTTATGCCCCGACCATAAGAGGGTGCAGGGTGCTGGGGGCAGAAGGCAGGGTGTAGCGTGTAGGGTGTCGGGGGTAGGGGAAAGGAAGCAAAGAGCAAAGAGCATAGAGCAAATAGCAAATGGCAAATAGCAAATAGAATTAATCATTGACCATTGACCAATGATCAATGGCCAATGATCAATGACCAATGATTAATGGCCAATGACCAATGACCAGTGACCAATGACCAGAGAGCAGCAAACAAATAGCAGGTGAAGGATTACCGAGTAAATAGAAACGAGCAACCAGAAACCAGCAACCAGGACGAGGAACGAATAACGAATAACGTGTAACGTATAACGAGTAACGTTTTCTTCCCCGGGACTCAGGACTAAGGACTAAGGACTTAGGATTCAGGATTCAGGACTCAGGACTGCCCTTCGGCGGTTCGGGCGGCGGCTGTGCAGGAGGATTGGATGAAGGGGTCCTGTAGTAGCGGCAGAGGAGAAAAATCCCGATGATCACCAGAATGGTGGGCCAGACCAGGTCGCTCCAGGCTTCCGCTTCCGGGAAGAAGGCGATGACGAAATAAATGAGAAAGAGAAGGACTCCGATCCCGCCGACAATCCGGGCGGCCAGACTGCGGGGGTTGAGGAGAAAAAGGGCGACCCCGACGGCCACCAGGATGAGGGGCCAGCTGGTGTAAATCTGCAGAATGAACAGCCGGTCCAGGATAAACAGGCATCCCACCGTGAGCAAAACCAGCCCGGCGATCAAGTGCCCTTTCTTTCCCCGCATCCCATCCAACCTTTGGCTGTTCTCGTCTGTTCGAATTTTAGTGGCAGTTTTGATAAAGGCTGATGTTCAAATTTTTCTTTCCATTCACCTGCCTGAATAATACCTCATTTGTGGGGTTTCTTACAATGACGAAAGAACCCCGGGGCAGAGGCTGCTAGGGGCGCACGCCGATGGCTACTTTCCTGGATGGGAAAAGGCGTGTTGCGGAAAAGAATCTATTGAATCCGCTGGCAGCGTAAACCTGCCGAAAATCCAGAACGGCCTGAGGCTGTCCACTTAAGTTCCGTTCAGGAGAAATTAAACCCAGTCAAAAATGTCCCGGAAATCCCGTAAAAGGCGCGACGTCAGGACCGGCCTGTTCACGTACTCGTTAGACCTCATTTGGGCAGGTCATACTTAAAAACTTCATAGGACCAGACACCCATACCCATAAGATAAACGTATTGATGTTCGACATCGCCATCTTCCTCATAAATTATGACTACACTGAATCGTAAACGATTGCTTTTGGCATCGGTGTTCGGGGCCATGAAAGCGAGCATACGCTTTCCTATGTTGCCTTTATTTAGATCGATCGGTGAGATATTCCCTGCTTTGTGGTAGACGATTACTTGTTTCGGTTGTACCGCTTGTTCTTCAGTCAGGGACTTCAGGGTAACTGTAGTTCCATCATCTCGAGTCTTACTTGCTGTGCCAATTATATGGCCTCCTATAGCTATAGAGAGGTTCGAAATAATAGCGCCGCCTAGATCTTTGGTGGCGATGTCTGAGGCTTGAAAAGGGGCCAATAAATCGAGGGCTTTTTTTGTAAATTGTTCAGTTTCCTCCGGTCCCAAACGTCTTTTGGGCTGGCTAACTACTCGAACCTTCTTTGGTTTTGGCGGTGGAGTGGGTTTAGGCTGAGCCCCGGGCACCCCTTTAGCGGGCGGTATCGCTTCTGCGGTTGAGGATATAAGTCTTTTATTTTCCGGAGCCGACGGAGATGGACCGGAAGCGCAACCGACTAATAACCACGCAAGAAGGGCCGTTAGGAGGCAACGAAACAATAGCTGGTTCATAGTATATCTCTCCAAATGCAATTGGTCTACCGTATTAACCCAACAAAAATTTTTATGCCGCGGATTCGACCTAAGAGCTCAGTTGAACAAACCCTTTCACGGGGGGCTTTTACTTCTCTGGAGGTACCATCGCCGTAGGGGTTGATTTGGGAACTATGATGGGGGATTTTTTCTTTGAAATCAAGTAATAAAGGGGGCGGAAGGAATCGGTGTGCCCCGGTGAGCCTCCCAAACGCCTGCCGGACCCCAGGAAATCGTTGAAACAGCCTCCTCACCACCGCCACCCCGAAAATCCCCCGAATTCCATTGAAACACCCCCCAAACAAGCCCAAGATCTTGGGCTAAAATTCCCTTGACACGCAATGGGCTCTTTTGTACATTCAATCCACCTCAAGACGCCAGCTGCACCTTTGTAGTTGGTTAGTTGGAAATGAGCGTTGGGGACAATACTTTTTCCAAACCATTGAGGTCGGTTTGGTATGTTTATTAAGGGAAAGCCATCCCTCTGGTTATTGATGATAGGCTGGTTCTGCTTGGATATAGGCTTGTTTTCCGGACCGGTTTACGGGAAGGATCTGGATCCGCAGAAGCGGCTTGATCAATGTGCCGAGATCCAGAGATTGTCGGGCGAATTAGGGAGTGTAACGGCAACTCTTCCCCGAGGCCCAAAATTGAACTGGGACTGGGGAAGGAAAGCTTATCATCCCCCTCTTCAATCACACCTCAGCAGATTCAGCAAAGTCAATGGGATCAGTCTTAAAATCCTCAGCCTGATGGACGAGCTTCACACCGCAGGGCCTGAAGAACAGATCCCGGACTGTAACCTAACTGCCCACATTACATTTTGCCGGAAGGCGACGATTTCGTTCAGCGCCAAGGGGGTGATCGATCGGGAAAATGCCCGAATTGAATATAAGATGACCGGCAGGGCGCCAGCAATTCAGATAACCGATTTTACCGTGGGGGTGACGCCTATAGAAATCTTCGGCCACGGTTTTGCGATCATTTCTGAAAATCCTTACGTTACATTTGCATCGAGCCATGTTGAAATGAGTGGCCATTATACTTATTTCGGAGAAAGGTTTAAAGCTACGGAATTTGCGAGCTTCGCGGGCCCGTATATCTATATGGTCGTAAAAAATATGTCCCAAGAGAAACCATACTTTCCCACCCTTTATACGCTAACCGTTCATCAACCGAACGTGGTCTTCTATTCTAAAAAAGGACACATCGAGGGGGGTGTTGTCCGGTGTCTCGACTACCGATGGCGGCCCATTCATCTGACACCGCAGGATCTCCAAGAGGCCTTCGAAAAAGGGCGCCTCACACTACGGAGGAAGACGGAAAAGGAGTCGTTGTCAGGGGAAGTTACCATTGACTTTGCGCCGCTCGACCTGGAGCTTCAGGCCCCGAACAAATCCGTTTCCGGAGGAATCGGCCTGTGGGGAGATAGGACAACGCATGGCGGCTTTCTTCTCGCCGCGGGAAAAGGGGTCTTTAGCGATGGGCACGCAGTTGCCAAGGAGGCGGATCCTGTATTGTGCCCGATCCATGGACTTTCAAAGGTTTCCCGGGACGAGTCCTCGGGTGTTTATATTGGTGACAAAACCGTGGCCTTTGCAGGGGGCAGGGCAGATTGCGGAGCAAAGATACTGAGCAAAAGCCCCTTGACGCTGGTGCAACCGGTTAAACAATAAAGGATCACTTCAACTGCAAGGAGGACCTATCTATGATTAAAATTCATCGTGACAATCGGGTTATTTTCTGGTTATTAATCGGAGCCCTTGTAATGAACATTCTATGGAGTCTCAGGCTGGAGCTGCAGGCCCAAGATATAACCATCCCTGAAACGGGTCCAAACAAAATCATTTATGAACTCAATACGGAGGGCAAAAAGCCTTTTAAACTCGTTATGAGCGGAAAAACAGGTACTTTTCAACTTACTTACGATAAAATTGTGTTTGTTTTAGGAAATATAAGTTCCATTAGCAAAGATTGGAACGACGGCATCTTAATGGGTACGGAGGGATTTAAACAACTAATATATATGGGCAAGGAAGAAGGCATGGCCCTTAGAGATATTAAAAATATCTATTTTATAGTCGGTGCTCCCGGTGATGACAGTAAAGCAATTTATCTTAAAATGAAGACCGACACAGGATCAACTGAAATTCGCAACGACAAATCTACACTAAGTGTTGGCCCGAAAAATATCTCAATCGAGGCTGAGGGCGATATCGATATTCGGTCCAAGAATGGAGTGCTTAAACTAAACGGCAAGAAGATTCATATGAACAAATAATTTCATTCTGGTAAACCCCCGGCTTTGCCGGCGGTCCCGCCTACAGCGGGGTTGACATTTCCGGAATGCTTGGGTTGTGGCCCGGGGGCAAGGAGCTGCCGGGCAAAAAGCATCGGCCGGGCGGGCCCTTTTCCTGAAGGCTTTGGCTGGCTTCCGCAGCCTGCGGCGGGCCGATCGGGCGACCGGCCGTCGCCCCTACCCGGAGAGAATCTCTTCATCGGAGGTTCAGAGGGTTGGCCCGCCTGGTCCAGGGAATGGAAGCCGCCTCATGGTTTTTGTCCGGAAGCTCCTTGCCCCTGGACCTGACCCCAGAGCGAAGGCCACCTTTAGGTGGCGCCCATTTTAATCCGCTTTGATTTGAGTTTCATGACCCCATCTGGTATGGTAAATTAAGGAAAAAGCTTCCAGCGGTCAGCAGTCAGCGTTCAGCAAAAAAAACTGATCATTTATTTGTCGTAAGCTGATAGCTGACTGCTGAAAGCTGACTGCTGTTTTTATGCTTCGATTTATCGAAAAATTAAAGCGTCACCGCTACTACGCCCCTCAGGTCGTCTGTCACCAGCCCTTTCCCCCTCAAACCGCCAGTTTTTCCCGGCCGGGCAAGGACTTTCCCCCGGCTCTAGCGCGGACCCTGGAAAGAATGGGAATCCGCGGGCTCTATTCCCACCAGGGGGAGGCGATCGAGAAGGTCCGCGCGGGGAAGAACGTGGTCATCGCCACCCCCACGGCCAGCGGAAAGACCCTGACCTACAACCTTCCGGTGGTGGAAAGGATGCTCCAGGACCCCGCAGGAAAGGCCCTTTACCTCTTTCCCCTGAAAGCCCTGGAACAGGACCAGTTGAAAGCTTTCCGGGAGTTTGTCCAACCTTTCCAGGTCCAGTTTCCCTTCAAGGCCGAGATCTACGACGGGGACACCTCCAGCTACCGCCGCAAAAAGATCCGGGAGTCCGTGCCCCCGGTACTCATTTCCAACCCGGACATGATCCACCTCAGCCTGCTTCCGTTCCACGCCCAGTGGGAACCCCTTTTTCGCAACCTGCGTTTTGTGGTGATCGACGAACTCCACACCTACAAGGGGATCTTCGGCTCCCATCTGACCCAGGTTTTTCGCCGGCTGGAAAGGGTCTGTGACTTCTACGGGGCCAGCCCGCAGATCATCGCCTGCTCGGCCACCATCGCCAACCCGAAAGCTTTCGCCGAGAAACTGACCGGCCTTCCTTTCGAAGCGGTCACCGAGAGCGGGGCGCCCCGCTCGGGAAGGCATTTTCTTTTTCTCAACCCCAATGCCAGTCCCTATACCCTGGCGGCCAAACTCTTCTTGGACTGCATCGACGGGGGTTTCCGGACTCTCGCTTTTACCCAGGCGCGGAAGATCACCGAGCTCCTCCACGCCTGGGTGCTGAAGGACCGGCCGGACCTGCGGGGAAAGGTCAGCTCCTACCGGGCCGGATTCCTCCCGGAAGAGAGGAGGGAGATCGAGGCCAAGCTGGTTTCGGGGGACCTCTTAGGAGTGATCTCCACCAGCGCCCTGGAGCTGGGGATCGATATCGGGGGGCTGGATGTGTGCATCCTGGTGGGCTACCCGGGAACGGTGGCCGCCACCTGGCAGAGGGGAGGGCGGGTAGGGCGTGCCGACCGGGAATCCCTCATCGCCCTAATTGCCCAGCCCGATGCTCTGGACCAGTATTTCATGCACCATCCCGAGGATTTTTTCGGGCGGGGGTTCGAGAGTGCGGTGGTGGACCCGGACAATTCCGTGGTGGTCTCCAAACACCTGGTCTGTGCCAGCGCGGAAATCCCCCTGCGAACGGACGAGTCGATCATCCCGATCCAGAATTATACCCCTCTTCTAGACCAGCTGGTCTCGGACGGAGAGCTTCTGCAAAGCGCTTCCGGCCGGGAATGGTTCTCCCACCGCCTCAATCCTCATCGCCTGGTAGACATCCGCAGCGCCGGAGAAGGATTTACCATTTTCGAGGAAGAGACCAAGCGTTTGATCGGCCAGATCAGCGTTCCCCGGGTCTACAGCGAGTGTCACCCGGGAGCGATCTACCTCCACCGGGCCGAACCCTATCTAATCGTCCGCCTGGACCAGGGAAAGCGGGAAGTCTGGGCCAAGCCAGCGGACGTGGATTATTACACCCGCGCCCTCACGGAAAAAGAGACGGAGATTCTCTCGGTGGTCAAGACCCAGCCCTTTCCCCATTTCACCGCCTGCTACGGCCGGCTGAAGGTCACGGAACGGGTCCGGGGTTTTGAAAAACGGCGGATCTTCGGCCAGGACCTGCTCAGCGTGCACGACCTGGAGATGCCTTCCCACATCTTTGAAACGATGGGCCTCTGGATCATCCTGCCCGGGGAGATGGTCCAGCGGTTCAAGGAAGAAGGCCTTCACTTCATGGGCGGGATCCACGCCGTCGAACACGCCTCCATCGCCCTCTTTCCCCTTTTTGCCCTTTGCGACCGGAACGACGTGGGGGGAATCTGCTACCCCCATCACCCCCAGCTGGAGAAACCAGCCATCTTCATCTATGATGGGTACCCGGGAGGGGTGGGACTGGCGGATTACGGTTACGGGGTGATCGAAGAACTCTTGCGCAAGACGCTGGGGCTGATCCGGGATTGCCCCTGCCTGGACGGCTGCCCTTCCTGCGTTCATTCTCCCAAGTGCGGTTCGGGGAACAAGCCCCTGGACAAAGGGGCCGCGGAATTCGTCCTGGAGTGGCTTCTGGGAGAATCAAGAAGGGAGCAAGCGAAGGCTAAGGCCGAGGGTAAGGTTAAGGCTGAGGTCAAGGTTAATATTAAGGATGAAGTCTTCACCACGGATATGCTAGCCCGGGATTCCGAATTGGAGGAACCGGAAGCCGTTGCCACCGCTCCCGCCCCTGCCTGGCTGAAAGAGGAACTGGCCCGGCACCGGGTCCTTTTCCTGGATATCGAGACCCAGCGCAGCGCCGAGGAGGTGGGAGGCTGGCACAACAAGCACCTGATGAGGGTGGCGGCGGCGGTGGCCTACGATTCCCGGGAAGATTCTTACCAGGTGTTCCAAGAGGAAGGCGTTCACGAACTGGTCGAAAAGCTGAAAAGCGCAGATCTCATCGTGGGCTTTAACATTGCCGATTTCGATTATCAGGTGCTAAAAGCCTATACCTCCTTTCGTTTCCAATCGCTGAAGACCTTCGACATCCTGCAGGAAGTCTCCCGCCAGTTGGGATACCGCCTGTCTCTCGGCCATCTGGCCCACAAGACCCTCCATAGGTCGAAGTCCGCCGACGGCCTCCAGTCCCTGCAGTGGTTCAAGGAAGGCCGGATCGACGAGGTCATCGCCTACTGCAAGAAGGACGTGGAGATCACCAAGGACCTCTTCCTCTTCGGCCTGGCCAACGGCTATCTTCTCTTCGAGACCAGGTCTGGGCAGCGGGTCCGGCTGCCGGTGGACTGGAAGCTGGAGAGAATATTGAAGGGATGAAGGGCAAAGCAGTTCGGGGTTTTTGCCGCGACCTCCGTACGGGCGGGTTTCAAACCCGCCCCTACTTTGAACCCCAATCCTCTTCATCCTGCCCCCCGATACCTCCAGGCCCGCTCCCTGCTCCAAGCTCTTTGCTCCCCGCTGACTTTTTCTAGCAGACCCTGCACAAGAAGATCGGCACGGTGGCCGTGTGGATGATCTTGTTGGCCACGCTACCCAGGACGAACTGGGTGAGGCCGGTACGGCCGTGGGTGGACATGGCGATGAGGTCAAAGTCCCGGTCCCGGGCATGATCGACGATCTCCTGGGCATCATTTCCATACCGGACCACGGATTTTACTTTCAC
>LJUR01000020.1 GCA_001304105.1 Deltaproteobacteria bacterium SM23_61
TTCCAGGAGTTCGGTGTTCCAGTAGGAAACATCGACCATGAAGTCGAGGAAGGGGGCCCACTCCCGGCGCATCACCGCCGGGACCGACAGGCTGATGGGGGGCGTCCAGGCCGGCTTGCGCGGCTGGGTGATCAGCCTCATTCTGGCCCCCCCGGGCGTTCTCCCGCCCTTTCGGCGGTTGCAGGCATGGCAGCTGCACACCACGTTCTCCCAGGTGGAGGTTCCTCCATGGGCGCGCGGAATCACGTGATCGAGGTTGAGTTCGGGGCGCGGGAACCTGCGCCCGCAGTACTGGCAGGTGTTCTTGTCCCGGGCAAAGATGTTATACCGGCTGAAGCGGACCCGGCGCTTGGGGACCCGGTCGTAGGCCAAAAGAAGAATGACCCTGGGAACCTTGATCACCCGGTCGACCAGGCCGATGGTCTCGTCGCTCCGCTCGACGGTGATCCGGCTCCAGCTCTCGTAATCAAAGGTCTCGTACTGGGCGTTCACCGCCTTGGCAATGCCCGCGTAGAGCAGGCAGAAAGCCCGCTTGACCGTGGTCACGTGTATGGGCAGGTATGATTTGTTGAGGACTAAAACGTGCGCATTAACCATAGTTAACCTCTTCCAGTGCGGAATGGAAAATCAGTTTTTTGTTACTCGTTACTCGTTGCTGGTTACTCGATCGTCGTGGCAGCAGGCAGGCATTTCCCGCACGACGAGCAACGAGAAACCAGCAACCAGCAACCTATTCCGCATTCCGAATTCCGCATTCCGAATTCCATAGCGCTTTCTTCACCGCTTCCAGCAAGGCTGCTTCTTCTTCCCCGGCCACGGTCCGGAGGTCCAGGAGGACTTCCTCTTCTTTCACCCGGGCGATGACCGGGGGATCGCTTTTTCGCAGCCTCTCTTCCAGGGAGGCCGCGGAGAGCAGCAAAGGCCGGATGGCCACAACCCAGGTCGGGAGGGCCTGGAGGGGAAGGGCCCCTCCTCCCACCTGGGAACTGTCCTCCCGCAGCGTGACTTGGTATCCCGCGGGCAGCTCCCGGCCCAATTTGCGCCGAAAACGCCCGGCCCTTTTCTTCAGCTCCTCCGCCGGCCAGGTCATCATCCCCAGGGCGGGGAGAGCTTTTATGACCCGGCTGGGGTCCAGATAAATCTTCAGCGTGGCCTCCAGGCCGGCCAGGGTGAGTTTGTCGATCCGCAGGGCGCGGTTCAAAGGATTCTTCTTGATGGGGTCGATGAACTTCTTTTTTCCCAGGATCATGCCCGCCTGGGGCCCACCCAGGAGTTTGTCCCCGCTGAAGGTGACCACATCCGCCCCGGCCTGAACGGCTTCCTGAACCGTGGGTTCATGTTCGATTCCATAGGCAGAAAGATCGACGAAACATCCGCTCCCCAGGTCCTCCATCACCGGCAGTCCCCGGGCGCCCGCCAGGGCCACCAGGTCCTTCAGAGGAACTTCAGCGGCGAACCCCAGAATGCGAAAATTGCTGGCATGAACCTTGAGCAGGAGGGCCGTCTCCGCGGTAATCGCCCGCTCGTAATCCCCCGGGTGGGTTCGATTGGTTGTCCCCACTTCCACCAGACGGGCCCCGCTTTTCCTCATCACGTCCGGGATGCGGAAGGAGCCCCCGATTTCCACCAGCTGCCCCCGGGAGACGATGACTTCTTTCCCCTCGGCCAGGGTGTTCAGGGCCAGGAGGACGGCCCCGGCGTTGTTGTTGACCACCAGCGCCGATTCGGCCCCGGAGATCCGGCAGAGGAGCTCTTCCACGTGTTCGTAGCGCGACCCTCGCTCCCCGGTTTCCAGGTTGAATTCCAGGTTGGAATAGCCGCCGGCGATCTCCACCAGGTTTCGAAGGGCTTCCGCCGACAGGGGAGCCCTCCCCAGGTTGGTATGGAGAACCACGCCGGTGGCGTTGATCACCGGGCGCAAGGAGGGCTGAAGGGTCGTCGCCATCGCCTTTTCCACGGCGTCCGTCCACTGATCCGGAGTCAGACTTCCCGCCGCGGTGGCCTCTTTTTCCCCTCCCTGCAGGATGGTCCGGCGCTTCTCTTCCAGGACTTTCCGGATGGAGTGAACCACCAGGGGTCGGGAGTGGAGTTTCAGAAGAGATTGAATGGGAGGCCGATGGAGAAGCTCATCCACCGCCGGGAGTTTTCGCAGATACCTCTGTCTAACTTCAGGCTCCATATGCCTCCGTCACCATGCGGCCAGCAGGACAGCAACAATTTCCTGGGGATCGGTGACCCGACGGAGGTTGGATTTCATCCCCGGGTCGGCCAGCGCCAGTTTGGCCACTTCCAGCATATTCTCCCGGGGAATGTTGACCTGGGAAAGCTTCTGCGGAAGTCCGGTATTTTTGGTAAATACCTCCACCGCCTGGACCGCCATCTCCCCGACCTGCGCATCGCTCCTACCCTTCACGTCCAGGCCGAAGGCTTCGGCCACCTGCCGGTATCGGGGAGCGCTGAGGGGCATGTTGAAACGCATGCCGTGGGGCAGAAGGATGGAATTCGCCAGCCCATGGTGAAGCCCGTACATTCCCCCCAGGGCGTGGGCCATCCCGTGCACGCAGCCCACCAGAGCATTTTGAAAGGCCATTCCCCCCAGGGTCGAAGCGATGGCCAGCATGCCCCGGGCCTCCAGATCATCGGGCTTCTGGAGGCAGACGGGCAGATATTGGACGATGAGCCGGATGGCCTGGTAGGCCAGGGCGTCGGCAAAGGGCTCGTAGAAGCGGGCATGAAAACTCTCGATCCCGTGGGACATGGCATCCATGGCCGTGGCCGCGGTCAGCTGCGCGGGAAGGCTGACCGTGAGCAGGGGATCCAGGATCGCTACCGGAGGGATGAGGCCGGGGTCGGAGAGCAGTCTTTTCTCCCGGGCCTCGTGATCCTTGACGGTGGCGAACTGGGTCACCTCGCTGGCCGTACCGGAAGTGGTGGGAACGGCGATGTGGGGAACGATGGGCTCCCCTATCTTACCGATGCCCACGAATTCCCTCAGGTCTTCTTTCCCCTTTTTGGCCAGGACGCCGATGGCCTTGGCCGTATCCATGGAGGAGCCTCCCCCGATGGAGATGAGGCCGTCCGCGCCCTTTTCCCGGAACACCCCGGTGCCCCGGCTGACCACCTGGAAAGAGGAGTCTGGAATGGCTTCCCCGAAGAGTCCGGCAGCCCGGTTCCCCAGGGTTTCCATCAGGGTCTTGACCATGGGGCTGTCTTGCAGGGTTCCGTCGGTGACCACCAGCGCCTTTTCCATCTTCAGGCCGTCCATCTCCTTGACCACATCCTTTAGGGAGTTGGCCCCGAATACGATCTTGGTTGGAATATGGAAGCTGAAGGCGAGTCGGTCCTTATAGGTCATCGTTCCCGCTCCAGGTCAGGGTCCAGGATCTCCACGAGCTCGATGAGGTCTTTGTTGATGGCCAGGTAAGCTTTGGGGGAGACAAAGTCCTTGGACTCCACGTCGGTCATGCTGATAAACTGCCGTTCATCGTTCATCACGTCGGAAATCCGGGTGTGATCCTTCGGCAGGTAGATGGTTCCCGTATAGGTCGAGTCAACCGTCTTGATCCAGGCCCTGACTTTTTTGAATGAAGCCTTCTTTTCTTTCATGCCCTTTTCCTCCGGAGGCTTCAGGCCTCGGGCATCTTGTAACTCATCATAATTAAAGGAATATGCACTTGTCAAGAAATATGTAGGGGGGCTTAGGCCGGATCTGTCTTGAATCATTGGATTTTTTTCGGCGACTATATTAAAATAAAATCAAATAGGATTTTTTGGGGCGGCTCGGCGAAGCGATCGATCATTCGCCCCGGGGTTAAAAAAATTTGACTTTTTTGCTGGAAGGGAATACCCTTCTAAGTTAGGTTCTTCCATGGGAGGTGTGATTTGTTTTTTAAGAGCCGCACCAACGGCAAACTTACCGAAGCAGAAATCGCCTGGTTGATGAACGCGCTGACTCCCGGGGACTGCAATTCCTGCATCTGGCGAGACAAGGAAGAAGATAAATTTCATTGTTTCCCCAACGGCGATGCCCCATGTAAAATATTTGCCGATAAGGTATTTCACGGGTTGGAGAGATCGGGCTTAATCTAGCTTCCATTCTCCGATCCTTCATTCATTTTTTTCCCGCAGCCATCTTCTCCGCCGGCCCTTTCCCGGGCCGGAATCCCGGGGTATATTCTCTCATCCTCCCTTTGCCCAGAGGTCTGACATGGAAAACAAGGCCATCGCCGATTTTTTCACGGAAATCGCCGACATCCTGGAAATTCAGGGGGAAAACCCTTTTCGTATCCGTTCCTACCGCAATGCCGCCCGGACCATCGAGGATATGAGTCAAAGTCTGGAGGCCCTGGTCAGGGCCGGGGAAAACCTGGAGGAGATTCCGGGCATCGGCAAGTCGATCAACGAAAAGATCCGGGAGATTTTATCCACCGGGAAATGTCAATCCCTCGAGGAACTCCGATCCCATGTGCCCCAGGGGCTGACGGAGCTCCTGAAACTGGAGGGTTTGGGCCCCAAGAAGGTCAAAGTCCTCTACGACGAACTCAATGTGGACTCCGTCGACCGTCTGGAGAAGGCCGCTCAGGCTGGCCGCCTGCGAAATCTTCCCGGTATGGGTTTGAAGACCGAAGAGAAAATCCTCAAATCCATCGAGCACTACCGCGCGGGCATGGGCCGCTTCAAGCTCTCCGTGGGCTTCCAGTACGCGGAGGCCCTGCTTCGCCACCTCAAAGGGGTGCCCGGGGTGAGGCGGCTCGACCCGGCGGGAAGTTTCCGCCGGCGGAGGGAGACCATCGGCGACCTGGACATCCTGGCCATCTGCGGCAAAGGATGCAAGGTGATGGACCGCTTCGCCGGTTACGGGGATGTGGCCGAGGTACTGGCCCGGGGAGAAACCAAGTCCAGCGTCCGGCTGAAATGCGGACTCCAGGTGGACCTGCGCGTATTGGAGGAAGAAAGCTACGGAGCAGCCCTGCACTATTTTACCGGGTCCAAGGCCCACAACGTAGCCATCCGGGAGCGGGCCAAGGAGAAGGGCCTCAAGGTCAGCGAGTACGGGGTCTTCCGGGCCAAGGATGAGAAGCGGTTGAGCGGGGCCGAAGAGGCGGACGTCTTCAAGGCTGTGGGGCTTCCCCTCATCCCCCCGGAGCTCCGCGAGGACCGGGGGGAAATCCAGGCCGCCGAAAAGGGAAAGCTTCCCCGCCTGGTAGAACCATCGGACATCCGCGGGGACCTGCAGATGCACACCACCGCCTCCGACGGGAAAAATTCCATCCTGGAGATGGCCCGGAAGGGGAAAGAGATGGGGTATGCCTACATCGCCATCACCGACCACTCCAAAGCGGTGCGGGTGGCCGGGGGTCTGGATGAAAAACAGCTGGCCAAGCACCTGAAGGAGATCGAAAAAGCCAACGGCCAGATTTCCGGCATCCGGATTCTTAAGGGCGTGGAAGTCGACATTCTTCCCGATGGCAGCCTGGACCTTAAGGACGATATATTGAAGGAATGCGAGGTGGTCCTGGCTTCGGTCCACTCCCGCTTCAACATGGAGGAGGAGGAGATGACCCGGCGGGTGATCAAGGCCATCAAAAACCCGAACGTGAATATCCTGGCCCACCCCACGGGGCGGCTGATCCTGGAGAGGGAGCCTTTCAAGATCAACCTCCAGGAGGTCATTCGGGCAGCCATCGATCAGGGGGTCGCCGTGGAAATCAACGCCTACCCGGACCGCCTGGACTTGAAGGATGCGGACGCCCGGATGGCCAGAGATATGGGGGCCAGGCTGGCCATCAACACGGACGCCCACAGCGATGGGCAGCTGGAGCTCATGAAGTTCGGGGTCTTCACCGCCCGCCGGGGCTGGATCGAGGCCAGGGACGTGATCAATACCCTGCCGCTGGAAAAACTCTTAAAGGTACTGAGGTAGACGCGGAGATGGGGAGTCACGGGATAAAAAAGAAGACGCGGAGACACGGAGATGGGGCGAAGCGGAGTAAAGACAAGACACCCTATCATACTGTCACGGCGTCTTCGTTTCAACGTGGCACCGTGTCCCGTTAAAGGCGGTAAAAGGTGAGGGGTAAAATGTTTTTACTCCCGGCTCCTTGCTCCAAGCTCCACGCTGATTTTTTTATCTGTGTTTATCTGTGTTCATCTGTGTCCAATTATTTTTTTTAACTTGGATTTTTCAACGCCTGAATCCGACCGGCCCGGATCTCCCGGATCAAATCCTCTTCATTCTTCACTTCATTCTCAAAAAGGGTGAGGCACATGCCGATCTCATAAACCTGGTGGGCGTCGCTGCCCCCCGTCCCCGGAAGGCCCAATTTCTCCATGGCCCGGCGGACTTTGGCGAGGGCTTCTTCGTCGTGATCCGGGTGAAAGAGCTCAAGCCCATCCAGCTCCAGTTCGTAGACCCGGTCTCCTGCGCCGTAATAGCGGTCCTTCCCGAAGCGGGACCACTTGTACGGATGCGCGGCAATCAGGATGCCTCCCTCCCCGTGCACCCTTTCGACCAGTTCCCTGGCGGAGAAATCCGATCCCAGGCTCTTCTTCATGCCGAACACCAGGTATTCACCCTCACTGCCATTCTTGGCGCTGTAGGTCTGCACTTCCTGGGCATCGACCAGAATGAGCCCGTGGGGATCAGCCAGCCTACGGAGGGCATCGAATTTATCATCCGGCCAGCGGATGCCGTGTTCGGTAACCGCGATCCCGTCCAGTTTCAGGGCAACCGCTTGCCGGATCAATTCTTCCGGGCTGATGGCCGAGCAGCTGGAGTAGTAGTCGGTGTGGAGGTGGAGGTCGAATTTTTTCATGACCGGAAATCAAATCAGTCCGGAGTTTGTAGGGGCGCGCGGCTGCGCGCCCGTACGGAATTCGGAGAAAAAATGGTTCTTGTTTGCTGCTTGCGGGTTACTCGTCAAAGGAAAAGCAAGCAACCATTAACGAGCAACAAGTAACCCGAAACTCGAAACTATCCTAATTCTTTTATACCCGAAAATAAGGAAGGTTTAAAGGGAAAGGTTCAAGGAAAGAGAAAAGACGAAAAGGAAAGCGGCTTAGAGCGGCTGCAGGTCCCGGTGGCCGCAAACGGGACAGCGCAGAAGATCCACCTCAAACTCTTCCAGATTGATCTCCCCCCAGGCCAGGGAGGAGTCGTCCCCGGAATTATCAAACTCAAGCAGCATGAAGTCAAACCTGCCCCCGCAAAAAGGGCATAAGAGTTCGGCCCCGATGCCATAGACTCCATTTTTTTCCTCTTCTTCCCCCAGAAGAACCGGTTTCCGGTATCTCTGCCGTCCTGCCGCACGGGTTGGAAGGGGGTCGGAAGATTGGCAGGGAGGGAAAGACTGGGTTAATTCATCCAGATCGTAAAAACGGGCCATGGAAAAGCGGGCCTCCTCCTTTCAAAATATGACATGAACGGTTGGGAAAATGACCTGCCCGGCAGGTTTTTCCCCGCTGACCATAGAATCTGAAGGGACGGCTTATCCGCCTCACAGCGCCTTAATAGCCTTGGAACATCTCCTCGGGAGCCCGTTTCTGGGCCAAAATTGCCACACTGCCCGCCAGTCCCAAAAAGTATATTCCCAAAGGCAATCATCAGCACTGTATTGGACATGCTAAAACTATGCCAATCCAGCCTCAGAGATTTCCCCCTAAAAGGCATGCTCGCTCTTTGAGTGATTTCCAAGCACCCGGTGAAAAATTTGACGGTCCCCGCAGGGGGTGTTTTCGGGGCAGGAACTGTGGTAGTAAGAAATCGGTGGAGGAAAAGGATGGGGATGCTGGTTCGCGCTCTGTATGATCACCTCAAGGAAATAGCCTGGGCTCTCTTCCTGATCTTATTTTTGCTGGCTTGTCTTTTCGTGATCTTTGGGAGGGAGTTGGGGTTTGACTCGGTGCTATGGGTTTGCCTTGGCTTCGCCGCGATCGTCCTCGGACTTTTCGGGATGCTCATTCTTGGAGAATTGATCTGGATTGCAATCGGGAAGGTATGGAGGCGGCTTTTTCTTAAAAAGGAATAAGTCCCGTGATTCGCGCCGGGTGGTTAACCCAATCCGAAAAGAGAAGAAGAGGATCCCCATTGAGACAATGAAAAAGAGGGTTTCGTATCTACAAGATAGGGGACGTTGGTTCTAAGTGACCTTGCGAATACCTTTCTTTCCTGAGAAATTTTTGGAATTCCTTTTTCAATAAAAGCCTTGTATGAAGCGGGGTTCGATAAAAATAGAGGGTTGTAGCTTTGGAAATAGTCCGTTTGCCATCCTGGATGCGACCAAGGTTTAATGGCTTTTCTGGCCGGACTACATATGATTTCTCGGTGCGATGGAGGACTCTGGCATTAAAAAATCGGGCAATTTTTCCCACCTCACCTGTCCATAAGGTCACTTAGAACCAACGTCCCCCTCTTTGCATTTTTTCCCTCCATTTTTTCTTGACCGGCCAACCAGGGGCTGTTATTTTCAGAACAAGATGTACCCCATGGAAGGAACCTGAAAAAAAGTTCATTTTCAGTTGCTCGCGAAGGAGGATGGAGCCATGGCCGTGAAACGCGCCCTCGTTATGCATCCGAAGGATAATGTGGCTACCACGGTGGAGGAAATCCAGCCCGGAGACCAGGTAAAGGTCAGCGGTGGCGGGGAGGTTCGCTCTGTGGCGGCGGTGGAAGCCATTCCCTTCGGCTTCAAAATCGCCCTGGAGGAGATCCCCCGGGGAGCGACCATCCGCAAGTACGGAGAGACGATCGGAAAAGCGGGCCGCCCCATCAACAGGGGCGCTCTGGTACACATCCACAACCTCGATGGCACCCGGGCACGGGGAGACCTGGAAGGGAGGGAAAAACAATGAGTTTCCTGGGCTACCCGCGGCCCGACGGGTCCGTGGGAACACGGAATTACGTCCTGGTCATTCCCCAGGGCCTCATCGCCAAATCCATCGGCGATTTCGTCGCCGGTGTGCGGACCATCCAAACCGTGGACCATGGTTCGGGCCGCACCGCCAATGACCGGGAATGCATCGCCCGCGTTCTCATTGGCCTCGGCAGGAATCCAAATGTGGCTTCGGTGATCGTCCACGCAGCCAGCCCGGGGGTTGGGTACCCGGAGCTCAAGACCGAGCGCCTGGCGGACGAAATTGCGGCCGGCGGCAAGCGGGTGGAGGTCATCGACCCGGCAAGGGACGGCGGCGTTTACGGGGCCATTGCCAAGGGGATCCGGCTGGCCCGCATGATGGTGTACGAGGCCTCGAAGCTCCGCCGGGTGGAAGTTGGGAACGAGCATTTCTGCCTGGGGGTAAAGTGCGGGTATTCCGACACGACCTCGGGCATCGCCGGGAACCCGGCCGTGGGATATCTTTTTGATAAGATTGTGGGAGCGGGAGGCACCTGCTTCTTCGGCGAGACCACGGAAATCATCGGGGCCGAGCACGTCCTGGCCAAACGTGCCGCGAATCCACAGGCGGCCAAGGCGATTCTGGATGCCGTTGCCCACCGGGAGGCCCTGGCCAAATCTACCGGCCTGGATATCCGGACCATCAATCCCGTCCCGGCTAACATCAAGGGGGGACTCAGCTCCCTGGAAGAGAAAAGCCTGGGAGCCATTCACAAAGCGGGGACGTCGACGATTCAGGGTGTTCTGCAGTACGGGGAGCGGCCGAAGGGCAAGGGCCTCTATTTCGTGGACTGCTGGATGGGGTCCTTATCCATCTTCGCCGGGTATGCTGCGGCAGGCTCCAACCTCGTCATGTTCCAGTTGGGGGGAGGGGGGCTGGCCGGCCGCGACCTCATGGAAGGTTGCCCCTCGATCGTAGCACCCTTTCTATGGTGCACAGCCAACCCCAATACCTTCAAGATGGCCCAGGACAACATCGATTTTTATTCCGGCACCGTGATCACCGATGGGGAAGACCCGCAGGAAGCGGGAGAACGCCTCTACCGGACGGTCATCGATATCGCTTCCGGCACTCTGTCCCGGAGCGAGACCCTGTTGCACACCGATCCGATTGACCTTTCCCTGGAGGAACCGCGGTTCTGATAATCGCCAAAAACATCCTTTATCAGGACACAGATGAACACAGATAAAAAAATCAGCGTGGAGCTTAGAGCGGAGAGCTGGGAGTTAAAACATTTTACGCCTCACTCCTCACGGCTTTTATCGGGACATGGATGAACGCGGATATGAACGGAGGTCGGGGACAGGTCCAGGCAAATTTTTAGATGTCCCTGTCCCACGGTAACATTCTGGGTACGGACGCGGCGCCTGGGGGATCTGTCCCCCCATTTCCATGAACGGCGAGGCAAATTTTTCAGGTGAGCATCTTCAACAATTTTCTATAACTCTCTGGGAATTGAGGCTCCCGCATCATGGACGGGTTCCGTGGCAATCTGGACCCGTATTTTTCCAGGTGGCGCAGCCCAGTGAGCAGGTCCTCGATCCTCGGAGTTGGAACCGTAAATATCAGTTCTTCGTCTCCAGCCAAGGCAAAATATCGATCGCCCCGACAGGGCACGGCGACCTGGTACTGACCGCTATTGATGACGGGCACCACGGAATAGACACAGGCCGCGTGACTGGAAAGGTGGCATGGCAGGTCATGACCGTCCATATATTCTCTGCCCAAGAGCAGAAGGCTTAGTTGGGGGGAGTTGCAGTAGATCAGGATCATGTCGGGCGTGAAATTCACCCCGGACAAAGAAGCCGATACCACTCCCTTGTATTTCCCTGTCTCCATCTTGGGAAAGTCGCTGGCATAATTCTTCCCGGCCTCGAGGTCCTTCACATCCTGGGGATAGCGATTGTTCCCGTCCATAAAGTATTGCGGCGGGGGCTCCCACCCGTAACCCACGATCGGCTCGAAGCACCACATGTCTTCCTTAATCATGGCGATGGTCTTGTCTTCTTTGCGGGACAGGGCGAAACCCTGACAAAGGGGCATATGATACCCGTAATCCTTCATGGGCCTTTCCGCCCCCTTGGGAATTTCTTTCTCATCTTTGAGCCTTTTGACGGCCAGTACATACGTTTGGAGCCGCAGACGTTTCTCTATCTCTGCGGCGTAATCGTGAAACTTTCTGTAATCAGCCATATTCGCTCCTTTCTAAGTGGGCAAGCTTCCGAGCATTATGGATCTCGCAAGAGAAGAACCTTTTCGTTGCCGATGGCTGGATCCAAGCAGGGGTTTCGTCTAAGTGGAGGGATGCCCGGGCAACCTGACCCTAAAAATTATTCTGACACTGTGCAGTGTGCCGTATTTAATCAAGTCAAGAGGGTATTGTCAAGAAGAATTCGATAAGATGTTCGTAGCAAGTCGAGAGGTCCGATTTTTATGGCCAGTGATCCATCCGGCATCGAAAGAGGGGGCCTCTTCCGCTCATGCCTCAAGCGCCCGGCAGCATTCTCGATTCGGCAAAGCTGCAATACCCTTCCTTCCCGACGATCAAATGGTCCAGGACCCGCAGGTCGATGGTCCGGGCAGCTTCCATCAGGGAGCGGGTGAGCTGCTTGTCCTCCGGAGAAGGCTGGGCGTCCCCGCTGGGGTGATTGTGGACGAAGATAATGCCGGCGGCATGGCAAGAGAGAGCCTCCTCCACAATCCTGCGGGGGTAGATCACCGCCCGGTCCACCGTCCCCTCCTGCATAATCTTATGCTCCAGAACCCGGTTCTTGGAATCCAGGAAAATGACCATGAAGGCTTCATGGGGCAAGCCCGCCAGCTTCATCCGGGCGAAGTCCAGAACCGCCTGCGGGGAAGAGAGAACCTCCCGTCCCTTGATCTTTTCCGCCAGGTAAGCCGCGCACATTTCTTTGACCAGCCTGACCAGGGTTGAGGAGATGGGTCCGATCTTGGCTACTTCCTCCAGATCCTTCTGGCTCGCATCCAGGACACCGGTAAGGCTTCCGAAGCGTTTGATGAGAGCTTTGGCATAGGGCTTGACATCCTTGCGGGGGATGGCGTAGGTCAGGAGAAGTTCCAGCAGCTCATAGTCCTGCAGCCCGTCGCCTCCTCCCTTCTGGAACCGATTTCTTAACCTCTTCCGGTGCCCCAGATAATCTGCCTTGTCATCCATTTTTCTGATCTCCTAACTGAGCGAGTTTTAAAAATCTCTCTATTCCAAAAGGGGGGAGAGGTTCGTATTTTACCAGAATCATCGGAGAAGGTGAATATTCCCGATTTTGGCGTTCTTAAGCCCTTCCTCCCGGGCGGCCTGGAGGCATTTTTCGGCGGTGTATCTTGGGACCAAGGGGAGGTCGGCCATGTAGAAATGGGGATAAAAGGCGAGTAGACTGTAGGGGATCTCGGGGTTGATGGAGGCAATGAAGCGGGCGAGGGATCTCACCTCTTCCTCCTCCACGTACCCGGGGACCAAAAGGGTGCTGGCAATGACCAGGGGAGGATCGGGCCTGGTCCAGGCCTTCTCTCCCGCCCTCCGGAAATTCTCCAGGGTTCTGCGGTTCGGGACCCCGGTCAAGGCTTTGTGCAGGTTTTCATCCCAGGCCTTCAGGTCGAACTTGATGCACCCGCCCGAGCCCAAAGCCAGGTCGATCATTTCATCCAGGAGGCTTGGGTGCATGGACCCGTTGGTCTCCCAGCAGATGCGAAGGATTTTTCCCTTCTTTTCTGCCAGGGCTTTTCGGGAGGCGGCCAGGGAAAAGGGAAGCTGAGCCGCCGGGTCCCCCCCGAAATAGCAGATGCAGGAAGTCCTTTCGTCCACATCGGAGACAAGGCGACTGACCGGGGTCGTGCGGGGCTTTAAGGTTTCATCCCGGAAATGCCAGTTCTGGCAGTAGAGGCAGTTGAAGGTGCAGGCATGGAAGAAAACGGCGAGATTCTTGTACCCCCTCTCCGGCCCCGGGCGATGGGCATAGCGGGGAAAGCCGGACCCGGTGCCGCCGGGGCATACCCAGTCGGCCACGCAGTTGGTTGGCAGGGGATCGTAGTACCAGGAGAGTTTGCCCTCTTCGGCGGAAACCCCGGTGAGTTTTCCTCCCTGGTTTCGCCTCAAACCGCAAAAACCCAGTTCGCCTTCGGGAATGCGGCATTCATTCACGCAGAGGTTACAGGAAATTCCCTGGGGGTCATGGGGGGGTGTTTCCGGGAGGTGATAGGCCGATCGGCTCTTCCGGTGGGTCTGCAGAGCGAAAGGCAGAGCCGCCCCGGGTTTTGCTTTGAGGCAATTCGCGCAGACCCCGATTTCTTCGGATACCGGATTTGAGGAGGAGTTACAAAGACGGCATCGGGACATGGGCTTTCGAAAGCAAGGTGGAGGCGGATCGTGAAACGCCCCTACGGCAGGGGAAAGCAAAGATTATTCGATCCCGAGAATTTTTTTGGCCTGCTCCACGTCCTTTTTGATCTGGACAATCAGCTCTTCAGGACCGGGGAAGGTGACTTCATCACGCTGGCGTTCCACAAACTCCACCCGCAGCCGCTCTCCGTAGATTTCTTTGTCGAAGTTTAAAATATGAACCTCGATGGAAAACTTGTGGTCCTGGAAGGTGGGGTTCCAACCCAGGTTTGACACCCCCGCAAACCTCTGCCCCCCGTACACAACCCAGACCGCATAAATTCCCGGCCGGGGAACGAGTACCTCTTCGACCTTCAAATTGGCCGTGGGAAACCCCAGCTTTCTGCTCCCCCGCCCGAAGCCATGGATGACCTCTCCGACGAGGAGGGGGGGGCGCCCCAGCATTTCCGTGGCTCCGGGAATATCTCCCTGCCGGATGAGCCTTCGGATCCGGCTGCTGGAAACCAGGGTCCCCTTCACCTCCACCGCTTCCACGGCCTCCACCGCAAAACCGTAACGCTTCCCGAATTCCTTCAGCAGGGAGACGCTTCCTGTGCGGCCCCGGCCGAAAGAGGTGTTCTGGCCCACGTAAACCTGGCGGACTCCGATCTGACGGTGCAGGATATCCCTCACGAATTCCTCGGCGGTCAGAGAGGCGAATTCGGGGGTAAAGGGAGCGCAGATGGTCACGTCCACTCCCGCCTCGCCGATCAGCCGGATTCTTTCCGCAAGGGGAAGGAGAAGAAACGGTTCCTTTCCCGGCTTCAAAAGCTGCACGGGATGGGGGGCAAAGGTATAGGCCAGCGCCTCCCCGCCGGTCTCCTTGGCTTTCTGGCAAACCTGCTGGAAGATGCGCTGATGGCCAAGATGGACTCCATCGAAGTTTCCCAGGGTGAGCACCGGATTTCTAAAGGGCCGCGCGAAATCTTTTTCTTTCCAGATGATATCCATAATCTGTTTTTCTATATCACTGGACAAGGCCGAAATCAACCTGGCGGCGCTCCAGGCTGGCGGCCTCGACGCAAACCCGCACCCGGTCTCCCAGCCGGAAGAGCCGGTTCTGCCTCTTTCCGACCAGGGTATGCTTCTTCTCCAGGAATTCGTAGCGGTCCTCGGGGAGCCGGGTAAGGTGAACCAGCCCTTCGATAAAAAAGTCTTCCAGCTCCACGAAAATTCCGAAGGGGACGACTCCTGAGATGTACCCGTTGAACTCCTGGCCCAGCTTGTCCCGCATGAACTGGACCTTTTTGCGGTCCACGATCTCCCGTTCGGCCTCCATGGCTACCCGTTCCCTCTGGGAAGAATGTTCGGCAATCGCCGGGAGCTTTTTCTGCCAGCGCCGGATTCTCTTTTCCGGCAGCTCCCGGTGCTGGAGAATTTCCTTGAGGATCCGGTGAACGACCAGGTCCGGGTAGCGGCGAATGGGGGAAGTAAAGTGAAGGTAATGGTCCGTAGCCAGGGCGAAATGGCCCGGTTTCTTTTCCGAGTAGAGGGCCTGCCTCATGGACCGGAGGAGCAGGTAGTTTACGCTTTTCTCTTCGGGCTTCCCCCTTATCCGTTCCAGAAATCCCTGAAAAATCCTGGGCTGGATTTTTGCCTTCAGGGGAAAGGGATAGCCCAAGTGCTCGACGAATTCCTTGAACTCTTCCAGCTTCTTCGCATCCGGCGCTTCATGGACCCGGTGGAGCGAAGGCGCTCTCTTCCGATCCAGGAAACGAGCCACAGCCTCGTTGGCCGCGATCATGAACTCTTCGATGATCTGGTGGCCGATGTGCCTCTCCCTCCTTACAATCTCTTCGATCTGACCCTGAACATCCAGGATCACTTCGGGCTCGGGAAGGTCGAAGTCGATGGACCCCCTTTCCATCCGCCTGGCCCGGAGCTTCCGGCAAAGATCGGCCATGATCCGGAGGTCCTCGGAGAGGGTCGGGGGGTGGAGTGCCGGCTCATGCTGATCCGACTGGAGCATTTCTTTGACCCGGGTGTAGGTCAGGCGGGCACGGCTGTGGATTACGCTCGGGAAAAAGTCAGTCCGGAGAACCCTTCCCTGATCGTCAAACTCCATCGCCACGGTCATGCCCAGCCGGTCTTCTCCGGGGTTCAGGCTGCAGATCCCGGTGGAGAGGGAGGGCGGCAGCATGGGGAGGGCCCGTTCGGGGAAATAGACGCTGGTTCCCCGTTGGAAAGCCTCTTTGTCCAGGGCGGAATCCTCTTTTACATAATGGCTGACGTCGGCGATGGAGACCCAGAGTTTCAGCTTTCCCCCGGGTTCTCGGGAAATCGCCACCGCGTCGTCGAAGTCCCGGGCGGTCTCTCCGTCAACGGTCACGAAAGGGATTGCCCGGAGATCTCTCCTTTTTGCCGACCCCACTTCCGGAATGGCCGGGGGAATCGCGGAGGCCTCTTTGAGCACCGGCGGCGGAAAAGCGTCGGGAAGATCATACTTGTGGATGATGATCTCCGAATCCAAACGCGGGTCACCCGGGTCGCCCAAAACCTTCAGGACCTTCCCTTCAGGACCTTCTTTCCCGGCGGGATAATGGGTGATCTCCGCCAGGACCATCTGATTTTCCCGTGCGCCCCCGGAAGCTTTTTTCGGGATACGGATGGGCTGTACGAGGCGCTGTTCATCAGGAACGACCCGGTCCCATCGGGTTCCTTCCTCGTACCTGCCCACCACCCGGCGGTTGCCCCTTTCCAGCACCTCGAAGGTCCTCGGCGCCTTTCTCCGGCCCCGCTCTTTCCGGGGAAGATGAAGGGCTACCTTGTCCCGGTGCATCAGCTCCTGGATTTCCCGCCGGGAGAGGAAGATGTCCGGGAGGTCCGGATCTTCGGGAATCAGGAAACCGTATCCATCCCGATGGGCCTGAACCCGCCCGATGACCACGTTTCCCTTCGGGGGAAGGCCGTAATGCCGCCGGTCCAGCTTCACGATCTTGTGGTCGTCCACCAGGGCGCGAAGGCTCTGGCGCAATTCCCTCCGCCGGGCGGGATCCACATCTAGAGTTTGCGCGATGTCGGTCAGCGTGAAGGGCTGCCCTTTTCGAGCCCGAATGATGCTCAGGATTTCTTGGGGGGAAAAGGGGGAGGAAGAACGTTTTCTCTTTGGTGATTTTCGCAAATTGTCTGTTTCACTTTCTGGATATCAAGCGGTGCGTTCGGGGAACGCATCCTACATTTCCGTAAAGGTATTTAATGCGCTTGTGTTCGTACCGAGCAACCAGCAACGGGCAACGGTTTTTAAAAATTGTACCCCGCCTTCTTGTAATTTTCCATGGCCCGTTCTTTCAGCCGAGCTTTTTCCGGTTTCTCGCTCGCTTTGTCCGCCAGTTCCGCGGCGTGGCTGTACATTCCCTTTCTTTCGTAATCGGCCACCTTGCGCTCCACTTCGTCTTCTCCCCCAGCCGACCCCGGGAGGATGACCCGAGGGCGGGAAATTCGGCGCCGGACTCTCCGGCCGCATTCCGGGCAGGAAGCGAGGGGAGGATCAGAGATCCGCTGGAGGACCTCAAAAACAAAAGAACACCGGCGACATTTTCTGCCCGGAGACACGGCTTCGTATTCGTAAATCGGCATCTCACCCAACCCCTGCAGAAATTGTTTCCCCTCATTATACCGATTTGCGGATCGGATTCAATCCCTCCACGTTCCTCGTTACTGGTTGCTGGTTACTCATTACTCGTTTCAAAGCGCATTCTTTACTCGTCTCTTTGTAACCAATAACCAGCAACAAGTAACCAGCAACGAGTTTAAACCGGCTCCGGCACCGGGGAATCCATGGGAAATTCGTGGGAAGTCGGAGAGGGAAGAATTCCATTTTTTGGGCGGGGGAAAACCACCTCCATCTTCTCGAGGAGCGGAGGAAAAGTCTCCGGCTTCAGCGCCGAGATGCAGACAGCGTTAAAGGCCCGGCTGATTCTCTGAGCGGTTTCCAAATCAAGCCGGTCCGCCTTGTTGAACACCCGGAGAAGGGGAATCTGTTTCAGCTCCAGTTCCTCCAGGATCTTTTCCACCGCGGCCATCTGGTCTTCGAACCGGGGGTGGCTCATGTCGACGACATGCAGGAGGAGGTCGGCGTCTCTCAGCTCTTCCAGCGTCGCCCGAAAAGCATCCATCAGGTCCTTGGGCAGGTCCCGGAGAAATCCCACCGTGTCGGTGATGATGGCTTCCCTCTCCCGGGGAAAACGCAGGCGACGGGTGGTGGGGTCCAGCGTGGCGAAGAGCTTGTTCTCCACGTGAATCCGACTCTTGGTCAGCGCGTTCAGTAGGGTAGATTTTCCCGCGTTGGTGTATCCCACGATGGAAATCACCGGCATCTGATTCTTCTCCCGCTGGAGCCGACGGACTTCCCGGCTCCGGTTCACCCCCTCCATCTCCTTCGTCAGCCGGTGGATGCGCTCCCGGACCTTCCGCCGGTCAACCTCCAGTTTGGTTTCCCCCGGTCCGCGGCTCCCGATTCCTCCCGTCAACCGGGAAAGCCCGCTGTCTTCGGTTGTGAGCCGGGGAAGCAGGTATTTCAACTGGGCCAGCTCTACTTTAAGCTTTCCTTCCCGGGTATGGGCCCTCTGGGCAAAGATGTCCAAAATGAGCTGGGTCCGGTCAATGACCCGGAGCTCGGTGAGGTCGGTGATTGAGCGCATCTGGTTGGGGTTCAGTTCCTGGTCGAAGATGAGAAGGTCGGCTCCCTGCTGAAAGGCCCGGATGGAAAGGTCCGTCAGCTTTTCCCGCCCCACGAGAAACCGGGGATGAAACTGGTTGCGCCTCTGGCTGAGCTTCTCCAGAACCAGGACTCCGGCGGAATCCGCCAGGTCGGCCAGCTCGCTGAGCGAGTCCTCAATGGCCCACCGGGGGGCCGAGGAAGCATGCACCAGAATAGCCCGGTCGCGGCGGTCCCCTGCTTCCCGCACCTTCTGCGACCGGCGAAACTCCCCCTCCAGGGCCTGGATGATTTCCAGGGCATCCACATCCAGGCTGGCCAGCGGCAGAGGATCCCAGCAGCGCCAACTCTTTCCTTTCTCATTCATGGGCATCAGGTTGGCCAAGAAAATGTCTCCCGGGAGACCGGATGGCAGAACCCCGATCGCCGCCATCAAGTCAAACCGTAGAAGGGCCAAGTCAGTCAGGTCATCATGGCTCAGAGACTCCCCTTTTAAATGGGTATGAACACAACGAAGGCCCCTCAAGCGGGGTCCGCTGCCCAGGCGATAGGCGGAAAGGTCGGGGATCCAGATTCCTGCAGGTCCTCCGACAATGACGTACCGGACGTTTCCCCCGCGGTCGATGAGGAGGGCCAGCTGGCGGTTGCTGTCTTGTGACAATTCGGTCAGGGCTCGGGCAAGTTCGGGCGTGACGACGCGCTGCGGCGGGACTCTTCGGCGGTAGAGGGCCAGGATTTTTCTGGTTTGCGAGGGTTTCAGGCCCAGGGTATTCCCGAAAATCTTTTGGATCTTAATGAACCTCCTTTCCTCGCCTAACTAGTAAATCGTGCCTTCGTTGGGTTGCAGTCTGATTCAAGTAAGCTTTTCGATTCAAAATCCGAAGAACGAATTTCGAAACTCGAAATAATATCAAATGATCGAAATCCAAAATTCCAAACACCCGTTTCGATATTTTGAAATTCGGATTTCGAATTTGTTTCCTGCTTCGATATTCGAATTTCGGATTTCAAAAAATATCATAATGTTCCAGAAATACCAACTCAAGTATTTTTCTTCTTAAAGAGGGCTTCGAGTTTCGCCAGGGCCTCATCCCGTTCCCGCTGCCCCTTCCCCGGGCCGGCTGATTCTTTAAAAACAAAGTACTCGCAGAAGTTGTTTTTTCCCCGATCGCTCACCCATTCAGCGCTCGGCTCCTGGCATTGATTATGGGCATATTCGTCGTACAAGCTGCAGTTCAAGCAACAGTGAAGGTCACCGCGGCAATGCGGGCAAATTTCCTGCCGGCTCACCCCGCCCTGAAGTTTGACCTCCTTCCCGCAAGCATGGCAGATCCACATGGCTGCATTATACACCCAAATTGAAAAGAAATGAATATTCTTGATTTCGGAGTCTAAAACAGAGACCTGGTTATACGTTATGAGTTATACGTTACTCGTTACGCGTTACTGGTTACTTGTTATTTGTTCCTCCCCCCCCGTTCAGGACAAAAACAGGCAACCGGCAACGTGCAACCGTCCTTATTCCGCAATCCGCAATTCTCATGCCGGCCTCCACGTCGTTCCCCCGGGTCCGTCTTCGAGAGCGATTCCCAGGGTGGCCGCCTCCCGGCGGATTTCATCGGCCAAGGCCCAGTTTTTTCCTTTCCGTGCCGCCTCTCTGCGGGCGATCAGGCCAAGGACCCGCTCTTCCTCCATCCCCTTGGCCCGAAGGAACCTTCGCCGCTGATGGGCAAAATATTCGGCTGGTTTCACCCTGAAAAGACCCAAGACCTCTCCCGCGGTCAGGAGGCAACCTTCTCCCTCCCTCAGGAGGCCCGCCGCCGCCGGGTCTTTGCGAAAACCTTTGTCCGCCAACAGCCGGTTCAACGTCCGGGCAAGGTCATGAAGGTAGCCAAGGGCGCGGGCGGTGTTGAAATCGTCCTTCATGGCTTCGCTGAAACCATCCCGGGCCGCGGAGACCTTCTCGAAAAGTTCTTTCGCCGTTCCCTTGAGCCCGGCCGCTTTCGGAGAGGGAGCATTCCCCTGGGGGGACAGAAACTCCTTGATGCCCAGCAGGGCGGTGTAGAAACGGTCCAGGCCCGCGCTCGCCTCGACCATGTGCTGGGGGGAGAAGTCCACCGGGCTGCGGTAATGGTTGGAAAGAAGAAAGAGGCGCAAGGCCTCCGGGTGGTAATCCTCGAGCAGATCCCGGATGGGAAGAATGTTCCCCAGGGACTTGGACATCTTCTCCTGATGGATGTTCACGAATCCGTTGTGCACCCAGTAGCGCACGAAAGGCTTGCCGGAAGCCGCTTCCGATTGGGCGATTTCATTCTCATGGTGGGGGAAGATAAGGTCCTTGCCCCCCCCGTGGATGTCGAAGGTCTCCCCCAGGTAGCGCTGGCTCATGGCCGAACATTCGATATGCCATCCCGGCCTTCCCTTTCCCCAGGGACTTTCCCACTCCGGCTCCCCCGGTTTGCTGGCTTTCCACAGGGCGAAATCCAGGGGGTTCTTTTTTCTCTCATCCACTTCCACCCGGGCGCCGGCTTTCATCTCTTCCAGGTCCCGCCCGGAGAGCTTGCCATAAGGGCTGAACTTCTCCACCGAGAAATAGACATCCCCGTCCACAAGGTAAGCGAATCCCTTGTCCACCAGCTTCTGTACAAGGGCGACAATCTGGGGAATGTTTTCGGTGGCCTTGGGCTGATGGGTGGGGTTCTCCATGCCCAGGGCCTCCATATCCTGCGCATGCTCCCGGATGTAGCGCTCCGCGATGACCTGGCTGGACACGCCCTCCTGTTGGGCCCGTTTGATGATCTTGTCATCCACGTCCGTGTAGTTTTGAACGTAGGTCACTTGGTAACCCAGGTGAAGCAGGAAGCGGTAGATGACGTCGAAGACCACCGCCGCCCGGGCGTGACCGATATGGCACCGGTCGTACACCGTGACCCCGCAGACATACATCTTTACCTTCCCCTCTTCCAGGGGAACGAACTCTTCTTTCTTTTTCGTCAGGGTGTTGTAAATTTTAAGAGGCATAGGTTTTTTCAAAGAACGCACTTTAAAATTTCAGACAGCAGATTTAAGAATCGATTTTTCAATCCGCATTCCGCAATCCGCATTCCGCAATCGCTTTATATTGGGCTCCGGTTCTCCAGGGATTTGCTCAGGGTGACTTCATCGATATACTGCAGGTCCCCCCCCATGGGAACCCCGCGGGCGATGCGGGTCACCCGGATGTTCAGGGGCTTGATGATCTGGGAAAGGTATTGGGCCGTGGCCTCCCCCTCCACTGAAGGGTTGGTCGCCAGGATGACTTCCTTTATTTCCCCCCCCCGCAAACGGGCGAGAAGTTCGTCCACCCTCAGATCCTGGGGGCCCACCCCCTCCAGGGGCGAAAGGACTCCATGGAGCACATGGTAGATGCCCCGGAATCCTCCGCTCTTTTCCAGGGCCATCAGGTCCTCCGGGCTGCTCACCACGCAGAGGACTTCCCGGGTCCGTTTTGGGTCCTGGCAGAGGCGGCAGGGGTCCTGATCGGTCAGGTTGTAACACTGCCCGCAGAACCGGATTTTCTCTTTCACCTCCAGGATGGCCCGGGCGAGCCCTTCGGCGTTTTCCCGGGAGCCCCGCAGAATATGCATGGCCAGCCGGGAAGCGGTCTTCTCCCCCACTCC